>VFZY01000195.1 GCA_016870915.1 Acidobacteriota bacterium | reverse complement strand
TGAGCAGGTGTGGAACTACGTGAAGAACCACGGAATCGGGCGGATGTTGCTGCGCCAAGCGGACGACCTCAAGTGCGCCGTCCTGGCGCGCCTACGATCCCTGCAACGCCTGCCCTGGACTATCAAAATGTTCTTCCTGACCAAGGACACCGTGTACGCCGCAGGTTGAACTCAATGTCTACTAACCAACGGTCTGATTAATATGCCAGAGAATGCGGCTTTCCGCTACACTTCCCGTGAGAAAAACGGGCTAAGTCCGCCGTCCTCTCCTGGGAATCCCGGGAGGACTTCGACCAACTCCTCCACCTCCTCACCGGGCACTACAACCCCCAGACCGGCGCCGAGGCGCTTCTCATCGAGCGTGAAGCCGTCAACCTCTGGCGCCTCACCCGCCTCCAGCGCGCCGAAGGAGCCCTCATCGAAGACCTCTACCGCCGCGAACGCAAACGCCTCATCGGCCACCGCGGCATGGTCCACAACTACGAACTCGACATCTACGAAGGCATCGAAGCCAACGAAGACGAGGAGTTCGACGACGACGCCACCGAGGAAAAAGGAGCCCCGCCGCCGGAGCCGCCGCCGCTCCCCACCCACCAGGAACTCCTCGCCAGCGTCATCGAAAACCTCGCCGACACCCAGCGCGGCAACTACATCCGCCGCGAGCGTGAATCCATCGAACGCGGCCACCGCCGCTTTCTGGAAACACTTCAGACCATGCGCGAAATGAACCCTGGGTTCGTTTCACAGAACTGCGAAACACAGTAACTCGAAAGGTCCCCGGAGCCTCAGGAAAACCGGGAGAAAGGAGCCGTCAACCGGACACCAGCGCCTCAAATCAACGTAAGCTTGCCGCGCCGGCACCCGAAGTGTGCCCGCCCGCCGGGCGGTCTCAAACGATGGTCGCGCCGCCGTCCACCACCAGCGTCTGACCGGTCATGTAGTTCGAAGCGTCCGAAGCCAGAAACAGGGCCACGCCCTTCAGTTCGCCCGCCCGGCCCACACGGCCCATCGGCGTCGAACCCTCAATGTAGGCCCGGCTCCGTTCGATCAGTGCATCGGCCAGCCGCGACGGGAAAAAGCCGGGCGCAATCGCGTTCACGCGCACATTGTGCGGCGCCCACTTCGCCGCCAGTTCGCGCGTCAGCGCCATCAGACCGCCCTTCGATGCCGCATACCCGGCAAACGACGGGCCCTCCGGCATGCTTGCGTTCAAACCCGCCACCGACGCGATGTTGATGATCCGCCCGAACTTCCTCGGCAGCATCA
Organism: Acidobacteriota bacterium; assembly: GCA_016870915.1. Taxonomy (GTDB): domain Bacteria; phylum Acidobacteriota; class Terriglobia; order Bryobacterales; family Bryobacteraceae; genus VFZY01. Next base: position 11,559 of record VFZY01000195.1, on the reverse strand, counting down.
CCCGCGCGGCGGCTTGGCAGAAAAGAAAGGCACCCGTCAGGTTGATATCAATCACCATGCGCCACTTATCCAAGGGCATCTCTTCCGCCGGAGCGCCCCAGCTCACCCCGGCATTGTTCACCAGGATATCCAGCGACCCGAACGCCGCCACCGCGCCTTCCACCGCCGCCTGCGCATCCTCCGCCTTCGACACGTCGCAAACCATGCCCTCGCACGGAATGCCGCGCGACCGGAAACCAGCAATCGTGGGCTCCAGCCACTGCGCCCGGCGGGCCAGCAGGAACAGCGACGCGCCGGCCTCGCCCAGCCCCTCCGCCATCTCCTCGCCCAGGCCCCTCGACCCGCCGGTCACCAGCGCCACGCGCCCCTTCAGATCGAACAGACTATGCACGTGGCTCATTGCCCTCTCCTCGTTCATCCAGAGTCAACCGCGCAATCCGCTCGCGGTGATAGTTCGCATCGCCCAGCGCGGCCTCGCTCGCCTTGGCGCGCTTGTAATAGTAATGAGTGTCGTTGTCCCAGGTGAAACCCATGCCGCCATGCACCTGGATGCCGCGGTTCCCGCACTCCCGGTACGCGTCGCTCGCATACGCCTTCGCCACGCTCACGGCGAACCGGGCATCAGCCGTGCCGCGATCCAGGGCGTAGGCCGCATACAGAGCCGCCGCCCGGGAACACTCCGTCATCACCCACATATCGGCGCAGGCATGCTGCACCGCCTGAAACTTGCCGATCGGCTGGCCGAACTGCTTCCGCGTCTTGGCGTACTGCACAGCCAGATCCTGCACCCGCTGCATCCCGCCCGTCATCTCCGCGCACAGAGCCGCCGTCGCCACCTCGATGGCGCGATCAATCGCCGCCACCGCCGCCGCCCCGCGCGCCGCCACCTTGCCCGCCGGCCCAGCCAGCTTCACCCAACTCAGACGCCGCGTCGTGTCCATCCCCGGCATCTCGCCCATCTCGACGCCCGCCGCGCCGCGCTCCACAACCACCACCGCATCCCGCGCCGCCACCACAAGCAGGTCCGCCGCCGCGGCCTCCTGCACGAACAGCTTCCGGCCGGCGAGCCCGCTGGTCATGCCAAGCTTCTCGGGCTCCCACACGCCGCCCTCTTCCACCAGCGCCACCGTCGCCACACGCTCGCCGCTGGCCACGCGCGCTGCTTCCTCGTACGCCCCGGCCGCCTCCAGCATCGTGCCGGCAAACACCGGCGATGCGAAGAACGGACCGCCCAGCAACGCGCGTCCCATCTCTTCCATCAACACGGCCAGATCCACCAGACCCAGCCCGCATCCCCCGTGCGCCTCGGCAATCGCCAGCCCGGTCCAGCCCTGCTCTGCCATCGCGCGCCACAACCGCCGGTCATGCGGGTCGCCGCTGTCGGCCAGACGCCGTGCCTCCGCCATCGGCAGCTCTTTCGTCAGGAACTCCCGCGCCGCGCTCCGCAGCAACTGTTGTTCGTCGCTCAGGTCGAACCGCACTCAGTAGCTCCTCGGAAGGCCCAAAACAAAATGCCCGATAATGTTTCGCTGAATCTCCGACGTCCCGGCCTCAATCGTGTTGCCCCGCGCCCGCAGGTACGCGTACGCCCACTGCCCGCCATCCACCGCCTCGGCGCCGCCCGCCAGTTGGCCGTACACCCCCAGCACTTCCATCGCCGTCTGCTGCAGCCGCTGGTTCAGTTCGCTCCACAGGATCTTCTGCAGCGACCCCTCGGGACCCGGCACCCCGCCGTTCACAATCCGGCTCACGCTCCGCATCTGCGCCAGGCGCATCACCTCCATCTCCATCCGGCTCTGGGCCAGCTTCTGCCGCAGCACCGCGTCGCCGGACTTTCCGGTCTGACGGGCAATCTCCGCCAGCCGCTCGTACTGCCGCCGGAACGTCACCTGCATCCCCGCTCCCAGCGTCGCCCGCTCGTACATCAGCGTGCCCAGCGCCACGCGCCACCCGTCATTCACCTGCCCCACGGCATTCTCCACCGGCACGCGGACATTCTCGAAGAACAACTCGGCGAACTCGCTCTCACCGGTCATCTGGCGAAGCGGTTTCACCGTCACGCCGGGGCTCTTCATGTCCACCAGCAGGCACGTCAGCCCCTTGTGGCTCGCGGCGCCGGCGTCGGTGCGCACCAGCAGCTCGCACCAGTCCGCCGCCCAGCCGTAGCTGGTCCAGACCTTCTGCCCGTTCACCACATAGTGATCGCCATCGAGGCGGGCATCCGCGCGCAGGCTCGCCAGATCGCTGCCCGAATTCGGCTCCGAGAATCCCTGGCACCAGATCTCCTCGCCGCTCAGGATCTTCGCCAGATACCGCTGCTTCTGCGCCTCCGTGCCGAAGGCGATGATCGTCGGCCCCACCATCTCCAGCCCAATCACGCCCGGCAGATGCGGAGCGCCCACCCGCGCCATCTCCTCAATCACGATCAGCCGCTCGATCAGCGTCGCCCCGCGCCCCCCGTACTCGCGCGGCCAGTGCACACCCGCCCAGCCCGCATCGAAGCACCGCCGCTGCCAGCGTCGAAGGTACGCGAATCGCTCCTCCATCGGCTCATCGCGCCGCCGCCGCTCCGCCCAGTCCGCCGGCACGTTCGCCGCCAGCCACTCGCGCGCCTCGTCCCGGAACGCCACTTCCTGCGCAGTCAGATCCAGATCCATGCCACCCGCCTATCGCCCGTACTTTTCCGCGAACGCGAACACCGCGGCCGTGGCCCCATCGCCCGCCACGCCCAGATCCTTGTCCAGCTTCACGTGATCGGTGCCGTCGGCGCCATGCAACGCCGCGGGAATCCCCGCCCGGTCCAGCGCCTCCCACAGCCGGTGCGCCTGCGCCGACACATCCGTGTGGTCCGCCACATGCACGATCAGGAACGGCGGAATGCCCCGGTCCGGCGCCACGTGATTCACCGCCGACAACTCGCGCTGTTGCGCCCGGGTCCCGAACTTCGCCGCGTGGCCCATCTTCGGCGGCTGCTGCTTCATGCTCTTGCGCCGGGCCTCCCCCGTGGCCACCTGCAGCGGCACGTCGTAGGTGTCGCCATCCACCGGCACGCAGCCCCGCAGGCTGCGCCGCGGCACGCCTTCCGCCTCGATGTACCGGCTGTCCGTGGCCAACAGAGCCGCCAACTGCGCCCCCGCCGAATGCCCCATCAGCAGCAGCCGCGCCGGGTCGCCGCCAAACCGCGCGATGTTCCGGTGCACCCAACCCACGGACTTCGCCACGTCGCGAACAATGTCTTCCATCGCCACTTGCGGCACGAACCGGTAGTTCATCGCCACGAACACATAGCCCTTCTCCACGAACGCGGAGGGCTTGCTGTCCACCTCGGCCTTGCTGCCGCGCATCCAGCCGCCCCCATGCACCCAGACCACCACGGGAGCTCCCGCGGCTCCCGGGGGGGCATGGACGTCCAGCAACTGCCGCTCATTCCGCGGCTCCGCGTAAGCAATATCCCGCTCCACGCGCGGAGCCTGCGCGCACGCCAGGCCCGCACCCGCCGCCAGCACGCAGAGCACCCGCATCACAGCCTCGCGATGCGGCGTTGAATGAAGAGAAAGTACGCGCCGGTCACGCTCAATAGGATACCGTTCAGCACCAGCACATGCTGAATGGAGAACACCGGAATCAGGAACCCGCTCAGCAGGCTTCCAAACGGATTCCCCCCGCGGAACGCCACGTTGTAGATGCTCATCACCCGGCCCCGCATCTCGTTCGTCGTGATGGTCTGCACCAGCGAAGCCACGAAGATGAACACCGAAAGCAGCGTCGCGCTGGCGAAGAACAGCAGCACGTAGCTCATCCATAACGAAGTCGACAGCGCGAACCCGGTCACCAGCCCGCCCAGCACAATCAGCAGCGAGAGCGCGATCCGCCCCTTCTTCTTCAAGTGACTCAGCCCCGCCAGAAGCAGAGCCCCCAAGGCCGACCCCACACCCGTCACCACCAGCAGGTGCTTATAGGTATGCAACCCCTGCCCCAGCACCTTCTGCGTGATCACCGGCAGGAAGGTCAGCAGCGGAATCCCCAGCGTGGTCATGGTGAACGCCAGCACGATCAGCGGCACCATGCCCTCACGCCCGCGAATGAACGCCACCCCCTGCTTCAGGCTGTCCAGCACCGAATCGGCCGACTTTGAAGGAACAAACAGCGGCCGCACCATGAGCAGCGATCCGATCACGGCCACGAAGCTCACCCCGTTCAACGAGAAGCACCACTGCGCTCCCAGAGACTCCAGCGCCCAGATCCCCAGCACCGGGCCGATGACGCGCGAGATATTGAACTGAATGGAGTTCCAGGCAATGGCGTTCTGCACGTTCTCCGGCCGCACGATGGACGGCAGCAGCGCCTGATAGGCCGGCCCGCCGAACGCCTGCCCCAGCCCGGTGAGAAACGAGAGCGCCAGGATGGGCCAGACCGTCTGTCCGCCGGGCGCCAGCACGCCAAAGCTGAACAGCAGCGCCAGCGAAAACGCCGACGTCATCTGCACAAGCTGCGAAGCGATCAGCAGGAACCGCCGGTCATACCGGTCCGCCGCCACCCCGCCCAACAGCGAGAACAGGAAGATCGGAATCTCGCCCAGAAACGCATCCAGCCCCAGGATCCACTCGGACTTCGAGATCTCCCACACCAGCCACGCCTGCGCGCCCTTCTGCATCCACGTACCGATCGTGGATGTGAGAGCACTGCTCCACATCAGGCGGAAGTCGCGATACTCGAAAACCTTGAAGACTCCGCGAACCATGCTGTGCAGCCGGTTCTACGGAAGCGGTTTCTCGCGTGCGATCAGATGCAGGATGTTGCCTTCGCCGTCTTCAAAGAACACCAGCCGGTTGCCCTGGTTGTTGAACGCGTCACCCAGGAACTTCACGCCTTTAGCGCGCAACTGCGCTTCCGCCGCGTCAAAGTCGTCCGGAATGATGGCCAGATGCCGGATGCCCGGCGTCTTCATCCTGTTCTCCGGCCGCTCCCCTTCCGACGGAATGATCTCCAGCATCGACCCGTTGGCGGCGCGGACGAAATAGTTGCCCGCGTACGTGAAGTTGATGTGGAAGTCGAGGTGATCGGCGTACCACTGAGCCAGCTTGCCCGGATCGGCCGAGGCAATGGCGGTGTGTTCAAGACCCTGGAACATAAAGGGCATTGTACCAGTTGCTATCATGATGCTCACCATGCTCCGCACCACCGCCGCCACGCTGCTTGTGGCCGCCGCTGCCGGCGCCCTCCCCGCCCAGGAACTCTGGGCCCCCAAAGGCGCCTCCCGCTACCTGCCGCCGCACAAACCCATCACCCGCTGGAAAGACCTGGCCGCGAAGCACAAGGGCGCCACCAACTGGCGGCAGGTGATCGTCAACGATGAGCACCTGCGCAGCGAGTACATCGTGGCCGCCCCCGGCACCCGCATCCCCCGGCAGCTCCGCCCCGACACGCGCATCTGGTGGGTGGTGATGGAAGGCGAGGTCCGCTTCGACATCGAGACCACGGGAGCCTTCGTCGCCAAGAAAGGCTCCATGGTGCAGGCGCCCATGGCCACGCTGTTCGAATACGAGGTGGTGGGCGCCACGCCGGCCGTGATCTTTGAAACCAACATCGCCGGCGCCAAGACCATCTACGCGCGCCGGGAAGACGCCCCGCGCCTTCCCGGAATCGCCTTCCTGCCGGTCTCCTTCCGCCGCCAGGCCGGCGTGTTCGGCAGGAACAACAAGGTCCACGCCACCTACGACGAAGTGGCCCAGGCGCTCGACTCAGGCAAACTGAAAGGCACGCAGCGCATCGTCGAGGATGCCCGCGGCGCCGCCAACTTCATCTACGGCCGCGAGAAAGACCTGCCGCCCATCGACCCCAAGCAACGCGGCCACTATCACCCCGAGTGCGCCGAATACTGGCTGATCCTCAGCGGCCAGATCCGCTACCCCATCGAAGGCCAGGGCGTCATCATCGCGGACCCCGGCGATGTGGTCTACGTGCCCAGGTTCACCTGGCACATGCCGCGCTGGTACGGTCCGGCACCTTCCTGCCGGCTGGCGATGAACGGCTACCCCGAAATCTCCCACCTGTTCGACGCCCAGAACTAGAGGGCCGCTACTTCACCTCAAGCGGCGGCGCGGTGGAGCCGCCCAGTCCCGCGTAGGCGTCGCGCACACGGGTCACCTTGCTGCCGGCGAAGGTGACGAAGGTGATCTTGCCGGGCGGCTGCCCGTAGATCCAGTCCTCAAGCTCCACGCCGTCCTTGGTCTCACGCGTCTTGCCGCGCGGACGGCCCAGGGCCATCAGCACCGTCTCCCGATCCATGCCCTCAATCGCCTTCTGGTCCTTGATCGCCTTCTGGATCTCCGGCGGCAGCGTCTCCACGAAGTTCTCCGTGGCGCTATGCGGGTCAAAATCCAGCACCGGCTTGAGCAGCTTCTTCAGATCAACCGCCTTGATCTCCGGCACGCCCTTGGCGAACCGCACCGCGATGGTCGTGCCGCCCGGCGCCGAACTGCCGCCCATGCCCTGGCCGCGCATTCCGACGGAGGAACTCACCTGGACGTTCTGATACCACTTGCGGCCGCCCTTGAACCCGCCGTTGATCTCAAGGGTCACCTTGTCGTCGTCGAGCGTCACCTTGGTCACCTGCACCATGTCGCCCGATCGCGCCGCCGGACCGTGTTCCCGTCCCGCCGATTCCCACTCGGCGCGGTCCCAGGTGCCGGTGCTCTCAAACACCAGCGCCTTCTTCGAACGCGGCAGCGCGCTTTTGGCCGTGGCGTGTTCCGCCGTCAGCCCCCGGATCAGTTCGATGCGCGCCTCCTGCGTCAGCTTCTCCGCCGATGCCAGCCCGGCGCACAACTGCGCGGCCAGCGTAATCCCAAGAGCCTTCCACTTCATGCCGAAGCCTCCCCGACGGGCGTGAGCAGATACGGACGCTGCACCGCCACCGGCGCCTTCCACAGGTACAGAAGCAGCAGCGGCACGGCCACCGTGGTCAGCACGCTCGCTTCCGGCCCGTAGTCGCCGCCGCTCCACAGCGCACCGGCGTTCCACTTCAAGCCGTATCCCGTCATTCCCATTCTAAAGCCGCTGACGTTGGTGCCCAGCAGGGGCAGCACCCAGTTCCACCCGAAATGCAGCCCCACCGGCAGCCAAAGATCCCCGCTCCGCAGGAAGCTGAACCCCAGCACCGCGCCCCAAAGAAACGTGTTCAGCAGCGCCAGATGGCCCACGTTCAGGTTGCCGCTGTGGGCCGCCGCGAACAGCGCCGCCGCCGGCAGCACGGTGCCGAACAGGCCGAACTTCCGCAGCATCACCTGGAAAGCGTACCCGTGGAACAGCATCTCCTCGCCCAACGCGCCCAGCACCAGCACCACCGTCACGAACAGAAAGGACCCCAGGTTGCCCGGCTGCTCCGGCGTCGCCACAATCGATGCCGCACCCACCACCAGCGGCAGGACTGTCACGGCGAGCGCCGCGCCAATGCCGCCCGCCGCGCCAATCCAGAGGTTGCGCCACGCCCCGCGGCTCCAGCCCAAGCCGATGTCCGCCAGACGGCCCCGCTCATACACACGCAGCGTCACCGCGTTCGCCAGCGCCGCCGCCGCGAAGCTTGCCGACGCCGCCGTAACCAGATAGCCGGCCCAGCCGGAGAGCAGCCAGGATGTGATCGCCATGGTCATGTATCCCACCAGGGCGAAGACTCCGATGCGCAGCGCCAGCCCGGCCATCACTTCTTTACCAAAATCTGCACGCCACGCGGCGCCACGCACACATCCAGAAGCTCGGCGCCTTCGCGCACCACAACCTGGGAAACGCGCTGCTTCGCCTCAGGCTCAACCAGGAAGATGACACAGCCGCCGCCGCCGGCGCCGCAGACCTTGCCGCCCAGAGCTCCCTGGCGCCGCGCCGCCGCGATCAACCGGTCGATCAGGGGCGTCGAGATGCCGGGTGCGTTCTTCTTCCGGTGCGCCCACTCCTCGCGCAGCAGCCCGCCGGCGGCAGCCCAGTCCGCCCGCTCCAGCGCCCCGCGCATCGCATGCGCGATCTCCGCGATCCGCTCGAAGTTGCGGAACACCTGCCTGTTGCCGTCGATGTGCGCCTTGGTCACTTCCCAGTTGTTGATCCCCGAATCGCGCGGCTCACCGGTATAGGCCAGCACGATCCGGCGGTTCAGCTCCCCCAGATCCACCGGGATCGCCTTGCGTGTCGACCCCAACGGATCCAGTTCAATGGCGCTCACTCCGCCGTACATCGCCGGGAAGTAATCCTGCGAACCGGTGGGCACCCGGATGGTCTGCGCTTCGATGTTCTGGGCGATCTCCCGGATCTTTTCGATGGGATGCCGCGCGCCTGTGAGCCGGTTGAACGCCGCGCAGGTGGTGATGAACAGCGACGACGACCCCGAGATGCCCGCCCCGGCCGGCGCCTCCGAGTGCGTGGTCAGTTCGACGCCGCACTCGGGCGCCCAGTAGCGCACCACGTACGAGAGCAGCTTTAACCGGTAACTCCGCGCTGCGCGCAGCGCGGCGTAGGATTCGAACGTCTCCTCCGCCTGCTGGTCGCGTGACCGCAGGATGATCTTTCCGTCATCACGGGTGCGCAGTTCGCAGCTTGTGTACCGGTTGACGGCGAAGTTCACCGTCACCGCGTGGTCGTGAAACAGATAGAGCGGCCAGATGTCCATGGTTCCGCCGGCCAGGTCCACACGGCACGGCGATTTCGCGTTGATGATCATTCCACCTTTCAGGATACCGGCGGGAGGCCGGAAAAATTTTCGCGGCGGGAAGAAACGATTCGCCCCGTGGATTCACTTAATGACAGGAGCGAGTTGAACGATGAGCAAATCCAAAGCCGGCAACGCACAACAGGCAGCGCCCGCGGCGGATCTGCTCATCGTGTTCCGCCCGCGCTATCCGACCCACCAAATGGCACACCTAAACGTAGCACTCACCTGACATCCCACCCCATTTCCTACCTTAGGCGCTCCCACGGCCCGGCTGGCTACCTTGAGCCGGGGACGGGGAGCGCTTGTCCATTCGGGCTACGCCACTTCTTTCGATAGGCGGCGCCGCAGCCATGCCTGCGCTGCAACGCAGCAGCCTGCTGCAACAATTGCCGTGGTTCCATAACCGTATCATTCTCGAACGAGCTTTCCAATGGAACATGGCAGTACCTGTCATGTCTTGCCATGTGCGATACGGTGGCCGTGTGGAGGGTGCGGATGAGAAGCGCGGTGTCAAACGGCTTCGAGAAGATCCTGCACTTCTTTTTCCCCTGAAAGACGTTATCGCGCCACTTCGATGCTTCCCGTGAAACGCAGAAACACTGCACGCGCCCTGTCCGGCCATGCCCGTTCCACCCATACCAGTGCCGTGGCAGCCAACATGGCCCAGACCGAATGCCCCGCCGCGGAACAGGCGAGCATGAGGGCCCAGCAGCTCAACCAGCAGTTGCCGCCGATTGTCAAGCCATAGCAGAAGCAATCGATGTCCGCGCGGATGCCCGACGGCGCCAGGGGCATGGTGCGATGGCAGCCGAGCACGCCGGTTCTCTTGAGCGGCGTCCACTGCCATGCGGCGGCCAGCAGGCAGCAGCCCCCCGTCCATGGCCAGGATGCCCCGCGCAGAGGCTCGATCAGAGTTTCCACCGCCAGGCCAAACACCAGCCACACCGCGCAATAGCCGGCGAGAAACACCGCAACGGAGCGATTTCGCCGCGCCCAACGGCTGTGCGAAGCGACAAAACGAACTGGCCAGATCAGCATCGGGAACATCATGGCGGCCACCATGGTCATCCAACCGCTCAGCGTGCCGCTCCCGCTCATCGCGTGGCCGGCGTGGGCGCTCTGCCGCGGAGACGCCACGAGAATTGCGATCCACGCGGCGGCGCTCAACACAAGGCTCCACCATTCTGGATGGCGCCATAGCGCGCTTCTCCACTTCATGCGTAGTACAGGCTCACGCGCCCGACCGTGACCGGCTTGGCCCCAACAGTTGCACGATCAACGCCAGGACGCTCATGCGGGAGAAACGTCAGTTCCACAGAGTCCGCCCTCCATTCCCTGGTTCGGAGCATGCTGGTGATCTCGATCGAATAGCTCAATCCGTCGCCCGTATGCTGGCGATCACCCCGCGACGCCTCAACCACGCCAAACAGCGGCATGATTCCCGCTTCGAGATCGGGACGGTTTTCCGGGGCATCTGTCGAGGGCAGATTGACGAAAACCAGGTAGCTCTCTGTCGGCCCTTCGACGGCGGTGATGTTCTCCAGATTCAGATGAACTTCGGGCGCCTCCGACTTTGCCGCGGGCCCAGTGGGCGCGTGAATGTCGAACTTGACGGTTACGCGGATCGTTGACAGTGTCACAGGGGCACTTGTGGCGCCGACCATTTCGGGGATAGATTCCTCCGGCGCCGCGGTCACCGTCACCACACCTTCGTAGGGATCCGATACATCTTCATATCGATAGCCGAGCAGCGGCGCGGCGGTATCCGTCAACTGGCCGGACGTCACAGCCACCGGCTTTCGATCGAAGTCGTGGAAGTACATGGTGAAAACGGAGCGCCACGCCGATGCCGCCGGATTCGTGTTGGCGGGCGAGCGGCGGAGCCAGACTTCCCATAGGCGGTCAATGTTGCAGTGGTGGAGCCAAAATATCGGATCAAGCCCCGCGGTGGTGAAGTTGCTCATCCATCCCGCATTAGGTCCAGTTCCCCCCACGGCGACATGCATGGTGCCGTGCGGTCTGGATTCGCAGGCTCCCAAATGTCCGTTGCTGTGGTTGAACCAGGTTCCCGGTCCACCCAACCCCACCTGGCCGCCGACGCTGGAACTGGTGAACCGCGGCTTCAACAGGCACGACAAGTCAACGTCCGTGGCGTTGGCCACGGGTGCGTCCAGATTAGCGTTCGGGGATCGTGGGATGTCGGTTGGCACGCCCCCGGGAGGCGTATACAGCCGAAGGGGATTCGGGGATCCATCCGGAAGCGCGGCCGCGCGGAATGCCGGCGGAAGATAGAGCGCCTTTTCGTTTGATTGGTCGCTGTAGTTCCAATAGGGCAAGGCCCAATCGGAGGGTCCTCCCAGTTGGCGGATCGTGTCCGCCACGATGCGCTCAAAGTACAGCAGGTAGGCTCTGTGAAAAGGGAAGAAAAACCAGGAATTGTGCTGGCATTGGGTCCAAAAACTGTTTTGCTCCGACTTGGAGGGGAGTGTCTCTCCAGCCGCGGCCATTGGATCATTGCCGGCGGTGTGTTCGTGGATCGCCGCCTGGTAACGCCAACTTGTTGGGTCAGTGACCGCCCGTCCCTGCATGGCCGTCACGGCACGCGCATACCAGAGCAGAACCGGATGCCACGGGTCAGCCTGGCTGAGCTTCCAGACATCCTGGCGGGTTCGAATCCCGTTCTTGGAGTCATTCACCGGGATTTCCATTTTGGGTCTCCCGGACCCCGACAGTATACACCAACGCCTCACTCCCGTGCCGGATTTGATCAGAATCCCCTTTCCGAGGGCGGGCCAGTGCCTGCGGATGGCTTCTTTCGACCATCGCACAAAAACGAAAACTGACAACATGCCTGTTTCCAG
>VFZY01000194.1 GCA_016870915.1 Acidobacteriota bacterium | reverse complement strand
TGAGCAGGTGTGGAACTACGTGAAGAACCACGGAATCGGGCGGATGTTGCTGCGCCAAGCGGACGACCTCAAGTGCGCCGTCCTGGCGCGCCTACGATCCCTGCAACGCCTGCCCTGGACTATCAAAATGTTCTTCCTGACCAAGGACACCGTGTACGCCGCAGGTTGAACTCAATGTCTACTAACCAACGGTCTGATTAATAAGCCGGCGATTGAGGCCGCAGGAATGGAGCCGGTTCGCGCGGACGAGGAGCTGACGGGCGGCATCATCCACAAGGCGATGTTCGAACGGCTGCTGTTATGCGACTTCGCCGTGGCGGATCTGACCACGGCCAATGCGAATGTGTTCTACGAATTGGGAGTGAGGCACGCGGCGCGGCCGGCGACGACGCTGGCGGTGTTCTCGTCGCGCCAGACGCCTCCGTTCGATGTCAACTACCTGCGGTGCCTGCCGTATGACCTGGGCGCGGGCAATTCGTTTTCACCCGAAAATGCGGCGGCTCTGCAGGGAAGCCTGAAGCAGCGGCTGGAGGAGTTGCGTACCCAGGATGGAGCCACCGACAGCCCTGTGTTCCAACTGCTGCCGGAGTATGGCGCGCCGGATATCGCCCGGCTGAGGACGGACACGTTTCGCGATCGCGTGGTGTATGCGACGGACCGCAAGCAGGAACTGGCCAGGGCACGGCGGGAGAACAGCGTGGAGGCGCTGGAGAAGATTGAAGAGTCACTGGCACCGTTCGATGCGCAGGAGGCGGGCGTCCTGATTGACCTGATGCTGAGCTATCGCGCCGTTTCGGCATGGAGCCGGATGACGGGGCTATACCCCAGGCTGCCCGCGGCGGTGCAGCGAGCGCTGCTGGTGCGGGAGCAGTACGGCTTCGCGTTGAACAGGGAGAAGCGGCGGGAAGAGGCTCTTGCGGTTCTGGAGGCGATTGTCGCCGATCGCGGGCCGAGCTCGGAGACGTGCGGACTGATCGGGCGTGTCTACAAGGACCAGTGGATGGAGGCGAAGAAGGCGGGCAAGGCTCTGCTGGCGGCGGGATACCTGGGTAAGTCCATCCGGGCGTATCTGGATGGATTCGAGGCGGACTGGCGGGACGCGTATCCGGGAATCAATGCCGTGACTCTGCTGGATCTCAAGGGCGGCGAGGAGGCGGTGAAGCTTCAAGCGGCGCTGGTGCCGGTGGTCTCCTATTCCGTGGAGCGGCGATTGCAATCGAAGCAGCCGGATTACTGGGATCACGCGACGCGGCTCGAGTTGGCGGTGCTGGCACGGAACGAGGGGGCCGTTGTGGACTGCCTGCCCACCGCGCTGGCGGCCGTCCGTGAGAGTTGGGAACCGTTGACGACAGCCAACAATCTGGCGATGATCCGTGAGGCACGGCAGGCACGCGGTGAGAGCAACGCGTGGCTGGACGAAGTGATCGACGCATTGATGGCGCGATCGAAAGAATAATCAGACGCCCTTGCGCTTGCGGAGTTCGTCGACAGTGACCGCGAGGATGATGACGGCGCCGATGATGGCCTGCTGCACGTAGGGCGAGATGCCGAGGAGATCGCTGCCGTTGGCGAGGAGGCCCATGATGAAGGCTCCAATGAGTGTTCCAACCACAGTGCCTTCTCCTCCGCGGAGACTTCCGCCCCCGATGACGACGGCGGCGATGGCCTGAAGTTCGTAGCCGGTGCCCGCGGTGGGCTGGCCGGTCATGAGCCGCGAGGCTTCAATCATTCCGGCGAGGCCGGTGAGCATGCCACAGATGGCGAACACGGCGGTGGTGTGGAACGCCACGGGGATTCCAGCGTAGTAGGCGGCATCGGGATTGCTGCCGATGGCGAACGCGTAGCGGCCCAGCCTGGTGTGTTCGAGGACGGTGTGGACGCCGGCGGCGCACAGCAGAAGAATCCAGAGAACGAACGGAACACCGGCCACGGTGCCTTCACCGAGATACGAAAATCCCTGCGGGATCTGATGCACGGGGAGGCCGTTCGAAATGATGAGGGTGAGTCCACGGACGATGCCGAGCGTGCCAAGCGTGACGATGAACGGATTGATCTTCAGGCGCGTGACGAGAAAGCCGTTGGCGAAGCCCCAGAACATGCCGGCAGCGATACCCACGGCAACACCCGCCGGAATAGGAGCGCCTTTTTCCATGGCCATGGTGCCGAGCAGGCCACCCATGGCGAGGATGGAACCGACGCTGAGATCGATGGCGCCGGCGATGATGACCATGGTCATGCCAAGGGCCATGATGTTGATGACGGCGGTCTGGCGAACGACGGCGGACAGGTTGGTGGTGGTGAGAAAGTTCTCCGATGCGATGGAGAGGCTGATAAAGAGGACGAACAGCGTGAGGAACGGCAGCAGCCGCTTGAGGACACCGGATTTCATTGAATAGCCTGCTCCGATTCGCCGAATGTGGCGCGTTTCATGATTTCTTCCTGCGTGGTTCGCCCGGGGAGTTCGCCATTCAGGCGGCCGCGGCGCATGACGAGGATGCGGTCCGCCACCTGGATCAGCTCCGGGAGTTCACTGCTGACCATCAGGATTGCCGCGCCTTCGCGGGCGAGCGAATCCATGAGTTCGAACACCTCCACCTTGGCTCCGACGTCGATGCCGCGGGTGGGCTCGTCGAACAGGAAGATGCGAGCCTGGCGGGCGAGCCACTTGGCGATGACCACCTTCTGCTGATTGCCGCCGGAGAGGCGCCCGGCGAGTTGGCGCGGCGATTCCGCTTTGATGCGAAGGCGTTCGATGAAGTCCTGGGTGAGGCGGCGTTCGGCGGGGTGATCGAGGAGGGTCCCGCGGGAGACGCGATGCAGACTGGCGAGCGTGGTGTTGTGGGAGATGGGAAGTCCGCGGGCGAGACCGGTGCGTTGGCGGTCCTCCGTGATGAGCGCGATGCCGGCGGCGACGGCGTCACCGGGGGATTGGATGGTGCGCGGTGCGCCGGCGATGCGAAGGGCGCCATGGTAGTGGCGCGCAACACCGAAGATCTCCTGGCAGAGTTCCGTGCGACCGGCGCCCATGAGACCGGCAAGGCCGACGATTTCACCGGCGCGGAGGGTGAAGCTGAGGCCCGGCGCGTCGAAAGCCAGCATCTCGGCGCCGGGGGCAACCGGCTCCCGGTGGTAGATGGCGGCGACTTCACGGCCCACCATGTGGCGGATGAGTTCCTGGCGGCTGAGACCGGCGAGCGGGCCCGTGTGGACGGTTTCACCGTCGCGCAGAACAGTAACGCGGTCTCCCAGAGCGCGCAGTTCTTCCAGGCGGTGAGTGATGTAGATCACGCCGACATTGCGCTGCTTGAGGGTGGCAACAATGCGGAACACTTCCTGTGTTTCAGCTTCCGAGAGCGAAGAGGTGGGTTCGTCGAAGATGAGCAGGCTTGAGCCATGCTGGATGGCCCGGCAGATTTCGACCAACTGCTTGCCGGCGGGACTGAGACGTTCGACTCGCCAATCGGCTTGAAGGGGAAAGTGATGCTCCGCGATGAGGCGGGCGGCGGCTTCCATCATGCGGCGCCGGGGCACCAGGAAGGAGTTCCCTTCCCGGCCGAGGAAGATGTTCTCGGCGACGGTGAGATGAGGGGCGAGCAGGGATTCCTGGTGCACCATCGCGATGCCGTTGGCGGCGGCGGCGGAGGGGTTGAGGAAACGCACCTCCTGGCCCTGCCAGCGCATGATTCCGCCATCGGCCGCCTGCATGCCGGCGACGATTTTCATGAGCGTGGACTTGCCGGCGCCGTTTTCGCCCATGAGGAGATGGACTTCACCCGCGGCCACGGCGAGATTGCCGTTGCGCAGAGCGGTGACGCCTCCAAAGCGCTTTTGGATCCCCTCAAGCGAGAGCAGCATGCTAAAGGTTTCAGTGTAGCGTGCCGGGGGCTACTCGTAGCCGCCTTCGTCGATGTCGCCGGTGCGGTTCTCGAATTTGGTGAACTCGCGCAGGAAAACGAGATTGGCGCGGCCGGTGGGGCCGTTGCGCTGTTTGGCGACGATGAGTTCAGCGAGGCCCTTGAGGTCCTCGCGCTCCGGCTTGTAGACTTCCTCGCGGAAGATGAACCAGATGAGGTCGGCGTCCTGTTCGATGGAGCCGGATTCGCGAAGGTCGCTCATTTGCGGGCGGTGGTCGCCGGGGCGGGTTTCGGGCGCACGGCTCAACTGGGAGAGGACCAGGAAGGGGACTCGCAGTTCCTTGGCCAGGAGCTTGAGCCCGCGAGACAGGGCGCTGACTTCCTGGGTGCGGCTATCGAACCGGCCGCGTGAACTCATCAGTTGGAGGTAGTCGACGACAACGAGGCCAAGGCCGTGTTCGGCCTTCATGCGCCGGAGCGTGGCGTGCATGTCCATGAGATTGACGCCGGGCAGGTCATCGATGAAGAGTTGGGACTCCACCATCTGCTGAGCGGACATGGCGAGGCGGCGGCGCTCATCGCCGTTGAGATATCCGGCGCGGAACTTCTGCTGGTCCACACGGCCGCCCGCGCAGATGAGCCGGGTGAGCAGAGATTCCTTGGACATTTCGAGCGAGAAGACGGCCACCGGTTGCGGATTTTTCGGGTTGGTGGCGACGTGCTGGGCAATGTTGAGGGCGAGGGCGGTCTTCCCCATGGCGGGGCGGGCGGCGAGGATGATGAGTTCGCCTTCGTGCATGCCGCCGGTCATCTCATCAAGTTTGAGAAAACCGGTGCTGATGCCCTTGATGCGCTTGGAAGGATCGAGGAAGGTGTTGATGCCACCCTCGAAGTCCTCAATGATCTGGGCCGGGTTGGCCATGGAGGTGCGCTGACGGGCCTGGCCGAGGCTCATCAGGCCTTCCTCGGCGCCGGCGAGGATGTCGCCGGCTTCTTCCTGGCCCAGGAAGCAGCGGTCGATGACGGCCTGGGCGTGGAAGATCAGGCGGCGGAGAGTGGATTTCTCGCGGAGGATGCGGACGTAGGAATCGAGATTGTAGTACTGCGGGAGCCCGTCATCGAGCGAGACCAGGTAGGCCAGTCCGCCGACGCTTTCCAGCTGCCCCTGGCGCATGAGTTCGTTGGCGACGGTGATGCGGTCGATCTTTTCGCCACGCTCGTAGATTTCTCCCATGCGGGTGAAAATGCGGCGATTGGCTTCGAGTGAGAAGTCTTCCGTGGAGACGGCGCCGGCGACGCTGATGTAAGCGCTGGGATCGAGCAGGATGGAGCCGAGAACGTAGCGTTCGGCGTCGAGATTGGCAGGAAGTCCGCGATCGAACGCGATATCCGTGGCAGGCATACCGGAGAGCCGTCTAAGAGTATCGGATTCCGGCGGCTGTTTGCGCAAGGAGAAAGTTTCCCTTCTGAATTGTGAGCGTTAGCTTCTGGGAAACGCTGTGAAAAACTCGCGGCGCGGCTGTGGATCGTAAGTTGTTGCAACAGCGGCCGGAACAGCGCCGGCCGGAGGAGATTTCCACCGCGGAACCAGAAACAAAACGTGCCTGATCCGTTTTTACAACGGCGGGCGCGAGGTTGCAAGGTTTTTATGATGAGGCACAGGCACTTTATGCTGAAGCACACGGAACGGGGGCGGGCGCCGGAGAGTTATCTGGTCCGGAAGGGCTCGCTTAGCACGATCAGTTCCACGGCATCGCGCAGGCCGTCGCCTTTTCTCGCCGTTGCGGCGGCGATCGCTTCGATGCGTGGCCGGTCGGCCGCGCCGAACTTGCGTCCACAGGCGTAGGTGAGCAGGCGCTCGATCAAGAACCGGGCAAACTCGGGTTTACGGCGGGCAATGGCCTGGCGGAGGCCGGCGATGTCGTGAAACTTTTCGCCGGAGGTCAATTCCCCGGATGCGTCGATGGCACGGCCGCCGGGATACGTGTCGCGCCAGCGGCCAACGGGGTCGAAGTTCTCCAGGGCAAATCCCGGCGGGTCAATTGAGCGATGGCACGACATGCAGGCCGGGCTTTCGCGATGTCTGGTGAGCTGGTCGCGGACCGTGGTGGCGCCGCGCACGTCCGGGTCGAGTGCGGGGACGTCATCGGGCGGCGGCGCGGGCGGGGCGCCGAAGATGTTCTCGAGCATCCAGACGCCGCGGGTGACCGGCGAGGTCTCGATGCCGTTGGCTGAGACGGTGAGGACGCTGCCGTGGCCCAGCACGCCGCCGCGGCGCGGGTCCGTGAGGTCAACCATGCGAAAGAGATGGCCGCCGGCGCTGGGGATGCCGCCGTCCATGCCGTAGAGGCGGGCGAGGGGTTTGTTCAGGAACGTGTAGCGGGCGTCAATGAAATCATGCAGGCTCCGGTTCCCGTCCAACAGGTGACGCATGAGCAGGCGGGTCTCGGTCTTCATGGCGTCCTGCAAGCCGTCCCAGTAGTAGGCGCCAAAAGCATCGCGATCGGGGGGCATGTCGCCGAGACTCCGCAGATTGAGCCAGCTATCGAGGAAGCCTTCGACGAAGGCCCGGGAGCGAGGGCTGGCGAGAAGGCGCTGTGTTTCTTTGCGCAACACATCATCGCGCAGCAGAGCCCCTGAACGGGCCTGATGCAGCAGCGCTTCGTCGGGCATGGTGGACCACAGGAAGTAGGAAAGCCTG
Source organism: Acidobacteriota bacterium (assembly GCA_016870915.1). Taxonomy (GTDB): domain Bacteria; phylum Acidobacteriota; class Terriglobia; order Bryobacterales; family Bryobacteraceae; genus VFZY01. The sequence continues at coordinate 6,317 of VFZY01000194.1, read as the reverse complement.
GAGGCCAGGGCGTGGGCGGTGAGGCGCCCCTTGTCTTCAGCGGTCGAGATATAGAGGAAAGCAGGTGAGCAGAGCACGGCTTTGAGCGCATCTTGAAGCGCGGTCGCGGCCGGTACGCCCGCCGCGCGGCGGCTGTCCGCGATGGCGGCCAGCCGGTTGACTTCCTCTTCGGTGGCGGGACGGCGGTAGGCACGGGTGGCAAAACGTTCGATGATCTCGCGCGAGCGCCCGGGGTGGAACGGGCGGCCGCCGTACACCACCTGCTGGCTGGGCTGAAGGGCTGGGGCGTCCAGAGGGCCGCGAATCTCCACCTGATGAATGCGGATCTGCGGGATGGGCCCGTATTTCATCATGGCGATGCGGCCGGGGACGATGCCCGGCGCCACGTCGCGCTGGCCTTCCGGGAGAAACTGGGGGAAACGGCGAGCGAAGGAGCTGAACACGTTGCGCACGTTGTTCATGCCGTTCGGAAAGATGAATCGCGGCTGATAGCCGGCATCCAGGCGAACGCGGAACGTGAGCCAGTGCGGGCCGCCATCGGGAAGTTCCACGGTGTCGGCCAGCAGCGGCTGGAGGGGCTGTTCGTGCTGGAGATAGCCGGCGCGGGCGTTGCCGGCGACAACGCCGAAGCGGAACGGCGCATCCGGGTCCATGCCGAACAGCTTCGGGTCATAGGGATGCTTGCGGTGGAGCGCCTCCACGCTTACCCTTACCTCATAGAATCCGTCGTAGGGCACGCCTTCGGCGAAGGCATGCAGGGGGGCGAAGGCTCCTTCGTAGTGCGGCGTGCGGGGATGCTCAAAGAGCGACATGTACTGAGTGAGCTTGTTGCGCTGGCGGGCGTTGTCCAGTTCCTTCTGCTGGAGGAAGTGATCCTTGAACACCCAGGTGCGGGGCGCGGGCGCGGGCGCGGGCTGTTCGGGCAGGGCTTTGCGGATGACCGCGTCGGCCGCGTCGAGATACTGTTCCAGCAGATAGCCCGAGGTGAGCAGTGTTTCGCCGATGTTGTCCATGTGAGCGTACTGCTGGTCGCGCGGGAAGCGGCTGGTGGGGTCGAACTGGTCCATTGGCATCCTGAGAAGATCGCCGATGGTGTTGAGATATTCGCGCCGGTTGAGCCGCCGCAGCGCTACCTTATCCGGGTTCTGTTTGGCCAGGTGGATGAGGAATGCCCGGCGCTCGGCGGCGCCAGGCTGGCGGGCTTGCGGCGGCGGCATTGTGCCGGATTCGACCCGGCGGGCTATGGCCGCGGTGTCCTGGGCGGTGAGGGGGTCACGGTCAAACCGGCGATTGCCCATTTGGGCCTTTTCGCCATGGCAGGTCACGCAGTAGGTGGATAAGAAGCCCGCGGACGGATCAGGCGCCGCGGCCAGCACGAGTAACGCGGCTGTCAACATGCTCAGAGTCCGCGCAGTGTGCCCGTTGAGAGTGCGAATCTCCGCTGCTCGACGCCAAAGCGATGGAGCATGGAGAGGAACAGGTTTGAGAGCGGCTGCCTGTTTGTTCCATGCGCCGGAAACGCCTGATAGGAGCCATGCCGGAAGCCCCCGCCGGCCAGCACCAGCGGCAAATTGAGATTTGTGTGGGCGTTGCCGTTGCCCATGCCGCTGCCGAACAGAACCATGGTGTGATCGAGCAGCGACCCATCGCCATCCTCGATCGATTTCATCCTGCCGAGGAAGCGGGCGAACTGCTCGGTCTGATAGCGCTCCAGCTTGACCAGCAGATCGATGGCCTCCTGCACCTGGCCATGGTGCGAGAGTGCGTGGTACTCCTTGCGGACACCGAGGACGGACGCCTCAAAGCCACCGGCGATTTCGAGTGTGGCGATGCGGGTTGAGTCCGTTTGCAGGGCGAGCGCGATGAGGTCATAGAGCACGGGGATGTCGCTGACCAGGCCGCGATTCTCAGGCTCTTCCATGGGGGCCCTGGGCTTGGGCACGCCGGCCCACTTCTGGCGCAGTTCCAACACCTTTTCGACATCGCGAACGGAGGTGAAGTACTCGTCGAGCTTACGGCGGTCGCTGGTTGCGAGATGCCGCTGCAACGACCGGGCGTCGCCGTTGACGGCATCCAGAATGGAGCCCTGGAGGGTGAGGCGATCCCGGGTGCGTGCCAGTTCGGCTTCGCTCTCATTGACAAAGAGCCTGCGGAAGAGTTCGCGGGGTCCCTGGATGGGATTCACGCGGGTGCCGCTCCGGGTCCAGCACATCATGCAGCCGCCGTGCAGTCCTTCTTCAGAACCCAAGCTCAATGATGGGAATCGCGTGGCGCCGCCCACGGTCTCAGCCATCCGCTGATCGATGCTGATGTTGCCATCGGGCATGCCCTTGGCGTCAACCTGACGCACTCCACTAAGGAAGGAGTGCACGGCGAAATGGCCGCCTTTCACGCCATGATCGAGCCCGGAGAAGACGGTAACGTCCTTGCGGTGCTGGGCAATGGGTTCAAGCAGGTGCGGGGCGTCGTAAGCGGGGCCGGTTTGCTGGGGAAAGAACTTCGGCGCGAAGAACCCGAACGCGTTGCCCACGGCCACCATGCGCATGGGCCGGACTGTCTTGGCGTTGGCGCTTAGGGCCGAGACTGCCATGCCCGTTCCGAGAAGCCGCGAACTCAGGGAATCGAGAACCGGCAGCGCAAGATGGATCCCGGCGGCGCGGAGGAAGAAACGGCGGCCGGCGAGGTCCGGGCGGTTGGGCGTCATGAGCGAAGTATATCGCTGGTGCTGGAGGTGGGGGTCGAACCCACATGCCAAGTGAATGGCGCGGGATTTTGAGTCCCGTGCGTCTGCCAGTTCCGCCACTCCAGCCCGCTGACATTTTCAGCGTAACACGGCCTGCCCCGGGGCCATGTATACTCTCATCAATTCCCTCTGAGGAGACTACCGACTATGACGAAACCTTTTCTTGCCACTGTGCCCGCCGTGATTGGCGGGGTGGCGTTGTACTTTGCCCTGGGGGCCAGCGCCCAGGCGCCGGCCTACAAGCCGAAGCGGATCAACAAAGCGATTGAGCTGCTTGAACAGGGGCAGCCGATATTCTATGCAACGGTCGCCGGCGGCGCCGGCTATGCCGAGGGCCGGAAGATGGCGCAGACCTGGGCGGACTACATCAACTACGAGATGGAGCATGGCTCCCTGGATTTCACATCGCTGCGGGAGTTCATGCGCGGGTTGTCCGAGGCCGGACCCACCAAGAGCGGCCACCGGACGCCGGCCGTGATCGCGACACTTCCGATTCTGGGCGTTTCAGCCGAACACATGCGGGCGAACTTCTGGGTGGCGCAGCAGGCGATCGCCACCGGGATTCACGGCATTCTGCTGTGCCATGCACGGGACGCCGACGCGATCCGGATCATGGTGGAAGCGCTCCGGTATCCGAACGCCAAGCCGGTGAAGGGCCTGAACGAAGGGATGCTGGGCAACGGCAGCCAGGGGTATGCGTCACGCATTTGGGGCATTACGACAGCCGAGTACATGAAGAAGGCCGACCCGTGGCCGTTGAACCCGGAAGGTGAGTTCATGCTGGGCCTGAAGATCGAGGACAAGTACGCGCTGGCAAACGCTGAGAAAGTGGCGACGGTGCCGGGCATTTCGTTCGCCGAATGGGGTCCCGGGGACATGGGGATCTCGTTGAATCTGCCGGATGGGCACGGGGCGAACGAGACTCTGCATCCGAAGATGCGCGAGGCACGGGCCCGGGTGCTGGCGGCCTGCAAGACAAACAAGCTGGCGTTCCTGAACACGATCCGGGTAAGCGACTACGAAGCGATGCTGAAAGAAGGGGTGCGCATCGGTTCAGGCGGACCCGAAGTGGCGGAAAAGGCCCGCAAGTACATGAAGCGGCAGATGCCATATTAGAGCGGCACCTGCCTTCCTAAGAAAGAGGCGAGACCGATGGCGAACATGCTTGGGGCGTATGGCGATTGGGCCGCAGGCCTGCCCGCCGACCCGCCCCGTCTTTCGTTTCGACGGCCCGAGTTCACCGACCTGAACGCCTGGAGGCGTCAGGCGCGGGCACGGTATCGTGAAGCGCTGTTGCAGCCGGCCACAGGTGGCGTTCCGGCCGCCACCGTGCTCTCGCATTCCGAGCACGAAGGCGTCTCGATTGAGCATGTTTCCTGGCAGCTTCCCTACGGACCGGCCACTGAAGCGGTTTTCCTGAAACCGGCCGGCGCCAATGGGAAGCTGCCCGGCGTCCTGGCGCTGCACGACCACGGCGGCAACAAGTACTTCGGCCTTCGGAAGATCACGCGCACGGGGACGCAGCACCCGATGATGGCGCGCCACCAGAACCACTACTACGAGGGAATGGCGTGGGCAAACGAACTGGCCCGGCGCGGCTACGGAGTTCTGGTGCATGACACGTTCACGTTCGCCAGCCGGAGGATGCGTGCCGGTGATCTGCCGGCGGTGATCAAGGCGGGACTGGTGGAGCAGGATCCGGAGTCGGACAAAGAGATCGAGGCGTATAACAGGTTTGCCAGCAACCACGAGCACCTGATCGCCAAGAGCCTGTTCTGCGCGGGCCTGACGTGGCCCGGCGTTTTTTGCGCGGAAGATCAGCGCGCGCTGGACTATCTGTGCTCGCGGCCGGATATCGATGCCAGCCGGGTGGGCTGTGGCGGGCTATCCGGCGGCGGGCTGCGGACCGTGTATCTGACCGGCGCCGACCCGAGGATTCAGTGCGCCGTTCCAGTGGGGATGATGACCACGTGGCGCGACTATCTTCTGAACAAGTGCCACACGCACACGTGGATGATCTATATCCCGTCGCTGGCCCGGGATCTCGACTATCCGGAGATTCTGGGCCTGGCGGCGCCGGTACCCGTGTTGGTGTTGAACAACCGGCAGGACCAGCTGTTCACGATGCCCGAGATGGAGCGGGCGGACCGGATTCTGGCGGAGGTGTACCGCAAAGCCAAAGCCAGCGACCGCTACAAGGCCAACTTCCACGATGGGCCGCACAAATTCGATCGCGCCATGCAGGCGGAGGCTTTCGCCTGGTTCGACAAATGGCTGAAGCGATAGGGAATCACCGGCGAGCCAGCGGATAGGCGCCCAACGCGAGAACCGTGAACCTGGCTGCTCGCAGTGCGGCCTTCTTGGAGTCTCCCCAAGCGAAATGGCCGTAGAATTCGATCATGAAGCGGGCCGTGGCCGCGTCCGAAACCCGCCACTGGAAACTTACGGTGGCCGACGCGCCGGCGAATGTGGAGACACCACAGCGCAACGCGCGCGTGTTTTCTGCAAAGACGCCGCCCCGTGTCACACGGGCGGCTCCCCCTGCCTCCGTAATGCACGGAGGCGGAAAGTTGGAGGTTTGATCGTTTGGACAGGACGGCGGCGTGACGGCTGAGGTTGCGCCGAAGACGCGCCGGGTGTAGCTTATTCTTGGAGGCATCAGGAAATGAGAGCACCGGCCCGGAGAATGATCAGCAGCGCAATTCAGGGATATTTCCAGGGCGGAGTCAGGGCCAGCGCCGGCTCCGTGCAACGGAAACCGGTGATCCAGTGCCAGCCGGGCACTTCGGCGTTTCCCGTGAACCTGCAGCCCGCCGGAGGCGGTTGGCCGCTGCCAGGCGCCGTGCGCGAAAAGATGGAGAGCTTCTTCGACGTCGATTTCTCCGATGTTCGCGTGCATGTGGGGCAGGACGCGCCGCGCATCGGGGCCGTGGCCTTCACGTGGGGTTCGAACATTCACTTCGCCCCAGGACAGTACAACCCTCACACCCCGGACGGCCAGTTCCTGCTGGGGCACGAATTGGCCCACGTGGTGCAGCAACGGGCTGGGCGTGTTCAGAATCCCTATGGCAGCGGCGTGGCCGTTGTTCAGGATCAAATGCTTGAGGCAGAGGCTGACCGGCTGGGGCGGCTGGCGGCCCAGCACCGGTAGCCGGCACCCTCAGTTTCTCTCCCAAACTCTTCGAACTCCCGCATCCGGGCGTTGGTGCCGCCCTGGCTGGAGTCCCGCCCATCCGCAAAAAAAACAGATTGCCGTGAGAGTGTTTTCCCTGCGTTGACGTTACCCTCAATGTGGCGGGGGTAGGCCACCCCATGCACATGGTGTAGCCCCCTTGCGGGTGGTATGATAATCCGGCTGATTGGATTGGCTTTATTAATCAGACCGTTGGTTAGTAGACATTGAGTTCAACCTGCGGCGTACACGGTGTCCTTGGTCAGGAAGAACATTTTGATAGTCCAGGGCAGGCGTTGCAGGGATCGTAGGCGCGCCAGGACGGCGCACTTGAGGTCGTCCGCTTGGCGCAGCAACATCCGCCCGATTCCGTGGTTCTTCACGTAGTTCCACACCTGCTCA
>VFZY01000193.1 GCA_016870915.1 Acidobacteriota bacterium | reverse complement strand
TTTGTCACCCATTGGGTGCTGTCCTCCGCAGGGGTCTTCGCTGCCTTCAAACCCCTATCGATATTGATGCGGACGAGCATCCAGGAGATTCGCACGCGCGGCTCAAAACGGAAATGTGGGTTCAACTCCTGCAGAGTCAGCGTGTCCAGCCCCAGGTCAGCCTCAGCGGTGTAGTCCTTCTCCCGGCAAGAGACAACGACGGCGGTATCCTTGGGCAGTTGCCCAAGCGCTGTACGAATCTCCGCGGCCTTGGCGGCACGCTGGGCAGTGGGCATTTCGTTGAGCCCGTCCAGCAGCAACGCCACGCGGCCGGCCCGCATGAGTGCCTCCACCGCCCTGCCCAACTCCGGCACCTGATCCGCAATAAACCGCACCAGCGGTTCGGCGCTCCGCCAACTGCCCAGCGGCACGAACAGCGGGATGCACGCCTCCGGGTCCGCCAGCGCCTTGCGTGCCAGCTCCGCGGCGCGCCTGCGCAGCGTGGTGCTCTTGCCTGCTCCTGGCTCACCCAGCAGGACCGCGCGCCGAACGCTGTCAAAAGCCTGAAGCGCGTCGGCATACTCTTGTGTCTCACCGCCGCCCCCATCGCCCTGGCGCGGAACGTGGCTGAGAATGGCGATGTCGGGGTCGTCCGCCCAGGCTTCGAGAAGCGGATCCGCCCGCGGGCCCGGGCGCACTTGCGCGATGCCTTCGAGCGGCGAGTACAGCCGCGCTTTCTGTTCAATCTCCGTGAGCAGCCGTTGGAGGTATCGGATTTCGTCCTGGCGCGTGGCACTCCCTGGCGGCCAGGTTCCCGGATCCAAGCCATCCAGTAACCGTTGCCGTTTCCGCCCTTCGTCACAACCCACCAGGTCGATATAGACGAGCTGCGCAAGTAAGCCGGTAACTTCGCATTCCGCAACGCGAACCGGGATCACTTTGCGCCGTACACCCGTGGGATCCGCGTTGAAGTGCGCGGCCCATTCCGCCTGGGTGTATTTCGCCTTGAGGTAGCTTTCGGAAAGCACCGCGATCACACGATCCGAGTTCCGCGCCGCCTCGTCCATTCCGAGTACAAAGTTGTTCCCGGGCAGGAAATCCCAGTGTTGGAAGTAAACCGTCTTGCCTGCGTTCTTCAACTCCTGGGCAATCCACTCCGCGATCGCGCGATCAGCCGAGGTGAAAGACACGAAGAAATCGCGCTGCTCTGGTGCCGCCGAAGACACTTCTTTACTCTAATCCACCATCCGTCCGCCGCGGGGCCGCATGTAAGCTGCCATCCCCCGCGCTCACCCATGCGTTTAATCTGCTGGAATGGCTGATTCCGAAGGGAGAATCACTCCCCCCGCGGATCAAGCAGGCTTCGGGCGATCGCGAATCGTAGGCGCGAAGCGCCGCGGGAGCGAGTCCAGGCGGCGCCTCTCTTTTGTATGCTCCCGGCGCGGGCCAGAAACTGGCAGCACGCACGGACCGGACGTACCCGCGCCATCCAACCACCCTCCACCGCATCCCGCCAACCGTAATCAGCGGGACCTGCCGGACTGCGAAGGACTGAAGGACGTGGGCCGAGCACACCAACCGAAAACCAATGTTGTTGTTACGATTGTCCGGATGGTTGTGATTGCGAAACGCCGCGCGCGCGTTGTCATGATTGTTGTTCCACGACCCGCCGCGCAACACACGAGACTCGATCCCGGGACGCCCTGCTGGGGCCAACCAGCGTCACTCAGGGTAGCAAAAAAAATCGGGCCGCGCTGCGCGCGGCCACAGGGGTCAGCGACCCAGGGCTCAGCGGTTCAGCGGTTCAGCGTCCAGCGGGGATGGGGGCCGAGCACACCAACCGAAAACCAATGCCGTAGTCACGAAGGTCCGGAAGGTTGAGACCGCGAAACGCCGCGCGCGCGACGTCATGATAGCTGCCCCACGACCCGCCGCGCAACACACCGCATTCCGCCAACCCCTCGCGTAGCCTCTCCGGCCAGGGCTCGCCACCTTCCAGCGAACGCTCATCCCAGAACACGGCATCGCGGCCGAACCGGGCGTGCAACGCGTCGGCCAGCCGCCCGGTGACACCCGGGGAATCCGATTTCCGGTAAGAGATGAATATTCTGGGCATCGACCAAACGTATTTAGTCTATCCGACAAGCCTGCACCCTGTGCGATCCAGCCAGGATAAGGCTGGTGTGGCTGGTGTATACGCCGCGACATCCCCCGGTACTCAAGATGCGAATGGCCGTCAAGCAGTTTTTGACTTACAAAAGAGCCCCGACGACTGCACGACCGGCGGTGAGGGCCTGAGCGCCGGCTCCGGCGTCGAGGAGCGCACCTACGGTGATGTCACCGGCGATGCAGGAATAGGGGTCAAAGTGGCAGATCTTCATTCGACCAGATGCGGCAGCAGTTTACCGGCGGGTTCGGCAAACGCCAAGTCCACGCTTTCAGAATAGGGCGTCGGCGAGGGATTTATCTCGACCACACGGGCGCCGTGGGCTTTTGCCATGGGGATGAGACTGGCGGCGGGGTAGACGGCGGCGGAGGTTCCGATGACGAGAAAGAGGTCTGAGGAGCGGACGGCTTCGGTGGCTTGTTGCCAGACCGCGGCTGGCAGGGGCTCTCCGAACCAGACGACGCCCGGGCGCTGCATGCCGCCGCAGAGGCAGCGCGGGGGAAGTGGGTGCGGCGGGTTGCTTGAGGTCGCGGGACGTTCTTCACGGCCACAGTCGAGACAGCGGTTCACTCCGATATCGCCGTGGATGGGGAGAACGTTGCGGCTGCCCGCGCGGCCATGGAGGCCGTCCACGTTCTGGGTGACAAGAGCGAAGCGCGGCGTCCGGAGTTCGAGGCGGGCCAATGCGAAGTGCGCGGGATTGGGCTGGGTGGCGGCAATTCTCTGGCGCCGCTCGAGGTACCACTCCCAGACCAGGATGGGGTCGCGCAAGAAGGCTTCGGGGGTGGCCAGATCCTGGGGCCGGTAAGTGCGCCAGAGGCCGTCCGGGCCGCGAAACGTGGGGATGCCGCTTTCCGCCGAGACGCCGGCGCCGGTGAGAACGGCGATGGACCGGGCGGCGCGAATCCAGGACCGGCAGGCACTGTGGGCTTCGCTCTCGAGTTCGTGTGGCATGGCGTCGAAACACTCAAAGTAACAGGCCGAAGCGATACCATTAGGCTGCCCCATGAGGCCGCCCCGGCCTTTTTCCCCCCAGCAATCGCTCGTGGGAGGCCGCGGTGCTCCCCCGAGGTGTACGCCAGGCCTTGCAGAATTGCGGGACGTTACTGGTGTTACCGTACAATCATGCAGCCCGGTGAGACTGCTGAGATCACTCAGCTCTTGCGCCAGTTTCGAGGCGGTGCGGCCGGGGCGGAGTCGGCTCTGATTGAAGCGGTGCAGACCGAGTTGAAGGCGATGGCCGCCCGATACATGCGCCGGGAGCGCCATGGGCACACACTGCAAACCACGGCGCTGATGAACGAGGCGTACATGAAGCTGGTTCAGGCGCGCAGCACTGACTGGCATGACCGGGTGCACTTCTTCGCCGTGGCAGCACGTGTGATGCGGCGCATTCTGGTGGACCATGCGCGGCGCGGCGCGGCGGACAAGCGCGGCGGCGACCAGATTGTGCTGCCGCTGAACGAGGGTCTGGTCTTTGCCCCGGACCGTCCCGATGAGATGGTGCGGTTGGACGATGCGTTGAACCGTCTGGCGGCTGAGGACAAGCGTTCCGCGCAGGTGATTGAGCTGCGTTTTTTCGGTGGACTGTCGGTGGAAGAGACGGCGGAGGCGATGGGGATCTCGCCCCGGACCGTGAAGCGCGAGTGGAACTTCGCGCGGGCCTGGCTGCGCAGAGAGTTGGGCCTCTCCGTGCCGGAGGATGGGCAGGAAGAGGACGCATGAGCCAGCCGCGGCGCTGGAAGGTGCATCACGCCCAGTCCGGGTACATCTACCAGTATGTGTTGGCCTTCGCGGGGCCCGGCTTGGGAGAGTACCGGTTTGAGGTGGCCGCCGGTCCTGGCGCGGCGTTTCCGGTGACTGTGGTGGTGCGCCCGGAGCAACTGCCTGCCTGGACCCGGGAGCCGGGTTGTGCCCTTGACGCGCCGTATTACTATGCCATCGCGAAGCTGAGTCTGACCCAAGCCTTCGATGAGCATCCCGATCCCGGCGGGCTGGGGCCGGTGATCGAGCCGGATGCGGAGAGCATGGCGGCGATTTTGGAGATGCTCGGCGCCGGGTAGAATGGAGGGGACCTCGTAGTATGCCCGGCGCCCCACTTCCACCCTCGCTTGAACAATTGGGCAGCCGCCACTTCGCCTTCTTTCCAGCGATCTTTGGTGTTGAGCACAACGAGTGGACCTTTCGCCAGGCATCCTGGTCGGAGATCCTGGTGGTGAACGTCAAATCGGGAACCGAACTCTGGGTGCCGCGCCGATTCGTGGGCGAGGTGTCGCGTGTGGATGAGCCGATGGTGATCATCGGGCTGACGCGTGAGTTGGAATTGCGGGGCGGCATGCTGGTTCCGCATGAACGCCGGGTGATCGAGATGCCGCGCGCGGTGAATGCGCCCATTCTGACGGCGGAAGCCCGGGATTCGGCGCCGCCGCCGATGGACCGGCCTCTGTCGGTGGAGAATGCCCGGTCCGGGCCGGCATCCGCCGAATCGCGCATTGGCCGTCTGGTTGCCGTGACGCTTCTTCTGGGAATTGCCGCCTGCGCGTTGTTCATCAGTTTCTACCGCGGGGTGTTTTCGGGCGATCGGGTGACGTACAAGGGCGTGCTGCAATCGAGCTTCGGGCTGAGCGGGCTGGATGACTACTACGCGGTGGTGCGGAAGCTGGGGACGCCGGCCACCGACAAGTGGAAGTCCGAAGTGGGTGAGGTGCAGTATCGTGCGCTGGCTTATCCGGACAAGGGTTTGACGGCGATTCTGATGGGCCGCGAACGCAACAAGGCGCTCTATATCGGCGCGTTGGACCGCGATTGGAGGGTGGTGGATTCGGTGAACCTGCCGGGCGGCTCCAACACGTACCAGATGTTGGCCCGGCTTGAACGGTTTTAAGCCGTGATCCGGCGACTCACGCTGGCGGATGTGCCGCGAGCCTTCGAGTTGTCGGCGGAAGCCGGCTGGAATCAGACGCGGGAGGATTGGTCGCGCCTGCTGCGGTTGGCTCCGGAGACGTGTCTGGGGATCGGCGCGCCGGAATCGACGGCTACGGCGGTGATTTACGGCGGCGAGTTGGCTTGGATCGGCATGGTTTTGACGACGGCCGCGGCGCGAGGCCAGGGTAACGCGCGGCGGCTGATGACACGGTTGATCGAGACGGCGCCGGTGGAGACGCTGGGACTGGACGCGACGGCGGCGGGTCAGCCGATCTACGAAGCGCTGGGGTTTGTGGCGGAGCAACCGGTGGAGCGCTGGTTGCGGCCTCCGGGTCCCGCGGAGGCGGTTGAACTTCCGGGGGGCTTGCCTGATCTCGATCTGGATCGGGCGGCGTTTGGGGCGGACCGGGCGGAGATCCTCACCGGGGCATGCCATGTGGATGGCCATGGGTTCGCGCTGGGCCGTCCGGGCCGGGTGGCCACGTACTTTGGGCCGGCTGTGACCACGGGAGATCCCATGCCGCTGGCGAAGGCTTTCGTGGCCGCGCACGCCGGAGAGCCGATTTTCTGGGATCTGTTTCCGGCGAATGAAAGGGCGGTGCGGGCGGCCGGAGAGCTGGGGTTTCGTCCCGCGCGCAAGTTGATGCGGATGTTCCGGGGGCGGCCGGTGCGGCAGAGAGTTGAGTGGCTGGCGGCTTTGGCGGGTTTCGAATTTGGTTAGCGCAGCGTGACGAGGACGGGCCGGCTCACTTCGCCACCCTGGAGCAAGACCAGACGCGCCGCGGAAGAGGCAGCCAGGCGTTCGGGCACCAGGAAGTTCACCTGATAGACGCCGGCGAGTCCGGGAGCAAGCCCTGCAAACAGGGTCTGGCACAGGACGCCTTCGATGTAGACCTCAACCGCTTGCCGTGTGGGCCGTAGTTCCGATGGCGCTAGCTGGCCTTCCCGGATCTCGCCTTCCACGGCGCCCAGACCAGATGCAAAAACGGTGGCCCATTGGCCTCGCGCCAGCGTGTTTCCCTGGCCGAGCGGGCTAATCGCGGCGGCCCGTGAACCATCGGCGGAAAACACACCTGGCGAGGAACGAGCGAGAGTGAAATTCACGGCCGGACTGGACACGCCGCCGTTCTGAGCGCGAATTGAGACCGGTTGACCGGGCTCAAGGCTGAACGGAAGTTGGAAGGTCACCTGGTCATTGCGCGCGTAGAGCAGTGGTGCGGGTTTGCCGTTGACAAGCACGGTTGTGCCGTTGAGCGTGGACGGGAAGGTGCCTTGCTCCACGGCTCCATGGGTGCCGGTGCGTGAGCCCAAGTGAAGGCCGAAGGCCGTGACAAGCGTGCCTGGCGCGAATGGAGCTTCCGCGTAACTGGCAGCGTTGACGATCCCCTTCTGGGTCAGCACGGGAATGCGAAGGCGTGTGATCTGGCTGGAGACCGGCGACCCCATGTCTCTAGGTGGGAACAGCCATAGAGAGCCGTCGGGGGCGGATTTGAGCCGCCTGGCGGTTCCGAGAGGAAGGGGAAAGTCGCCGTCCGGCTGTTTGCGAGTTGCCAGATTGATCCAATGGTCCCATCTCTGTCCAGTGGTTCGGGCGTCGAAGTAGGTGGCCAGGAGGCCCCCGAAGTTGTGGAGTACCCATAAGTCACCCATCGGGCCGACGGCAAGATCGATGCTTCCGTTCAGCCCGCCTCGTTCGAACGGAACGACTTCGAATCCGGCCGTGCTATCCTGACCCAGAATTGCAGTGGCGGCCATGAACGTTGAGATTGGGGGGCGAAAGACCGCTACGCGCCGGCTACCGCTGTCGCTCACAAACACGGTGCCATCGGACCCGACTGCAATTCCGCGAAGGATGCCGAACCGATTGGGTTCGGGGCTGGGTGCTCGGCACGTGTCAGCGTCAGGCTGGCCTAAGACCAACGCCGGACGCATCGTCTGCACAAATGGCGGCTGAAACATCACGACCCTTTCGCAGTTGGTGATTCCCGAAGCAACCCAGAGCCTACCTGCATGGTCGAATACGAAGCCCCCAACATTCCACAATTCCAGCGAAAGCTCCGGTCGCTGGTAGTTGCTGAAGGGAGGCCGAAATCGACTAATGCCGCCGTCACCCGCTACCCAAAGGCTGCCTGTCGCGTCAAAGGCCATCCGCCGCGGTCTTAGATCGCACTCCGGGCAAATGGCGAACCCGAAGGGCGGTGAGGCCTGCAAGGTTGGCTTACCCAAGACCAAGTCGGCTCGGAACGCATTAGGAAGGGGGCTGGACTCACGCCACCCGGGTATCCTCATTACCCGATACTCGTCTGCAATCCATGCGTTTCCTTGCGAATCGAACGCTATGTCATTCACTCCCTGGAGAACTCAGTTGCTGTCGGCCGCTGAGATCCCGAGATGTTGAAAACACTCGGGAATGGTGGCTTGTTCGCTTTGGCCAAGCAATGCCGAAACAGCCAGTGCCAAAAACGAGATGAGTATCCTCATGGCATGGAGTGTAACAGAGACCTCCAATCACTGGTGAAATGCCGACTTCATTTTTCGATCGATCCAATAGGGTCTTACTTTACGCCGATATGCAGCGCGACGATTCCGAAGGTCAGCCGGTACAGTTGCACAGTCTGGAACCCGGTTCGCAGCATGTCGTCGGCGAGTTCCTCGGCGCCCGGGAACTTGCGGACGGATTCCGGCAGGTAGGAGTAGGCCTCACGGTCTCCTGAGATTGCGGCTCCCACGCGGGGTAGCACGTGGCGGGAGTAGAATCCGTAGCCGGCGCGGACAAGGGGGTTGGGCGGTGTGGAGAACTCAAGGATCGCCAGGGCCCCTCCGGGTTTGAGCACGCGGAGGAGTTCGGTGAGTCCGGTCTGGTAACTGGCGAAGTTCCGAAAGCCGAAGGCGACGGTCACCAGATCGAGTGAGCCGGTGGCGAGAGGCAGTTCGAGTGCATCGGCCTCGAACAGTGGTGATCGCGCGCCGCGGGCCGCCACTTTCCGGCGTGCTTCGAGCAGCATGGGGTGGCAGAAGTCGCTGCCGAGCACGGTCTGTTGGGTGCGGGCCTGGAGGGCGAGCAGGAGGTCGCCTGTGCCGCAGCACAGGTCGAGCACGGCTGCGTTGCGGCGGGCAAGCATCGCCCCGGTCCTCTTGACCACGGCTTTGCGCCAGATCTTGTCGATATTGAACGAGAGCAGGTGATTCAGCAGGTCGTACCGGCCGGCGACGCGTCCGAACATGCCGCGCACCCAGGCCGCGGCCTGTTGTTCGTTTGCCGCCGCCGGCGGTGTGGTTCCCAGCGCTTTCGCCATTCCGGATCCTTAATACGCCGCGCGGATGGCCTCCATGACCACCGCCTCGTCCAGGCCCGAAACGATCTCGGTGCTTCCGATGCCGGTGGGCAGGACGAAGTGGACCTTCCCGCGGAGAGTCTTCTTGTCATTGATCAGACGAGCGAAGAGGGCTGTCGGTTCAATTCCGTCCAAGGGGGGGAGTGCGCCGTAGGAGTCGATGACGGCGACAATCTCCAGGCAGAGAGCCTCGGAGATGCGGCCGGTGAGCCGCCCCAGGTGGGTGGCGGCGCGCATGCCGAACGCGACGGCTTCGCCGTGCAGGAACCGGACGTAACGGGTTTCCGCTTCGAGGGCATGGCCGACGGTATGGCCGTAGTTGAGAATGCGGCGCAGGCCGCCTTCGAAGGGGTCTTCGGTGACCACATCGGCCTTGATGCGGACGCTGTCGGCCACCATGAAATCGACGGCCGCCGGATCATGGGCCAGCACGGCGTCGCGGCGGTCCCGCATCAGGGCGAAGAGCTCCGGGCTGCGGATGATGCCGTGCTTGATCACCTCATAGAGGCCGGCGCGGTATTCGCGGGGCGGCAGGGTGGCCACCACGGCAGGGTCGATGAGGACGGCCAGCGGGTCGTGGAAGGCGCCGAACAGGTTCTTGCCGGATTGGAGATTGACGCCGGTTTTGCCCCCGAGGGCCGCATCCACCTGGGCGAGGAGTGTGGTGGGGACCTGGAGCACGGGGATGCCGCGCAGGAAGGCGGAGGCGAGGAAGCCGCCGAGATCGGTGACGATGCCGCCGCCGAAGGCCACCAGGACGCTCTTACGGTCGCCCCCGGCGCGGACCATCTGTTCGGCCAGTTGTTCCACCACGGAGAGCCGTTTGTTGTCCTCGCCTCCGGGGAAGAACAGCACTTCGGCTCCGTTGAGTGACCCGGCGACGGCCGCGCCGTGCAGGTCCCAGACATCGCGGGTGGTGAGTACGAATACCTTGGCGGCTTGCGCGGGCACGAACTCCGCGAGCCGGCCGAGTACTCCGCGTTCGACGATGGCGGGATAGGGGCGCGCGCCGCTGCCCACCGGAAACTGAGGCATAAACTCCAGGGTACCCGATTGGGCCGAAATGGCCCGCGTGCTAGGATCAAGGAAATCGAGCCAAAGGGGGCTTTCCATGACGTTTTCACGCCGGGTCGTTAGTACGGCCGCACTGATCGCGTTGGCCGTTGCAACGGCCGATGCCCAGGTGCTCTATGGGACCCTGACCGGGAATGTCGCCGACCCTTCGGGCGCGGCGGTTCCGCTGGTGAAGGTGGACGCAGTGAACACCCGGACCGGGGTTGCGCGCGCCATGTCCACCGACAACGGTGGAGGGTACCTGTTCAATGACCTTCAGGCTGGCGTGTACAAGGTGACCTTCAGCGCGCCGTCGTTCCGCACGGTGATTCAGGAGAACGTCGAGATTGCGACGAACTCGGTCCGGCGTCTGGACATCACGCTGCAGGTGGCGCAGGTGAGTGAGGCGATCACGGTGGCGGACTCAGTTCAGGCGATGCAGACGGACCGCGCCGAGGTGAACCACCAGATCCGGCAGACGCAGATGGCGAACCTGCCGTTCACCGGCAACGCGGGGCGGAACTGGCAGGCGCTGTACAAGATCCTGCCCGGGTTTTCGCCGCCCGCCGAACTTCACTCCGACGCCGGGAACCCCCAGCGGGCACTTGGCACGAACGTCAACGGGGCGTCCTATTCGAACAACAACACGCGGCTGGACGGCGCGACGGTTTCCTATCCCTGGCTGCCGCACATTGTGGCGTACGTGCCGCCGGTGGATGCGGTGGAGGCGGTGAACATTGTCTCGAACTCGTTTGACGCAGAGCAGGGCATGGCCGGGGGCTCGGCGATCAACGTTTCCATCAAATCCGGTACGAACGACTATCACGCCACGGCGCACTGGTTTCACACGAACTCAGCGATGCGCGCCCGGAACTTTTTCAATGCCACCAACGGCATTCCGAAGAACATTCTGAACCAGGGCGGGTATACGTTCGGCGGGCCCATCAAGAAAAACAAGCTGTTCTTCTTCACGGACTGGGAGCGGACGGTGCGGCGCGAGTTCCGCAGCGTTTTTCAGACAGTGCCCACGGAGGCGATGCGCCGCGGCGATTTCTCGCGACTGCCGGTGCCCACCGCGGTTGCCCAGATCTATGACCCCGGCACGGGGAACCCCGACGGCTCCGGCCGGCAGTTGTTCCCGGGCCAGATGATTCCGGCGAGCCGCATTGATATCGCGGCGCAGAAAATGAACGCGTTGATTCCGGCGCCGAATCAGACCACCTACCCCAACAACTACTTTGCGGCGGGCAGCTACCAGTTCGATCGCGACAACTTCGATTTCAAAGTGAACTACAACCCGACGGACAAATCGTCACTGTTCACGCGCTACAGCTATTCTCCCAGCAACATTTTCGATCCGCCCGCGCTTGGGCCGGCGGGTGGCAATGCGATTGCCGGCGGCCAGCCGGGTACGTCGCCGGGGCGGATTCAGTCGGCGTCGGTGGGCGGCACTTACACGATTTCGCCACGGCTGCTGGCCGATGCGACGCTCGGGTTTACTCGCCAGCGGTTGGGGTCGGTGAACGTCGATATCGACAAGAATTATGGCCTGGATGAACTGCTCATTCCGGGTACAAACGGTTCGGACCGGTTGCAGGGCGGGTACCCGCGGTTCAACATCGCCGGCGTGTCGGCGATCGGAAATCCCAACGTGTCGAACCCGTTCCTGTTCCGTGACAAACAGTGGGTGGTGAGCGGCAACCTGGGCTATCAGCGGGGCTCGCACGCTTACCGGTTCGGCGCGGAGTACACGTACTACACCATCAACCATTTCCAGCCCCAGGCGGCGTTCGGGCCACGCGGCGGCTTCAACCTTACCGGCGGCGTAACGTCGTTGCGCGGCGGGTTGGCGCCGGGCCAGTTCAATGGGTATTCCGACTTTCTGCTGGGACTTCCGAATTCGTTCGGCAAGGATGTGCAGTACATCAATCCGGCCGCGGTACGCATGCCCGGTTGGGGCTTCTACGCGCGAGATCAGTGGCAGGTCAACCGCAAGCTCACGCTGAACTACGGCGCCCGGTTTGAGCGCTACCCGTTTGCCACACGCGATCACCGGGGCGGCGAACGCTATGACCCCGAGACGGACCGTGTTCTGATCGGCGGGTTGGGCAGCACGCCCACCGACACCGGCGTCAAAGTGCCGCGGCTGCAGGTGGCGCCTCGCTTCGGTCTTGCCTATCGCGTCGATGAAAAGACGGTGTTCCGCGTGGGCTACGGGATCTCGATTGACCCGGATTCGTTCCGGCGCATGCGGGACTCCTACCCGGCCACCGTGTCGTCGCAGTTCAACGCGCCCAGCACCTTTGAACCGGCCGGGACGTTCCGCGCCGGCATTCCGGCGATCGTTGTGCCGAATCTCAATTCCGGTGTCATCACCATTCCGTCCACTGTGGGCACTGTAACCTGGCCGGTGAACTACCGCCGGGGGTACTTCCAGAGTTGGAATGCCACGCTGCAGCGCGATATCGGCTGGGGGTTCAACCTGCAGTCGTCCTATGTCGCCACGCGGGCCATCCGCCAGACGGCGATTGTGAATCTCAACTATTCATTGCCGGGCCAGGGGACCGGGCTTGGCCGCGTGCTGGGCCGCCGCTGGGGGCGCACGGCGAATGTCGATATGTACACTCCGTTCAGTTCGTCCAACTACAACGGGTTCCAGAATCAGTTGCGGCGCCAGTTCGCCGGGGGCGGCATGCTGGGGGTGGCGTACACATGGTCGAAGGCGATCTCGTTCGCGGACAACAACGATTCGGGGTTGAGTTGGCACCAGCCGGAGCTTTGGGGCCGCAATCGCGCGCCGGCGGGTTTTGACCGAACGCACAACTTCCAACTCTATGGTGTCTACACGCTGCCGTTTGGCCGTGGCCAGCGGTGGGCTTCGGCCGGCTGGGTTCAGCATCTGGTGGGGAACTGGCAGGTGAACGGCATCTTCAGCCGCTATACCGGAACGCCGTTTACCGTGGGGAGCGCAAACGCCAGTCTGAATGCCGCTGGAGGTGCGCAGACCGCGGATCAGGTGAAGCCGCAAGTGGTCAGGTTGGGCGGCGTCGGGCGCGGGAATTCGTGGTTCGATCCATATGCGTTTGCCCCTGTCACGCAGGTGCGATATGGCAACACGGGACGCAATATTCTGCGCGGACCGGGACTTGCAAACCTGGACGGCAGCGTGTTCCGCGATTTCCAGTTGAACGAACGGCTGAAGCTTCAGTTCCGGGCGGAGGCGTTCAACGTATCGAACACTCCCGCGTTCAACAATCCGGGCGCTACGGTGTCCTCGGCAACACGCAACGCGGCCGGTGAGATTACCAATCTGGGTGGCTTCACCGAGATCACGTCGGCGCAGAATACGGAGCGGCAGTTCCGCTTCGCATTAAAGGGGGAAACACATCGAAATTGATCTGGTGGTGCAAGTGGGCGAGGTCAAGGAATCGGTCACGGTGAATTCCGAAACGCAGATCCTGGACACAGTAAGCGCCGACGTCAACACCGTGGTCGATCAACG
>VFZY01000192.1 GCA_016870915.1 Acidobacteriota bacterium | reverse complement strand
CATGTTGTCAGTTTTCGTTTTTGTGCGATGGTCGAAAGAAGCCATCCGCAGGCACTGGCCCGCCCTCGGAAAGGGGATTCTGATCAAATCCGGCACGGGAGTGAGGCGTTGGTGTAGACTGTTGGGGTCCGGGAGACCCAAAATGGAAATCCCGGTTAAACCGGAATCCGGTACAACAGGGCATCTCCCTGCCAGCCATTCTCGAGCGCCACCATCCGCGTCATGTGCAGCCGGATCTCCCGTGTCTCACGGTCCTCGGTCGCGTAGAAATTCGATAGCGTCATCCGCTCATGATCGCCGGGACCGCGATCATCCACCGTTCGCACGGAGCCCTTCAGCAGCAGCCCGGTCCGCCGGTCCACCTCGCCCATCACAAACGGATAGCGCGGCCGGTTCCCGCGCGGATTCACCGGGGTGATATTGCCCAGCCAGAACAGCCGCCCGCTCGAATGCGCCACCAACTGTGAGCACGCCGAAGGCGAAAAAAAGTTCTCGCCCGTGTCATAGGTCCACGGCACCGGCTTCGTCCACCGCCGCCCATGATCGGAGGAAAACGCCACCCAGCGGTAACCCGGCTGATGCGGACGCACATCGTTGGAAGCCCGCAACAGCACCATCACGCGGCCATCGGGAAGCACCGCCAGCGTGGGCTCATCGGAGCCGCGCGTGCTCGCCTCCAGCGGCAACGAAACATGCTCGCTCATCTCCCAGTCCAGTCCGCTGCCGCGGCCCTTGCCGTGCCATGTGCCGATCAGGAATGCCGAATCGTGATACGTGTACCCGCCCCCCGGATTGCGCAGCTTTCCTTGGCCGTCGATCAATGAAACCGACAACGGCACCAGGATCCGGCCATCTCGAGCCGTCACCGGCACACACGGCATGTCCCCGATCATCGCCGAGTTTTTCCCCAGCCAGATCCCCGGCAGCGGATGCGCGGCATCGTATTCGGCGCCCTTGTGAATCACCTGCCGCGGCGCCCCGCCGTCGATCGAATAGAACAGCCGCCACTGCCGCATGCCCTCCAGCGGATCGTCCGTCGGCAGCACGCCTTCAATCCACATCTCGATACAGCGCCCTGTGCGAGGATCCACGTATCCCGTGCGCGGGTGCCGCCGGAACATGCCTTCCGGGCGCTTTTCTCCGGTCACCCACGGTTCCGGTTTTGACCATGTGCGGCCATGGTCCTCAGAGCGCCGGAACCACGCATCGTCAATCGTGTCGGAGCGTGTCCAACGCTGCTCCACGGACTTCATGCGTCCCCCGCGCCGCTCCGTATACCAGGCACAGGCAGTTACCGCCGTCCCAGCCCGGGGCGATGCCAGGAACACTTCCCGCCGCACTTCGCCCGCTGCCCCCCGCAACAACCATGGCGCCATCCCGGCAAGCGCCCGGCGTGTCAGCGTCATCGGCCCATCCACCCGCCATCCACCGTGATGATGGTGCCGCTCACGTAGTCGGAAGCCGCCGATGCCAGAAATACTGTTGCGCCCGCCAGATCCTCCGGCCGGCCCCACCGCCCATGCGGGATCCGCGCCAGAATGGCGGGGTTCCGCACCGGGTCCGCTTGCAGCGCAGCCGTATTGTCGGTGGCAATGTAGCCGGGTGCGATCGCGTTCACCTGCACTCCGCGCCCTGCCCACTCATTCGCCAGCGCCTTCGTCAACTGCCCAATGGCGCCCTTGCTCGCCGCATACCCCGGAACCGTGATGCCGCCCTGAAAAGTCAGCAGCGACGCGGTGAAAATGATCTTGCCCGCGCCCCGCCCCAGCATTCCCCGGCCAATCTCCCGGGCGATGATGAACTGCGCGTTGAGATTCGTCTCGATCACCTCATCCCAGTACTCATCCGGGTGCTCCGCCGCCGGTTTGCGAAGAATCGTCCCGGCGTTGTTCACCAGGATGTCGATCGCCGGAAACTGCTCCGTCACCGCCGCCGTGAACGCTTTCACCGAAGCGCGATCCTTGAAGTCGCACTGGAACGGCGTGAAAACCCGCCCGGCCGCGCGCACCGCCTGGCCCACCTCGCCCCCATCGGCTTCAAGCTGCTTGCTCACCCCGATGATGTCCGCGCCCGCCTCCGCCAGCGCCACCGCCATTGCGCGCCCAATGCCCCGCCGGGCCCCGGTCACCAGCGCCCTCTTGCCGGCCAGGGAAAACTGATCGAGTATCGGCATCGCTACCGGCCTCCGCACTCAATCAGAATCTTCATCACCGCGCCGCCCCGTTCAATCTCATGGAACCCCTCGGTGATCTCTTCAATCGGCAGCCGCTTCGTGATGATGCTGTCGATCGGTATAGCCCCGCGTGCCGCCAGCGCAATCGCCGCCTCGAAATCCTCCGGCTCGTACACCCGGGCGCCCACCAGCTTCAACTCCCGCCAGAAGAACCGGAAGAGGTCCACCTTGGGCTGGTCGGCGAAGATGGCCACCATCACCATCCGCCCACGCACACGCGGAAGCTTCGTCATCAACTCGGCGCCCGCCGCCGAACCCGACACTTCGAACACCACATCCGCCCCGGCTCCACCCGTCTGATCCTCAACCAGCTTCACCACATCCACCGAACGGGGGTCCGCCACCGCCAGCCCCAGGGACCGCGCCAGTTCCACCCGGAACGGATTCACCTCCGTCACCAGCACCCGGGCCCCGTAGGCCCTCGCCACCAGCGCCACCAGCGTCCCAATCGGACCGCCGCCCTGCACCACCGCATATTCGCCCGCCTTCAGTTCGCCCATCCGAACGTCGTGGCACGCCACCGCGATGGGCTCAATCAACGCCGCCTGCTCAAGCGAAAGGTTCGCCGGAATCCGGTGCAGAGTGTGCGCCGGCACCGTCCATAGCGCCTGCAGCGCGCCGGGAGCGTCGATCCCGATGAACTTCAGCTTCATGCAAATGTGGCTGTGGCCGTTGCGGCACGCCGGGCATTCCCCGCACGGATCGAGCGGACGCACCGTCACCCGGTCGCCCGGCGCGTAACCTGCCACGCTGTCGCCCACCGAAACAATCGTGCCCGACATCTCATGCCCAATCACCTGCGGCATCTTCACCCGGTGATCCATCCGGCCGTGATACAGGTGAACGTCGGTGCCGCAGATCCCGCAGTGCGATACAGCGATCTGCACCTGTCCGGCGCCCGGCGCCACGGGCCGGCACTCCGCCACCGCAATCGATTCCTTGCCCTGATAGTAAGCAGCTTTCATAAACTCTCTTTCACGTCTACTTGAACGGCCACACACGCTGAATCGTCTTGCTCAGAATCCAGCTCTTGTCTTCCTCGTTCAGAAACTTCATCTCATCGCGCACCACGGCCAGCGCTTCCCCGTACGAAACGTGGTTCAGCGACACCGGCCAGTCCGTGCCCCACATCAGGCGCCGTGGTCCAAACGCGTCGTAGAGCCGCTTCACCTGCGCGTGCGTGTCGGCAAAGGGAAACTTCTGCTTCGAAAGGCTCCAGGTATGCGAGATCTTCACAAACACCTTCGGGTACCTCGCCAGCGCCAGAAGCTTCTCCAGTTCCGCCGGCTTGTCGATGGGTGAATCCGCCATGTGATCCACCACCACGGTCAGCTCCGGCAGCTTCTCAAGCAGGTTCGCCACCGCCGGCATCCGCGATACCGGGGCCAGCACCGTCATCGGCACCTTAAGATCGGAGCACCGCTTCCAGAGCGGCGGCATCAGCGGACCGTTGATCCAGTCCGAATCCGCGTTGGCGCTCGGGGAAAGCCGCACACCGCGAAAACGCTGCTCCTCCACCAGCTTCGACAAATGGTCCGGCGCCCCCGGGTCCTTGGGATTCACCCGCGCCACGCCGTGGAACACCTTCGGGTACTGCTTCAGTACGCTGGCCAGGTAGCTGTTGTCCCACCAGTAGTAACGCACCTGAATGATCACCGTGCGTTCCACCCCATGCTGCTTCATCAGATCCAGCAGCATCTCCGCGCTGCGGTCCTCCTTCGGGTTGTTCGTGGACTCGAGATGCCACGGGAATCTTGGGTCCACCTTCCACACATGCACATGCGAATCGAAGATCCGGTACTTCGGCTTCGCCTCCGCCACTCCGGCGGCCGCGGCCGATGCCAGAAACTCGCGTCGATTCAGACTCATGACGATGCTCCTTCGTTGCCCGGCCCCGCAAGGCCCAGTTCCACCGCGTTCGCCTGCATCGCTGCAATGCAGAACGCTATGTGTTCATCCAGTTCGGCGCCCAACTCGGCGGCGCCGTTCACAATATCGTCGCGGCTCACATTCCGCGCGAACGCCTTATCCTTCATCTTCTTCCGCACGGACTTCACATCCACCTCGGCCACGCTTCGCGATGGCTTCACATAGGAGACCGCGGTAATGAACCCCGCCAGTTCATCGCAGGCGAACAGCACCTTGCGAAGAGGCGTATCGCGAGGCACACCCGTGTAATTGGCGTGCGAAAGAATCGCCTGCCGGATCTCGTCATCCACGCCACGCGCGGCCAGAATCGGCTCGCCCTTCATCGGATGCTCATCCAGGGTCGGGTGGATCTCCCAATCGAAGTCGTGCAGCAGCGCCGTTACCCGCCACCGCTGCTCGTCCTCGCCCAGCTTGCGCGCGTAGGCTCCGACACAGGTTTCAACGGCCAGCCCATGCTTCCGCAGGCTCTCTGAGCGCGTGTGCTCGCAAACAATGGTCCAGGCTTCTTCGCGGCTGATCATCTTTTTTCCCAGGGTAATGGAATCGTGGCGTGGTGGTTGACCGGACCATGCCCCCCGCCCAGCCCGGGGTTCGTACGAATCGCCTCCGTCACAAAGCGTTTCCCCGCATCCACCGCTTCGCCCAACGGCAACCCCCGCGCTAACGCAGCCGTGATGGCCGCCGAGTACGTGCAACCCGTCCCGTGCGTGTGCCGCGTTGCGATCCGGGGGCCGCCGAACTCCGTGAAGGAAGCGCCATCGTAGAGCACGTCGATCGCGTCCCCATCCAGATGCCCGCCCTTCACCAGCACCGCCCGCGCGCCTTGATCCGCAATCCGCCGCGCCGCCTCGCGCATGTGCGCGATGGAATTCACCGGAATCCCTGCCAGCGCTTCAGCCTCCGGCAGGTTCGGAGTCACCAGCGCCGCGCAGGGCAACAGGTCCTGCCGCAACGTCTCAGCGGCTTCCGCGGCGATCAGCGGCGCGCCTGATTTGCTCAGCATCACCGGATCCACAACCAGCGGAAACCCGAACCGCCGTGCCGCCCGCGCCACCGTTTCCACCAGCGCGCGGTTGCCCAGCGCGCCGGTCTTGGCCGCCGCCGGAGGAATGTCGCTTAACACGGCGTCCAACTGCGCCAGCACAAAATCGGGGTCCAGATACTCCACCCCCTCCACCGTCCGTGTGTTCTGCACGGTCAGCAGCGTGATCACTGCTTCGCCATACACACCGAACCGGTGAAATGTCTTGAGATCGGCCTGAATGCCCGCGCCGCCCGAAGGGTCTGAGCCGGCAATGGTCAGCGCAATCATCGAATGCGGCTCGCGAAGTCGCGCGCCACCGCGTCGGCATCCTTCTCCGCCAACCCCGCGATGCCCGCCAAAAACGGACCCTTCTGGAACAGAAACACAGGCTTCCCGCCATCCAGCCCCGCGTAACCGCCAAAATGCGCCACGAACTTCGGCTCCGTCAACACAGCCTTGTACTCAAACAGCGCGGCCGCCGCCTTCTGCTCATTGTCAAAGCGCACCAGGAACTGCTGGAACGGCTTCCGCTTCAACTCATAAACCGCCAGGTTCCCGCCCGGCAGGAACGCCTTGCCCAGCATGTGCCCTTCCACCAGCTCCATCGATTTCTGCCCGGCGCCTGGAAACTTCACACGCTCATCGCGGGGTTTTGGCAGCGGAGCTTCGGCCGGCTTGGCGGCCGGCCGCTGAGCTTCTCCACCGCAGGATAGAAGTCCAAGGCACAAAGCGGCGGCGGCGAACCAACGGGTGGGCATAGGGCAAGAAGTACACTATCTCATAGATGCCGGACCGCCCGCCGACAAGCTACTTCACAGGCCTGAGTGATGAAGCGCTAGCTTCCCTGGGCTCCATGGAAGGACTGCACGAAACACCGGTGGTCCGCATTCGCCCCGCGACCTCGGAGCCCACGCCCAAGCGCCCCTCGCCCATGCCCGGTTACATCGCCGTCGGCGCTGTCGCCGCGCTTGGTTTCATCCTCCACGTTCTGCCCTTTGCTCCCTTCACCGTGGCCGGCGACGGCGACGGACGCCACCCCATCAGCGCCGCCACGCTGGCGATTCTCTCGGGCGTTCTGGTGCGCAACCTGGTTCCGGTGTCCGACCGGTTCGTGGAAGGTTGCCGCCGCACCGTTCGCCGCCTGGTGCCGCTCACCATCGTCCTCAGCGGCGCCGGCATCGACATGTTGCGCGTCGCGAGCGTAGGCGGCCCGGCCATCTTCATGGCCATCGTCGCCATCGGTCTCGGCACCGCCTCCGCGTACCTGATCGGGCGCGCGCTGGGTGTCTGGCCACGCACCAGCCTTCTCATCGGCGTCGGAACGGGCATCTGCGGCACCAACGCCATCGTCGCCGCCGCCCCCCTGGTTGAGGCCCGCGATGAGGACGTCACGCTCGCCGCCGCCACCATCAACGTCGTTGGCCTCATCATGATGTTCTCCTTTCCGCTCATCGGTTCCTGGGCCGGCATGAGCGATCAGACATTCGGCGTCTGGACCGGCCTCTCCATCCATGCCGTCGCCCAAGTCATTGCCGCCGGTTTTGGCTTCTCGAACGCCGCGGGCTCACTGGCCGCCCTGGTCAAACTGGTGCGCGTCACGCTGCTCGCGCCCTATGTCCTGCTTCTGGCCATCCTCTATGCCCGCCGCCGGCGCGATAGCCGCGTTGAAGTCTCCTACGGCCGTCTGGTTCCCACGTTCCTCTGGGGATTCCTCGCCTTTGCTCTCCTCAACACCCTGGGCTTTCTCCCCGTGCTTGAATTCACACCCGCCTTCGCCGTGCTTGGTATTCCGGAGCGTTTTCAATTCTCCGCCAGCAACTTCTGCACCGAACTCGGCAACCTGGTGCTCACCTTCTCCATGGCCGCGCTGGGCCTGGAGGTCAGTCTCCGGTTCATGCTGAGCGTCGGCATCAAAGCCCTCATCACCGGCCTCGCCAGCGCCGCCCTGTTAAGCCTGGTCAGCCTGGGCCTCATCCGCTGGCTGCTGTAAGCCGCGCAGAGATAAAATAAGGAGAACCAACGCATGGTACACAACACCCTTCGTCCGTGGCTCATCGTCTGCGCCGCCCTGCTGGCCGCGGGCCTCCTGCTCTTCTCCTCACCGCCATCGAACGCCGCCGCGCCCCCGCGCCCGGCCTCCCTCGAACCCGGCTTCGAACAATACGTCAAGCCGTTCCTCAATCAGAACTGCGTCAAGTGCCACAACGCCGATCAACCCACGGCGGGCGTGCGTGTCGATCACCTCAACGCCACCCTTGAGGACCGCCACGTCGCCACCTGGGAAAACATCCGCCATCGCGTCGCCGAAGGCACCATGCCGCCCAAGGGTCTGCCGCGCCCTGATCAGGCCGCCAATGCCCGCGTCCTGGAGTGGATCGCCGGCGCTGTCGAAACCGCCAAACTGCGCCCCGCGCCCAAGAACGGCCTGGTGCGCCGCCTCACCGTGGCGCAATACCGTAACACCCTCCGCGAACTCCTCAAGCTCGAAGACGACCTCACCGAAATCCTGCCGCCCGACGCCATTTCGAAGGATGGCTTCGTCAACAACCGCGAGACCCTCCAACTCTCGCCGCTCCTCATGGAAGCCTATCTCGAAATCGCCGAGGAAGCCCTCAGCCGCGCCATGGTCGATCCTGCCGCCAAACCCGCCATCCAGAACTTCCGCATGGACCTCGGCGCCTCGGTCAACCCCAATCCCTCGCCCGATGCCCTGGTCCTCGGCGCCAACAGCCTCCTGCTCGATAACAAAGACGTCCTGGTCACCCAACTCACCGCCAGGAAGCCCTTCGCCTTCGATCCATTCTTCATGCGAACCAAGTACCGCTTCATCGAGGGCTACCAGGGCAACGACACCGTGCGCGGCTGGCGCGAGTACGACAGCATCTATCACTCCGTCTTCGCCTGCATGCGCGGCAGCCGGGGCTATCCCAAAGGCGCTGCCTTCTCCACCGTCCCCGAAGGACTGCTGCTGCGTCCCGCCATCCCCAACGACGAGATCTTCAATGATGATGGTACCTACGGGCCCAAGGCCAACTTCAAAATCTCGCTGCGGGAACTGCCCGACAACGGGCGATTTCGCGTTACCGTCACCGCCGCCCGCTACGACGACGGGCTCCTGCTGGACAAGGGAACCTCGCCGCGTGCCCAAGACGGATTCGCGAAGCCAGGCTTCGAAGCCCGGTTTCGCGCCGGTGATACCATCACCATCCCCAAGCCCGGCGTCTATCAAGTGGACCTCTACGAGGCTGCCCGTTCCAACGCCGCGCCCGTCATCGATGGCACCCGGCTCTCCGAAGGCCTCGGAGCCTCTCTTTCCTTCGACAACGCAATGGAAGGCCGCGGAACCGGAGAAGCCAAGCTGGTCGAATCACCCTTCGGCAAAGCCATTTCCCTCGACGGCATGGGCGATTCCGTTGCCGTTCCTCGCACTGCCGCGATGAACGTCGGCACTGGCGACTTCACCGTGGCCGCCTGGATCAACCCCGGCGCCCTCAAACGCGGCGGCATTCTCGCCATGGGCGGCCACGATTGGACCCACGGCTGGTATCTCGAAATGCCGGGCAACCGCGGTGATCTTCGGTTCGATACCGCAAGCGCCGACAACCAGTCGAACGGAGCCATCACCTCGCCCGCGGGGATGATCAAAGCCAACGCCTGGCAACATGTCTCGGTCGTCGTACGCCGGGGCGGGGAAAGCCGCATCTACGTGAACGGCTTCCCGGTGGCCAAGGGCGAAATCGCCGCCGCCAGCCTCGACAACCCGAAGATGGATCTGCACGTGGGCCGCATTCCCGGCGCGCAGCACTTCCAGGGTCAAATCGATAGCGTGCGCCTCTACAACCGTGCCCTCGGCGATGCCGAACTGCAGGCGCTCATCGAGCCCGGCCGCAAGTTCGCCGTCGCGCCGCCGGAGCGCCCCCAGGAGGTCACCCTGGCCCTCGGTGGCCGCGAGTTCACCGGAACTCTCGGGCAGCCCGCCTTCCTCGCCGTCCGCCTGAACGCGGGCCCTCTCAAGATCGGCGAACGGCACAGCGGCGTGCGCGATCTTGACCGCGCTGTCTTCACGCCGCTCACTCCGGGCGATGAACTGGAGAAGCGATTCCTGGTTTTCGAAAAACGGGCCCCCCGCCTGGGCGTCTATCTCGGCTTCCGTCGCGATTGCGGCAGCACGCTCGCACCCGTCGGCGAGATCCGCACGGTGCGTGGCACGGCACCCGAAAAGTTCGTCTTTGAAGGCGCCATCCGCAACTACCCAAGCCCCGATGTTGAGAAGGACAACGTAAACTACCTCGCCGGCATTCGCGAAATCGGCGTGCGTAGTGAATTCTCCGATGGCCGCGACATCGCCCGTCTCCTGATCAAGTCCGTCGAGTTCGAAGGTCCGTTCTATGAAGCGTGGCCGCCGCCCTCGCACACCAGCATCTTCCCCGCTAGGAACGCCGCCCTGGCGCCCGAAGCCTATGCGCGCCAGATTATCCGGTCCTTCGCCACCCGGGCCTACCGCCGTCCGCTCGCCGCGGGCGAGGAGGCCGCCCTCATGGCGGCGTTCGCCCAGTCGTCCAAGGCGGGACGTTCATTCCGTGACAGCGTGAAGGATGTTCTGCAGGTCATCCTCACCTCTCCTCAGTTCCTGTTCCTCATTGAGCGCAGCGCCACCCCGGCTCCGGAACCGCTGGGCAGTTATGAACTCGCCTCGAAGCTTTCGTACTTCCTGTGGAATGGCCCGCCCGATCAAACCACACTCCGATTGGCCGCCGCCGGGTCGCTCCATCAAAACCTCGATTCCGAAATCGACCGGATGCTCAACCACCCCCGCGCCGCCCGCTTCGTTCAGGAGTTCACCTCCCAGTGGCTCAGCCTCGACAAGTTTCAGGTTCTCGAACCCGATCGCGAGAAGTTCCCCAAGCTCACCAAGGATACCCGCGGCCAGCTCAAGCGCGAGCCCGTCGAGTTCGTCCGCCACCTGATCCAACGCAACCTGCCGGTGAGAAATCTCATCGCCTCCGATTTCATCGTCGCCAATGAGACCACCGCCAGCTACTATGACCTGGCCGCTAAAACCGAGAGCGGCCTTGACTTTGCCGCCGTCCCGCATGGACGGCCCGAACTGGGCGGTGTCCTGTCGCAGGCCGCCATCCTCGCCGGTCTCTCCGACGGCCGCGAGTCCAACCCCGTCAAGCGGGGCGCCTGGCTCGCCCGCAAGATCATCGCCGAACCCCCGGCCGATCCTCCACCAAACGTGCCAACTCTCAAAGAGGAGAACCCCGCCAACCTCACCCTGCGCCAGCGCCTGGAACAGCATCGCAGCCAGCCCGGTTGCGTCCAATGCCACACCAAAATCGACCCCTGGGGCGTGGCCCTGGAAGAGTTCGACGCCGGCGGCCGCCTCAAAGAGAAACCCGCCGATGCCCGGTCCACGCTGCCCGACAAGACCGAAGTGGCTGGCATGGCCGGCCTGCGGCGCTATCTGGGTGAGGACCGGGTTGACCAGGTGGCCTACAGCGTCATCAGGCACCTCACCACCTACGCCACCGGACGGAACCTCACCTATGGCGAGCAGCACCGCCTGCGTCAGGAAGTGCTGGCCCTCAAGCCCACCGGCTACCGATTTCGCGATATGATCCACTTCGTCGCCCGCGGCAAGCCGTTCCTTGAAAAATAGACCCCGGGACGTAGTAAAATTCAAGACGTAGAGATGGCTATAACCACTTCCCTCAAACTGGACCGCCGGGCGTTTCTGAAAGGCGCCGGCGGCGCGGCGCTTGCGCTGCCCGTTCTGGATGCCATGGGCGCCGAAGCCAGCGCCGTCATGCCCCGCCGCTTCTGCGCCCTGTACACCGCGAACGGAATGTCGTTGCCCCGCTCCGAAAACGGCATCGACGAATGGAGCTGGTTCCCGGCCGGCCAAAGCGGTCCGGATTTCGTCTTTGGCAAGTCCACCGAACCCCTGGCCCCGTTCCGCAAGCAGTTGAGTTTCATGGGCGGCCTCTTCCACCCCAGCGGACCCAAGGCGGACCCCCACACCTGTTCCGACATGTGGCTCACCGGCGCCCCGCTCCACAACCCCAAGCCGGGCACCTACAACACGGTCAGCCTCGATCAGGCCGTTTCGCAGCACACCAAACAGCATTGCCGCCAGCCTTCGCTCATCCTCTCCATCGACGCCGGCACCGGGTTCCTTTCCCGCACCGGCACCATCTCCTATAGCCTGGAAGGCCGGCCCATTCCCGCCGAAAACAACCCGCGCCGCATCTTCAACCGTCTGTTCCGCGGCGAGGGCGCCTCCCCGGCCGCCGAGCGCGAAAAACTTCAACGCCGCATCAAGCTGGTCGACGCCGTCACCGAAAGCGCCAAGTCGCTCGACCGGCAACTCGGCAAGTCCGATCGCGAGCGCATGGACCAGTACCTTACCTCGCTCAATGAAGTGGAAAGCCGGCTCATCGCCAGCGAACGCTGGATCGACGTCCCCCTCAAGAAGCAGGAATACAGCCACCTCGATCTCGACGCCAACTCCGAAGGCGAGCCCGACAGCTACTACAAGACGATGTTCGACCTCATCGCTCTGGCCTTCGATGCCGACATCACCCGCAGTGTCGCCTTCATGCTCAACCGCGAGGACGGCATGGGCATCAGCGACACGTTCCCCCTGAAACTCGGCCTCTCAAAGACGCACCACAACCTGTCCCACGCCACGGACAAGGAAGGCCAGCTGCACTTCGCCAAGTACGACCTCTTCCTGAGCCGCCAGTTGGTCCATTTCCTCAACCGCATGACGGAGTACAAGGACCGCCAGGGCACTCTCCTCGATAACACCATCGTGCTCTTCGGCAGCGGCGCCAGCACCACCCACAACCCGCTCAACCTGCCCACCATGATTCTGGGCGGCGGCAACATGGGCTTGAAGCACGGCACGTACTGGCGGAGCGGCCAGACCCGTCTCGCGAACGTCTATCTCAGCATCCTCCGCTCCATGGGCATTGAGGCCGAAAGCTTCGCCGACAGCACCGGCACCGTCACTGGCTCCATCTTCGCGAACGCCTGACGCACCAGTGCTAGCATGAAAAAGAATGATTGAAAACTTCCGCGATTTCCAGGCCGGGCCGGACCCGTTTGGCCGCACCTGGCATGTCGAATACCGCTGGCAGCAGACCGGGATCTCCATCCGGCACGCCGACACCGTGGACGTGAAGTATCACCTGCGTTCGGATGACGACACCATGGATAAGGTAATCGCCCTGAACCACCCCGCGCTTCTGGCCGTGGCCGCCGCCTCCGGACGCCATGTCTCCGATGCCTGGTGCCTCAAACTCGCCGGCCTCCACCTGCAACACATGGTAAGCACCTGGGAAGACATGGACAAGACCCTTGTCACTCCCTCCCAGGCCGCCCTCGAAGCCCACGCCGCCACCCTCGCCGCCGCGGCGGAACAAGCCGCCTGAGCGCCCTACAGTGAGCGGCGCCTGGGTGTCATGAGACCCGCCCCGGCCTTTGCCGGCTAGCCGGTTGGCTGCGGGACCGGTTGGCCGGTCTGACCGGGTTCCATGAGATGGGACACCCGTCTGTCTTCAACTCTCCGGTTGCGAAGCGGCTTGGGAACAAGTCTCCAGGCCAACGCTCGAAGACAAGCCGTGTGGCAGCTCCGGATTCGCCGCTATTTCGCGCTACACTACTTATTAATCAGACCGTTGGTTAGTAGACATTGAGTTCAACCTGTGGCGTACACGGTGTCCTTGGTCAGGAAGAACATTTTGATAGTCCAGGGCAGGCGTTGCAGGGATCGTAGGCGCGCCAGGACGGCGCACTTGAGGTCGTCCGCTTGGCGCAGCAACATCCGCCCGATTCCGTGGTTCTTCACGTAGTTCCACACCTGCTCA
>VFZY01000191.1 GCA_016870915.1 Acidobacteriota bacterium | reverse complement strand
CTGGATCACCACCTCTGGACTCTCGCCCGCTTGCACTCGCTCGACGGCGCGGATGCGGATCTCTTCCAAGGTCTTGTGATCAAGAGATCGGGCATCTCGCTTGGGCATGATCCATTTTACCAGATGTATACCTACTTATGCACTCATTAATAACTCGATTCAGAAAAGACAGGGAGTAAATCAGCGCGGGCAGCGGGGCGGCTTGATCTTCCGGCTTCGTATCGAGCCTGCATGGCAATCCGTTCCGGCCGGAATCCCTGACGTTCCTCGGAACCGAATCTACATCCTGCGTCTGCGCGACAGAAACTTCCTGGTGCTGACGCGCCAGAACGAGTACGCGGATTCGCGGCGCCGCGAGGTGGCGGCGCGGCTGGACTTGAACAAAGCGGCCTCGCGGTTGCAGCAGGCACTCGGGCAGACACTGGAAGCCCACGGCGTGGCGTTGGTTCCCTGACCACGCCGGCTACTTGTCTCCCGGCTGATCCGCAAACGCGCCGGCGACCTTCGACGCCAGATCGAACGTGGCCGCATAGGAGATGTTCGACACCACCGCGACAACCAGCCCGCGTTCAGGCACCATCAGCAGCGATGCCACCATGCCGCCCAGCGTGTCGCCATCGTGACCTACGGCCCGAACGGGCTTGCCCGCCAGCGTGATGGTTTCAAGGTCCCAGCCGAGAGCGTAGCCCGTCTCGTCGCCCGAAGGCAGCCGGTGCGGAGTTTGCAGCAGAGCAACGGTCTCGGGCTTGAGAAGCTTGCCGCCCAGGATCGCCAGGCCGAAACGCACCAGATCGGAGGGTGTCGAAAGGTACACGCCCGCACCGGAGTAACAGGAATGGTCGAGCGGACGCAGCAGGTGCAGGCCGAACTTGGGGTCCGCCGCGAATCGGGGAAAGTAGGAGGTCACACGGCCCCCTGGGCTGGCCGGCGGCGCCGCCGCGCCTCGCGACGCCCGCGGGTCGATGATCAGTTCGCGGACCAGATTCGCCAGAGGGTGGTCGTCGTCGGGTTCGAAGGGCGTGGGGTCGGGTACGGTGTCGCGCAGGTTCAGCGGATCGAGCACACGCTCCTGGACGTACACCAGGAACGGCTTGCCCGCGGCGGCTTCGATGGCCGCGCTCACCGGTATCCAACTGTAGTTCGAATAGCTGAAGCTGCTGCCGGGCGGGAACAGCAGCGGACCTTCCGCGAAGTACGGGAACGCCTGGGCCGGGCTCTCGCAGTGGCGAATGAACAGTTCACTATCGTCGCCGCCATCGGAATCGAGCCCGGAGGTGTGGCTCATGAGTTGGCGAATGGTCACCGCATGCCGGGCCGGGAACGTGGGGACGTGGGTCTGAATAGCGTCGTCCAGGTTCAGCCGCCCCGCCTCCAGA
The DNA here is from genome assembly GCA_016870915.1 of Acidobacteriota bacterium. Classification (GTDB taxonomy): domain Bacteria; phylum Acidobacteriota; class Terriglobia; order Bryobacterales; family Bryobacteraceae; genus VFZY01. The sequence continues at coordinate 11,914 of VFZY01000191.1, read as the reverse complement.
AGAAGCCCCGCGGCGGCTGAAGCCAGCACCGTCGACGCGGTGCCGATCGGGAAGCGGTGTTCGGGCGTGACAGGGGTGTTGGTTCTCAGGTCGGCCAGCCCGACGCCTTCGGCCCACACCAGGCCGCCGCGAACACCCACGGCCAGAGAAAGCCCCGGCAGGTTGCGCTCGATCAGGTGCTCCAGCGCGAGTTGCCGAGCCTTACCGGCCGCACCGGCGAAGGCCTGCGGGGCCGCCGCGCGCGACACCGTGGGCACGCTTCGAGGTTCCGGATGAAGCACTCCGGTCACCCGAAGGCCCGGCAGCAGGATAACGATCAGTCCGGTGATTCCGAGCGCAGCCAGTGCCCAGAGCGGGATCTTCCGTCTTTGCATAACGCCTTACTCCGTGCGCTCAAAACGGGCCTCCAGCCAGATCAGCAGAACCAGCATGGACACCAGGCAGGTGCCAACCAGCGGCACCAGCATCACGCTTCCCACGCCCCACCAGCGGGCCGGATAGGATACCAGCCACGGGCCCAGCAGGCCGCCGGCCACCGCCACCGAGAAAATCCCGTTGAACAGGCCGGGGTGGTAGCCCTGGAACCGCTCCCCGATCCTCTCAACCGCAAGCGGGTAGACCGCCGCAAAGCCCCCGCCGGTGAGCAGGACGCCCACCGTGGCTCCGGACAGATTGTTGGTGGCGCTGAGCAGCACGCAGCCGAACAGGGCCGCTCCGGCGCTCCAGCCCAGAATCCGGACGTGGTTCACCCTTGGCAGCAGGGTTTGAATCACCAGGCGCCCGCCCAGGATCGCGGACCAGTAGAGGGCCAGCAGCATCAGTGCCGAAAGCGGACTGGTGCCCAGCCGCTGGATCAGAAACAGGGGCAGCCAGCCCGCCAGAATCCACTCATTGGCAAACTGGAACAGCAGCAAAAGACCCAGCAGCCATCCCGAAATGTGCAGCTTGTCCGCCGCCACCGGCGACTCCGCCAGCACCGCCGCCGGTCCGCCACGGGCAAAAACTCCGGCGAAAAAGCCGGGCAAAAGCGCCAGAAAAACCAGGGTGCTGGGCACCGTGTACACATTGAACGTGCCCGCCAGCAGCAGAGCCGTGGCCAGACAGCCCAGACCGAAGAATGCACCCGCCAGATTCACCGTGGCCGCCGGCCCCTGCCGGTAAACCGGCATGATGGACCGGAAGACCGCGGCATTCAGGATGCCGGAAGCGATTCCAAGCGCGAACAGGCCCACCAGGCGCGCGGGCAGCGGCGCCGGATCGATGGTGAACGCCATCGACGCAATGGCGGCGCAGGCAATCGAGCAGGCCAGCACCAGGGCCAGACCGGCCGGCCGGCCGTGCAGGAACCGCCGGGTGATCTGCGGCGCGGCCACCAGGCCAAGGCCAACGCTCAGGAAGTGGGCGCCCACCGCCCGCGGATTGAAGTTGACGTGATAAGCCCAGGCGGGCAGCAGCGCCCCCGGGCTCGACATCAACACCCCCAGCAGGAAGAACCCGGCCAACGCCCGCCGCCCGGCCGCCAAGGCGGACCATTCCCCCGGACGGTCCGGGGGCGAGGTGGGCTGAGGGGTGGCCACCCTGCTATCTTAGCGCTCACGGCTCAATCTTGAGCGGACCAAAGACCGGGGCGCCAACGCCCGCCGCGTCTCGCAGGTTGCAACTGGGATCCTTGCCCCAGCCGTAATGAACCACCGCGCCGGCCGGTGGGGGCGTCTGCGTGTAAAGCAGCACCGCGGCGGGGTCGGCGGGGTCCACCACGGTCTTGTAAATGATTGGAAGCAGGGCGCCGTCCGTTCCGTGCACCGTGAATCCGGTGATCCTGCCCTCGGCCGCCAGGCGGCCGTTGACGGTGGCAAAACTCACCTTGATGGCCGGCACGTTGCGCAGGTCGCGCGTCAGGCGGGCGGCTATGGGACGGGGGCCGCGCTGGATTTCTCCCACAGCGATGCGCGCCAGGTTGATGCCGATGCGCTTCAGGTCGCCGGTGCCGACGTGGATCAGGTCATCGAGCGACGAGTCGATGGAGGAGATCATGGTGGCGTTCGGGATGCTGGTTTCAGCCTTGCGCTGCATCTCCTGCACCAGATTCCACCACTGCTCATTGCCCGGATTGATAAACCGCCCGATCTGTACGTAGTAGAACGGCAGGGCCGGCTGGCCGAAATCCTGCCGGATGGCGGCCACCAGGCGCTCGAACTTCTCAAGGAACACCGGCCCGGACTTCGGCCCGGCGTCGGATTCGCCCTGATACCAGAGCACGCCCTTCACACGCCCTCCGGCGGCCTTCACCCGCCGCACCATGGCCCCGTAGAGGGAGTCGCCACCTTTGTCCCGAAGAGCGGGGTCCCACTGGTCCATGGAGGTGCCGCCGTGAGCGCAGGGCAGCAGCCCGATGGGAACACCGTTCCGGCCCGCCAGAGCGACCGCGAACGGCAGCCCCAGCCCGGCGCCCTTCCGGCGATTCCCAATGTAGTCCTCCAGGGCCTTTCCGGTGAGTTTTTCGGGCTGTTTGTCCTTGTTCAGGCGCCAGTGGACCCGGTCCGCGGCGTCGGCCAGGCGGTGCAGCGGTTCCAGTGCCAGGCCCCAGACGTCGGTCTGATCGAAGCTGTGAACCAGATCGTGCGGGGTCTGGACATCCACCAGGTCGCCCACGCCCTCCATGTTCGACTGGCCGGCCAGCACCCAAAGATCGCCCACCAGAATCTGTTCCATCCAGGCGGTGGCGGTGGTGCCCGCCAGGCGTGTTTCCAGCCGGTACGGCCCGCCCGCCGGGACATTGCGCAGGACGCCCGACCACTGGCCGGAGACCACCTTCCCGATACCGGTCCAATCGAGTCCTGCCACCGGCGTATTGCCTCGCCCCAGAACACGAGCCTCCACGGCGCGGCCCTCACCCCGTTCGGCATCGCCGGAAAGGGCGATGTCCGCCTGATTGTTGTCTTTGCGCTGATAAACCTGCCACGGAGCGGCTCCGCCGGTGATGCGAATGCCTTGGGCGAGCAGACTGCCCGCGAAGAGTGCGGCGACCAGAAATCTCATCAGGACGATCTTATCAGGCGCCGCCGGCGTCCCGTCCCACCAGGTCCAGGAAAGCGCGGGACGCATGGCTGATCGCCCGCCGCGCCGGATAAACCAGCCGGATGTTGCGCTCCACGTTGAACTCTTCCACGCGAACCTCCCGCAAACGCCCCTCTTCCACGTCTTCCTCCACCACCAGCTTGGGCAGAAACGCCACGCCTTCGTTGTTCTGCACCAGCTTGCGAATGGTCTCCACCGTGGGCATCTCCACGTCCATTCGCAACGGCACGCGGAATCGCTGAAACTCCCGCAGCACGATGTCGCGATACGGTGAGATCACATTGTGCGCAATGAAGGTCTCGGCGCCCAGTTCGGTGATGGAAATCGATGCCCGGCCCGCCAGATGATGCCTCGGCGAAACCACGAACGCCAGATGGTCCGAATAGATCACCTGAGAGACCAGCCGCTCATCCACCGGGTCATAGGAGATCACCCCCAGTTCGAGCCCGCCGTCGATCAACTCGGCCGGAATCTTGGACGAAAGCGACCGCTGGATGCGGATCTTCACCTTCGGATAGAGGCGCCGGTAGTTCTCAATGTGATGCAGCAGGTACAGCGTCATCAACTCATTGGCGCCAATCACCAGCCGCCCAGCCGAGTTGTCGCGCAGTTCGGCCAGCGCGTTCGTCATCTCGTCCTCAAGCGAGGCAAACCGCTGCGCGAACTCCAGCACCGTTCGCCCGGCGTCGGTCAACAGCAGGTCCTTGGCCGACCGGTCGATCAGCTTTTCATTCAGCTCCGCTTCCAGCCGCTGAATGGCCAGCGAGACGGCCGGCTGAGTTCGCAGCAGCTTTTCAGCGGCCCGCGAAAAACTCTTCTCCTGGGCCACGGTGCGGAAAACCCGCAGGGAATGCAGTTCCACGACTCCGAACCTCCATTAGCAGGCTTAATGATATCATAATCACTTATCGTTCAGCTAAGAAATATAAATTTGATAAATCCTCCGGAGACTCCCATAATAGGGATAAGCGTCGAAAGGCGGTGTCAAATGGATCGTCGCATCTATATTTTTGATACAACCCTCCGGGATGGAGAACAGTCGCCGGGTTGCAGCATGACTGTACCGGAGAAACTCCGGATGGCGGCCAGGCTTGTGGAACTTGGGGTGGATATCATGGAGGCCGGCTTTCCCATCGCCTCCGAAGGGGATTTCGAGGCGGTTCAGGCGGTGAGCCGCGAGTATCCCTGGGTGCAGGTGGCGGCGCTGGCCAGGGCGTGCAATCTGGACGTGGAGCGGGCGGCGAGCGCGCTGGACCGCGCCAAGCGGCCTCGCATTCACACCTTTATCGCCACCTCGGACATCCATCTCCACTACAAGCTGAAGAAGACGCGGGCGCAGGTGCTGGAAGAGGCTGTTTCGGCGGTGCGTCTGGCCCGTCAATACTGCGACGATGTGGAGTTTTCGGCCGAAGACGCCACCCGCACCGACCCTGATTTTCTGGAAGAGATCTCCCGCGCCGTGGTGGCGGCGGGCGCCCGCACGGTGAACCTGCCGGACACGGTGGGCTTCTCGGTGCCCGATGAATACGGCGCTCTGATCGGACGGATGGTGAATGCCCTGGGAGACGCCGCGATTGTGAGCGTGCATTGCCATGACGATCTGGGCCTGGCGGTGGCGAACTCGCTGTCGGCGGTGCAGGCGGGCGCGCGGCAGATTGAGTGCACCATCAATGGAATCGGGGAGCGGGCGGGCAACTGCGCGCTGGAAGAAGTGGTCATGGCGATGAAGACGCGCAATGACCGGCTGCCCTTTGAGACCCGCATTGTGACGGAGCATCTCTATCCGGCGAGCCAGATGTTGTCTTCCATCATCACCTTTGGACCCCAGCCGAACAAGGCCATTGTGGGCGACAACGCCTTCGCGCACGAGGCCGGCATTCATCAGGATGGCTACCTGAAGGAGCGCACCACCTATGAGATCGTCGATCCCAAATCGGTGGGAGTTCCCGAATCGCGCCTGGTGTTGGGGAAGCACAGCGGCCGGCACGCGCTGAAGAAACGCTGCGAGGATCTGGGCTTCAACCTGGGCAAGGATGAACTGGACTGCGTGTACCGGCAGTTCACGGCTTTGGCTGACCGCAAGAAGGGCGTGCGGAACGACGAGATCCTCGCGTTCTGCCGCCAGGCCACCGAACAGGGGACGGCCGCCTGACGGCGCACTCCACCCGTTCGCGACATACTTGAAAAGAGAGGTTCATGGAACTCAACGTTCTTATTCTGCCCGGTGACGGCATTGGCACGGAAGTGACCCGTGAGGCGGTGCGTGTGCTGAATCACGTGGCGGCGCGGTTTTCACACACCGTGAATCTGACCGAAGGGCTGCTGGGCGGCATTGCCATTCACAAGACCGGCGGTCCGTTCCCCGCCGAAACGGAAAAGCTGGCGCTCGAAGCCGACGCCACGCTGATGGGCGCCGTGGGCCTGCCCGAGTTCGACAACTGGCCGCCGGAAAAGCGCCCGGAACGCGGCCTGCTGGGCATCCGGAAGTGCCTGGGCGTGTACGCGAATCTGCGCCCGGTGCGGGCGTATCAGCCGCTGATCGAATCGTCTCCGCTGAAGAATCACCTGGTTGAAGGCACGGACATGATCATCGTGCGCGAACTGACCGGCGGCATCTACTATGGAACGCCGCGCGGCATTGCGGGCACGGGCGACGAGGAACGCGGCACGAACACGATGACCTACACGCGGGCGGAGATTGCCCGTGTATCGCGGATGGCGTTCGAACTGGCGCGCGCCCGGCGGAAGAAGGTGACCAGCGTCGACAAGTCGAACGTGCTTGAGACGTCGCAGTTGTGGCGCCGCGTGATCACGGAAGTGGCGGCCGGATATCCGGATGTCGAACTGGACCATCTGCTGGTCGACAACTGCGCAATGCAGTTGATTCTCAACCCCAAGCGGTTCGACGTGGTGGTGATGGAGAACATGTTCGGCGACATCCTCAGCGATGAGGGCGCGGTGCTGGCCGGCTCGATCGGGATGCTGCCCTCGGCCTCCATTGGCGCGCGGAAGCCGAATGGCGCGTGGGTGGGGTTGTATGAGCCGGTCCACGGGTCGGCGCCGGATATCGCCGGCCAGAACAAGGCGAATCCGTTCGGCGCCATCGGCTCCGTGGCGGCGATGCTGGAATACAGCTTCGGCCTTATGGAAGAAGCCGCGGCGGTGAACCGCGCGGTCGAGGCCGTGCTGGCATCGGGCAACGTGACGGCGGATCTGAAAGGCAAGGCAACCACCGAACAGGTGGGCCAGGCCGTCTGCGCGGCGATCTAGGAAAGCAGTTTACAGCAATGGCAATTCAAAACACGAAACCACGCACGATCATCGAAAAGGTGTGGGATTCCCACGTGGTGGCCGAGCGGGCCGGCGCGCCGTCCCTGCTCTACATCGACCTGCATCTGGTGCATGAAGTGACATCGCCGCAGGCCTTCGATGGTCTGCGCAAGCGCGGACTCCGCGTCCGGCGGCCGGACCTGACCTTCGCCACCACAGACCATTCGACGCCCACCACACCCCGGTCCCTGCCCATCGTCGATACCATCGCCGCGGCGCAGGTGGCGCGGCTTGAGGCCAATGCCGCCGAGTTCGGCATCCCCTGCTACGGCTTCCAGCACGAGCGGCAGGGCATTGTGCACGTGATTGGCCCGGAAAACGGCCTGACGCAGCCCGGCATGACCGTGGTTTGCGGCGATTCGCACACGGCGACGCACGGCGCATTCGGCGCGCTGGCGTTCGGCATCGGCACCAGTGAAGTGGAGCATGTTCTGGCCACCCAGTGCCTGCTGCAGAAGCCATCGAAGACGTTCAAGGTGCAGGTGGATGGCACCTTGGGCCGGGGCGTCACCGCCAAGGACATCATCCTGGCGATGATCGCCAAAATCGGCGTCGGCGGGGGCACCGGCTGCGTGCTTGAGTACTGCGGGTCAACCATTCGCGCGCTTTCGATGGAAGAGCGGATGACGGTCTGCAACATGTCGATTGAGGCCGGCGCGCGCGCGGGTCTGGTGGCTCCGGACGATGCCACATACCAGTTCCTGGCGGGCCGCCGGTTTGCGCCGAAGGGCGCCGATTGGGACGCGGCCGTGGCGCGGTGGCGGCGGTTGCCCACCGACGACGGGGCATCCTACGACCACGAAGTGACCATCGACGCGGCGGGCCTGGAGCCGATGATCACCTTCGGCACGCATCCCGGGATGGGCATTCCGATTTCGGCGGCGATCCCCGACCCTGCCTCCGTGGCTGACCCGCTGGAGCGCGACACACTGGCCAAGGCGCTGCGCTACATGGATCTGGCGCCGGGCCGGCCGCTGCTGGGCCAGCCGGTGAACGTTGTGTTCGTGGGAAGCTGCACCAACTCCCGCATAAGCGATCTGCGGGCGGCGGCGGATGTGCTGCGGGGACGGAAGGTGAGTTCCTCGGTCCGCATGATGGTGGTGCCCGGGTCCCGTGAGATCAAGCGGCAGGCCGAGGCCGAGGGCCTGGATTCGGTGTTCCGCGAAGCCGGGGCGGAGTGGCGCGAGGCGGGCTGTTCGATGTGCATCGCCATGAACGGCGATCAGTTGAAGCCCGGCGAGTACAGCGTTTCCACCAGCAATCGCAACTTTGAAGGACGGCAGGGCAAGGGGGGCCGGACGTTCCTGGCCAGCCCGCTCACCGCCGCCGCCAGCGCCATCACCGGCGTGGTGACCGATGTGAGGACGCTGTAGGAGCAACCGGCCATGGAAAAATTCACTCCCTTTCAAAGCACCGTGGTGGCGCTGCCCATCGACAACGTGGACACCGACCAGATCATTCCGGCACGGTTCCTCAAGACCATTTCAAAGGACGGCCTGGGCGATCAGTTGTTCAATGACTGGCGCTACAACGCCGACGGTTCGCCCAGGGAAGACTTTGTGCTGAACCGTCCGGAGTCGAAACAGGCGGGCATCCTGCTGGCCGGCGACAACTTCGGCTGCGGCAGCTCACGCGAGCATGCCCCGTGGGCGCTCACCCAGTACGGCTTCCGCGCGGTGATCAGTTCCTCGTTCGCCGACATCTTCAAGGGCAACTCGATGAAGAATTCGCTGCTGCCGATTGTGGTGGGGCGCGACGTGCACGCCAGGCTCTTTGAGCTGCATCAGGCCGATGCCGCGATGAAGCTCGGGATCGACCTGGAGGCACGGACACTCACGCTGCCGGATGGAACCTCGGTTTCATTCCCGGTGGACGAGTTCGCGCGGCACTGCCTGCTCGAAGGTGTGGACGAACTGGGCTACATCACGCAGCAGGAGGACGCCATCGCGGCGTTCGAAGCCGGGCGCGTGGGGTCGCTGAACACGCTCGCCGGTTAGGGGACTAAGCTGTCTCCATCAGAAACATCGGCATGTTGACGCCCGCGAACGGCTGAAACTTCCCCCGCACCTGACAGAAGTGCAGTTCCACATTTCGCGCGCCCCACTCATACATCTGGCGCACCAGGCCCGCCCGCTCCACCGGGATCAGGCACACCGGAGACCGCCCGCGATGGCGGTCATACTCCCGCAGAATCAGCGCCGCGGCGTGTTCGTCGGACCGCATCACACCCGGGCCCACCATGTTCATCGCCGCGTGCCCGCATGAAATCAGAAACCCGTCGATCGCGCCTCCCGAGCCTTCGTAGACCGACGCGCTCCAGAAGCCGTGCGGGTTCTCGATGGCCAGCCGGTAGTCCTGCTCCCGCGTGACTCCGCTGACGCTCATCTCGAGAGCGGCGATCGCCGGGATGTCCGCCAGGGTCGCATCACGCACGCGATCCATGCCGGGCACGCGATGCGGCAAACCGGCGGCGGGCACCGTGAGCATCATGTCCTGGTAAGCATGCCGCGGCACAAAGCCCGCACGGTTGTAGAGCGAAAAGGAATCGAGGTTCAACGCGCTCTGCGTCAGGCGCAGGGACTTGTATCCGTGGTGATCGGTGAAATCAGTGATGTAGCGCAGCAGCTCACGGCCAACACCCAAACCGAAGTAGTTCGGATGAACGTTCATGATCCCCAGCCCCACGTGGAGCTTGCGCGGATGGTAGAAGCAGGAACCCATCAGCCGGCCTGTCGATTCGTTCTCCGCCACCACGCAGCAGCCCGGGTCAACGCGCTCATAGACGTCGTAGAAGATGCCCGTGACCGCGGGTCCGCCATGAAAGATCTGTGGCATCCCATGCAGGCGGTACCAGGTATTGATCGATGCGTAGATCAGGTCGGCGATCTCGGAACGGTCGTCTGCCGTTGCGGCGCGCAGCTTCAGCATCGTCGTATTGTCTCATCTCTCAAAGGCCTGCAATCCCACAGGAACTCCGCGCGGGCACGCGCTTCTCGACGAAAAAAGGGGCGGGCGCCCCGAGCCCCCACCCCCTCCCCGCAAGCGCGGGTGCTTCTAGCGCCTGCGAAGACGGACCAGCAAGGCCAGGCCGGCGGCGGCAGCCATCCAGGTGGATGGCTCCGGCACCACCCTCTCAATCAACAGCGAGTTCCCGCCCCGGTTGTCCCCCAGGCACCCGTTGCAGTCGTTGATGCCGAAGTTCACAGTTTGGGCGAACGGCAGCATGATGGTGGTGCTCACCGCGTGGGCCAAGGCCTGCAGCGGCGTCGCATACTTCACCGGCGAGTTTCCGATCAGCGTGAATGGCAGGGATGCGGAAGCAAACTCGTACTCCGCCTCCCAGCCCGCCGTGCACTCGCCGCTTGGTTGACAACCGGCGTTGGCGGCGAACGCGCTCCAGGCGTCATAGATCCCGCCACCAGCCGTACCAACCGGTGTGATCTGGTAGACGCCCGCGGCCAGGAATACGGTCTTGGGATTGTTGAACACCAGGTTGCTGCGGGCGTCGATGTTGACGATCACCGAGGCGCCCGCGGCCGGGCCCACCCCAAGTAGGACCACGGCCACGGTGGTAAGAACTGCGGATTTTTTAAAACGGATCATTGATTGATTCTCCGAACGGTATGAAATTAAGGCGCAAACGCCTCGAAGTCAGAATGCCCGGAGAATCTGGCGGCATGCCAGCGGCAATGTGCGGCAACCGCACGGCAACCTGCGGCAGCCGCCCTATCGCCGCCGGCGCACCAGCACCACCGCCAGACTGCTGACCGCCAAGAGTGCGCCGGTAGCGGGCTCTGGGACTTGGTTGAGGACGATGTTGTCGAATTGGTGGAAAGGGTGTTGTCCGTGCCGCCAGCGCAACTCCCGCAAGTCGGTAAAGCCCGCGAATGTGTACTTATCGAACTGCATCGCGGGCGGTCCAGTGAGGTGACGGGTCGCCGTGGTGCCGTCGTTCCGGTAGCCGGTAAACGTCAGCGCGACATTAAAGCCGTAGCTGCGGGCAAACGGTGCAATGTCAATGGACAACAGGTCGAAGGTCCGGCCGTCTATCCGTTGAAGACTGATCAGTACTCATGCCTGTCGAACCAGCCCAGAAATCGGACACGCCCGACATTGGCATCTGAGCATGACAGAAGAACGTGCCGGTAGTAAGCCGGTAACCGTCCTCCTCGTAAACCTTCGGCAAGAACCGGTAGCCGTGGCCGGCCTGCTTGTTCTGCTCAAAGTCCAGAACCACGGGTGCGGCGTAAGATGTGCCGGCAGCCCACAGGGCAAGGCCGGGCAGAAACGTCTTCGAAAGCAGCATGGAATCTCCTCGATTTCGGTATGTCGGCGTAACTTTCTTGTTTGTTGAAGTTTGCCTTGAAGATAGACTGCCAGGAGTAGCGCCGGGGCGCTAGCGGCAAGGTTCGGCAAGGGAGCGGCAAAGCGCGGCAAACGCTCTTTTGCCACTAGTTGAGAGGCCGGTCGTGAAGCGTGACTTCGTCGAGATTGCCGTCAAACCCACCCAGACGCAACGCGGGGACCGGCCGCGCCGCATCCACAATGGGCAGGGTGGCTGACACCTCGTCGCTGTCCACTCGCAGCCGCACCGTGGGGCCGTCCCGCGTTACCTGGACAAAGTGCCAAATCCAGGGGGCGATGTTCCGGCGGCTTCCCACCCGAGCCTCGGTACCTCGATGGAGCCGCAAGACCAATTTGGATGATTCGATACTCAGGGTCCAGCCCTCCCGGCCATCCTCGGAAAGCTGGCTCGCGATCCGCCCGTCGGCTACCCGGCTGCGGAGCCAGAAACGCAGGCTACCGGGGACAAAGGCGCCGTTCAGCCAGGGGTTGGTCGTTTCGCACCATGACCCCGCGCCGTGGAACCGGAAAGCCTGCCCCACCCTGCCCGGTTCGTAGCCGGTACCCGGCTGGCACCGAACCGGCCGGTTACCCGCGACGTCCGCTGCCGCTCCGTCACCCGGCCAGAAACCCACCAGACCGGCCGGCGGCGGGTCTGAAGCGCCGTGGTCCAGCGGCGCGGCATAAATCCGGCGGCCGGAGGGAAAGTAGACGTGTCCCTCATCGAAGGCCACGGTGCCGGAGGCCGGCGCGAAGCTGCTCGGCAGCACCTCTTCCAGTTGCAGGGTACGGGCGTTGTAAACCCGAATGCCGGGCCCCCCGCCCACCAACCGGGAGCCGTCAGGCGTAAACGTGTTGGGCCCGCCCCACTCCCCCTCATCCAGAGGGATCGAATTCAGCAACTTGAGCCGGGCCGTATCGAACACGTGAACCACGGGCCGGCCCGGCACCGGACATCCGATCTGGTCGTAACCTGGCTTCGTACAGGCGTCCGCTGTGTCGGCCCACAGCATGTTCCCGGCTCCCGAGACCGCCAGATATTAATGAGTGCATAAGTAGGTAGGCATCTGGTAAAATGGATCATGCCCAAGCGAGATGCCCGATCTCTTGATCACAAGACCTTGGAAGAGATCCGCATCCGCGCCGTCGAGCGAGTGCAAGC
>VFZY01000190.1 GCA_016870915.1 Acidobacteriota bacterium | reverse complement strand
TTGGGAGCGAGCGGAAGGGACGGCCGGCTGGCCGGCGGGCGCGGTTCGGCCGGGAGTGGCTGGCGGGGGCCAAGAATCTGGCCGGGGCGTGGGGCGGCCGGCGCGGGCGGAATGGGCCTGGGCGGCTCCGGGGCCGCGGGCCGTGCCGGAGATAACGGGGGCCGGATGGCGTGCTGGGACTGGGCGGCTGCCGGTATGGTCTGGGCTGCCGGTGGCGCCAGAGGCATCGACGGCGGGGCGACCGGCATCGATGGCGCGGCTTGCGGCATCGGCGGGGGAGTCCCGGCAGAAATGGTGGGTCCGGCGCCGCCATCGCGGCGGACTCCGAGAGCCAGCGGGGGACGCAGAGGCTGCGGCGGCTTCGGGGCCGGAGGGGCGCCCGCGGGCTCGGGAGCACTCGGCAGAGCGGCTTCCAGCATGGAAGCGGCCGGTGCAGTCATGGTCTTGGGAGCAGGCTCGGAGGCGGCCGCAGGCTCAAACTCGGGCTGAGAGTCGCTGAAAGGCTCAACGGCCGCGCGGGGCGGGGGCCCGCCTGCGTCGCCGAAGAGGCGCCGGCGGATCTCAAGCGCCGCGTCCTCGTCAATGGAACTGGAATGGGTCTTTTTTTCGCTGACGCCCAACTCGGGGAGCATCTCGATGATTACTGAAGGCTTAATCTCCAGCTCCCGAGCCAGCTCATTGATTCGAATTTTGCTCATATCTAATAAAACCGCCGGGCCGAGTCAACGGCTTCCCCGCGGCTTGCCGAGTAGCCTGCCTTTCTTCCCTATGAAAGCTCCCACACCACGCCCGCCGCCATCCCGAGGGGTTTCGGCGGGGACGTCTGTTTATGCGTCCTTCATCCTACCAGATTCAGCGTCATCGGGCACGGCAGCCAGCACGGCGGCTTCTGCCTCGGGGGCTTCCGCCACCTCGCCCGCCACCTCGCCCGCAACCTCGCCCGTAACCTCGCCCGTAGCCGGCTCCTCAGCGGGAGCCGCCGCAGCCTCCGCCGATTCCGCTTCCGCCGGCACTTCGGGCGCCAGTTCCCCGTCAATCGCTTCCGGGGGCGCGTCGAACTGCGCGTAGTAGCCATTCACCGCATCGACGATGGCCTGCATTGCTCCGGCGGGCACACCGTCGAGCGAGGCCAACTGCTCCGGCGTCATCGAGCCGAGGCGTTCCACCGTTCCCACGCCCCCCGCCATGAGGCTGTCGATGAGGCCTTCGCCCAAGCCGAAATCGGCAAGCACGGACACGGGCGAGCCGGGAACGACAAGCGCCGCCATCTGGGACTCGACTTCCTGCCGCTTCTCCTCTTCGCTCTTGATGTCCACTTTCCAGCCGATCAATTTCGCCGCCAGGCGAACGTTCTGGCCTTTCTTCCCGATGGCGAGCGAAAGCTGCGAATCCTCCACCACCACTTCCATGTGCCGTTCCACCGCGTCGACGATGGTGACACGGGCGATCTTAGCCGGGCTGAGCGCCTTAGTGGCGAACTGAACCGGATCCTCACTGAACTCGATGATGTCGATCTTTTCGCCGCGGAGTTCCCGAATGATGGACTGCACGCGCATGCCCTTCATGCCGACACAGGCGCCGACGCTATCGACGTCGCGGTCGCGGCTGTGCACCGCGATCTTGGTGCGCTCCCCCGCTTCGCGCGCGCAGCCCTTGATGATCACCGTGTTGTCGTAGATTTCCGGCACTTCCTGCTCGAACAGCCGCATGACAAACTCCGGCGCGGCACGCGAGACGATGACACCCGCGTTCTTGCCAGCCTTCTCCACAGCCTTGATCACGCAGCGGACACGCTCGCCCAGGCCAAAGCTCTCCAGGCGCGACTGCTCTTTCTTGGGAAGCCGGGCTTCGGTTTTGCCCATTTCCGCCACGTAGTCCGCCCCTTCGATGCGCTTGATGATGACGGTGGTGAGTTCCCCCATGCGGTCGGCGAACTCCGAGTAGACGCTTTCGCGCTCGGCCTCACGCACCTTCTGCAGGATGACCTGCTTGGCCATCTGAGCCGCGATGCGGCCCAGCGCTTCGGTGTTCTTGCCCAAGCGAACTTCCGAGCCGATGGCGGCATCGGGGTCCAGGCGCAGGGCCTGCGGCAACGTGATCTCAAGGTTCGGGTCCTGCACATTCTCGACCACGGTCTTTAGCGCATAAATGACAACGGAACCCGTACGGTCGTCAAAATCCGCCACCAGATTCTCTGTGCTCTTGTAGTGTTTGCGCGCGGCCACGAGCATGGCATCCTTCACGGCGTCCAGAATGATCTGGGCGTCGATGCCCTTTTCCTTGCTCAGAATCTCGATCGACTGATAAATGCTAGGCAAAACTTTCCTCTTCGCTGACAAACAGCCGCCCGGGTGGACGGCCTACCATTCGAACTTCAAATTCGCTTTTTCAATCTCGCCGAGAGGGATCCGGACAGGATCGCCTTTGTCCGGCACCAGGGTAATCACCTCTTCGGCGAACGCCTCCAGGCGCCCTTCCAGGCGCCGCGCACCGTCCACAGGCTGGCGCAGGGCCACCTTGATCTTCTGTCCCACGAAGCGTTCGAAGTCACGAGGCTTCGAGAGGCGCCGGTCAACACCCGGCGAACTCACTTCGAGGGTATACCTCCCTTCGGGGATTACGTCCTGGGCATCGAGAGCGGCGCCCACCGCGTGGGAGATGTTCTCGCAATCGCCGTGGGTTACCCCGTCCGGTTTGTCGATGAAGATTCGGAGTACACGCTGGGCGCCGCCGCCCAAAAGCTCGATTTCAACGATCTCGAGGCCTTCGGCGGCGCCGGCCTGTTCCGCGATTTCCGTAACCTTCGCCAGAATCTGCTGCTTCATCGGACGCTCTTCCATTGGCAAATTCGCGCATGCAATAAAAAAGTGGGCTTTCGCCCACTCGCGCTTTTCGCCAACTCCTTGAGTATAGCAGCCTGTCCGGGACGCCAGCCGCACGCATTGCGGCAGATACTCTCCTTTTACGGTTCCACCAGATCCAGCGTCTGCCCGGCACGCACATCGAACCGCTGGATGCCGCCCCCGGGCCAGCGAAGTTCCAGTTTCGCCGTTCTCGCCGGGCCCAGGCCGATGAGGAGCCTTTTATCGCTGGCCGACTGATAGCCCACGGCCGTGGTGACGGTGAAGTGCCGCACCTCTCCGGCCGGGGTGGTGACCAGCGCCTGGGCCCCCAGCGCGTCGCGGTTGGACCGGGAGCCTTTCAAGCGAAGGCGCAGCCATCCGTTGCGATGGCCGCCCTGATTGCGGAGCACATAGGCGCGCTGATTGACGTTGGCGGCGACGATGTCGAGATCGCCGTCGTTGTCCAGGTCGCCGAAAGCCGCGCCGCGGCCGGCCCAGTCTCCCTTGGGCAGGGCGTCCACGGGGGCCAGACGGCCGCTGGTATTGCGCAGCAGGAGCGGCGGTTGCAGGTAGCGAAGGTGAGAAGAGATCTGGGCAATGGTGTCCATCACGTGGCCCTGGGCTACAAACAGATCCTTCCAGCCATCGTTGTCGTAGTCGAGGAAAGCCGTGCTCCAGCCGGAGTATGGGTGTGTGGCGCGGCCCAGTCCGCTTTCCGTGGTGGCGTCCGTGAAGCTGCCGTCACCGTTGTTGCGGTAGAGGACATAGCGCTCATTGGACAAGTCCGTCACCACGATGTCCGGGCGGCCGTCGTTGTTGTAATCGGCAAAGTGGGTGCCCATGCCGGCGAAGGTCTTGCCGTCCTCGTTGAACCCCACGCCGGCGGCCAACGCCACATCATCAAAGCGGCCATCGCCCCGGTTCCGGTAGAGGAAACAGCGAACGGAGTCATTCGCCACGTAGATATCGGGCCATCCGTCGTTGTCATAGTCGGCGAACGAAACACCGAGCGTCTTTCCTTCCGGGTTGGCGATGCCCGCCTCCCGGGAGACGTCGGTGAACGTGCCGTCTCCGTTGTTGCGATAGAGAATGTTCGGAACACCGGCGAAGTTGTCGGGATGGCAGTAAGCCCGCCCGCCGGGGCGTTTTTCGCCGCAGTACCGGTTGTTGTCGAAACTCATGGCGACGTAGCGGCCAACAAAGAGGTCGAGGTGTCCGTCGCGGTTGTAGTCGAGGAAGCCGGCGCTTGAGCTCCAGCCGGCGGCCCCGGCGCCCGATGAGCGTGTGATATCCGCGAAGGTGCCGTCGCCGCGATTGCGGTAGAGCGTGTTGCCGCCGTAGCCCGTGACATAGAGGTCGACGAAGCCGTCATTGTCGATGTCCCCGGTAGCGGCGCCCATCGCGTAGTTTGTACCGGTGAGGCCGGCGCGGACGGTTACGTCCTGGAAGCGGCCATCGGGGTTCTGACGATAGAGCCGGTTGGCGAACCGGGGCGCTGATTTGTCAGGCAGGCGGCCGGCGGGCATGGGGTCCTCGAGCGCCGCGCAGTTGGCGAAGAAGATGTCGAGACGGCCGTCGTTGTCGTAGTCGAACAGCGCCACGCCTCCCCCCATGGTCTCGATGAGGTACTTGTTCGAGGTGGGCGAGCCTTCGTGTCTGAAGGCGATACCGAGAGCCGCGGTGTCATCCTGAAACGCGACGGGGGCTGGCGGGACCGCCAGCGCAGCGGCGGCAAGCCAGAGGGATCTCATCGCCGGAAGGGCTCCTTCCTGACCAGGCCCCGGCCTTCCTCAAAATGCAGAATCTGATTGGCCGTGACGTTGACGGCGACCTCTTCCAGGCCCGAGGGCCAGCGGATATCGATGCGGCCGGCCTGAGTAGCGCTGCCCAACCCGAAGTGAAGACGCAAGTCATTGTGCGAGTAGTACCCGGAGCCGCTGGTGATCTCCGCCAGACGCACGCGGCTGCCCACGGTGACGCGTACCCGGGTACCAATCGCACTGCGATTCGACTTCACGCCGGTGCAGCGGACGAGCAGAGCGTTGCCCGCCGGCCGAACCCGGTTGCGCAGCAGAGAGGGGCTCTCATCGATGTTGTTGACGACGATTTCAAGCGAGCCGTCATTGTCCAGGTCGCCCAGGGCGCAGCCGCGGCTGGCGTGTTCGGCCTGGATGCCCGCGCCTGCCTGGGCGGAGACGTCGGTGAAGCGGCCCAGCCCGTTGTTGCGATAGAGCAGACGGCGCTGCCGGTACTTCACGTGAGACTGGATGGTCGCGAGCTGGGCATACACATGGCCATTGGCGATGAACAGGTCCGGCTCGGCATCGTGATCGAAATCCGCCACGCCGAGCCCGAAACCGACATACTGCCGGTTGACGCCCAGGCCTGAGCCGAGACTCGCGTCATGGAACGTTCCATTGCGATTGTTGCGATAGACCGTGGTGGTCTGGCCGTGGAAGTTGGTGCGCACCAGGTCCAGCCAGCCGTCGCCATCCAGGTCGCCGGTGGCGGCGCCCATGCCGCCCAGGGCGGCGCCGTTCTCATCCAGGGCGCAGCCGGCGGGTGTGGCCACTTCGCGGAAGGTGCCGTCATGGTTGTTCCGATAGAGCAGGCTTGGGGCGGTATCGCAGGCGACGTAGATATCGGGCCACCCGTCGTTGTCAAAGTCGGCGGCCACGGCTCCCATGCCGTAGGATCCCTGGTGCTGCCAGCGGGTGGGAGCGAAGACGGGCTTGGCGGCGCCGCGGGGCTGGGCGATGCCGCTCGATTCGGAAACGTCCTCAAAGGTGCCGTCGCCTCGATTGCGATAGAGCGAGTTGGCGCCGCCTGAGAAACCGACCGGGCCGCAGGGCACGGCAAGCCCAAGATTGCGGCACGAGGGAGCGGCACCGGGTTTGGGCGCCGACGCGGGATCAAAGCGGACGTAGCTGGCCACGAACAGGTCCAGCAGCCCGTCGCGGTTGTAATCGAGGAAGCAGCAACCGGCCCCCCAATGGCCAACACCCGCGACACCAGCCTTTCGCGCAACTTCCGTGAACGTGCCATCGCCATTGTTGCGATAGAGCCGGTTGCGATTCCATCCGCTCACAAAGATGTCGGTGAAGCCGTCGTTGTCGTAGTCTCCGGCGCAGCAACCCTGTCCCCAGGCGGTATCGGCGATGCCGGCCTGCCGCGAAACGTCCGTGAATGTGCCGTCGCGATTGTTGCGGAACAGAAAGCAGGGCGCGGCGTTACCATTGACCAGAAAGATATCGAGCCAGCCATCGTTGTCGTAGTCGACGAGAGCGACGCCCTGGCCCATTTCCTCAAGCAGGGTCTGTTTGTCCACCGCCGGTCCGCTCTGGTTGCGGGCCCGGCCAAGCCCCGCGGCGCCGGCGGTGTCGGCGAACTGGAACGGCGCCGTGGCGGCCAGAAGCTTTTCAGCCCAGGGCAGAATGGGCGCGAGCACGCCGCCGGCCGCGAATCGAAGCCAACTCCGCCTTCGCCAGACGCTCGTTGTCGAGGCGCCCGCTTTCCAGATGCTCATGGGCGCTGTGCCTCACGGCGTTTTTGCTCCAGTTCGGTGGTCTCTTTCTCCAGGCGGCTGAAGATTTCAAGCGCCTCACGCGCCTCGGCCGGCTTGCCCAGACGGCGGCAGAGGCCGGCCAGCGTGTAGTGATACGACGAGACACGGCCATTGATAGCAATGGCTTCCCGGACGGACTCCAAAGCCGGCTCGAGTTCCCCTTGGCGTTCCTGAGCGCGGGCCATCTGGTACCAGGCGCCATCGGCCCCCCGGTTCACCGCGAGTGCCTTGCGAGCATACTCGATGGCTTTCGCCGGGTTGCCTGCGCGGTTGTGGAGCGCGCTGAGGTTGACGGCGGGTGTGGCGAAGGCGGCCTTGCGTTGATCGTTGAGTTCGATGGCCCTGGTGTAGCTGGCGATGGCAGCCTGGTCGTCACCCAATGCTTCGAGAGCGAAGCCAAGGCCGTCATGGGCCTCCATGGAAGCGGGATCAAGCGCCAGCGAGCGCTCAAAGGCCTGGCGGGCCTGCACCCAGCGGTCCTGGATGGAGAAGAGCTTACCAAGGTTGTAGGCGTAGCTGGCTGATTTCGGATCGTACTTCTCGCCCTGTTCGAATTCCACCTGGGCGGCGTCGAAGCGGCCGATCATCATGAGATTGCGGCCCAGCACCAGGTGGGCGTCGGCGTTCTTGACGTTGAGGGAGAGCGACTTGGCGAGGGCGGTGATGGAATCGCCGATACGCTTCTGGGCGAAGAGCGAGTAGCCCAGGGCGTACCAGCCCCAGGATGAGTTGGGCCGTTGGGCGACATAGGCGCGGAGCTGGGGCTCCACTTCCGTGAAGCGGTTGTCACGGATGGCGCGTTCGAACTGCTGCATTTGGTTGGGGTCGTCGCCACGGGCGGCCTGGGGATTGGGGTCGTCGCCACGGACGACTGGGGAGTTGATGCCACGGCTCTCAATCATGGCGATGTAGCGCGTGGGCTCCGTCAGATCGGGGCGCTGCGCCGCCACCTGCTTGAACTTCGCCAAGGCGTGCTCGAAGTTGCCGGCCTCGTAGGCGGCCTTCGCCTCATTGAGATCAAGCACGATGGTCTGCTCAAGCTTGCCGGCATCCAGCTTGGCGCGCGCCTCCTTGAGCGTTCTTGAGGCCTCCTCGTGGCGTCCGGCCCGTGCGAGGGCCAGACCGAGTTGATACTGGGCTTCACCATACGCGGGGTTGATTTGGACCGCCCGCTCCAGGCGCTGGATGGCTTCTGGCACCAATCCCTTGCGCAGCAGTGCGCGTCCCAGGGCAAAGTTGATCCGGGCGTCATCGGGCTGCTCGCCATGAAGCTTGCGCAACTGCGTGATCTCGTGTTCCACGCCGTGCCGCGGGCTCGCCCCGTAGGCAAGCGCCAGATTGAACCGCGCCTGGCGATGGTCCGGTTGCAGCTTGAGCGCGAGTTCGAGTTCCCGCACGGAAGCGGCGGCATCGGTGGCGGTGAGGATGGAACCCAGGTTGGCATGGGCATCGGCGAACTCCGGCTTGAGCCGTATGGCTTCACGAAAGGCGGCGATGGCTCGCGGGTCCTCCCCGGCCTGCAGATGGACCAGTCCCAGATGATTGTGCGCTTCCGGAAAATTGGGCCGCAGGCGCAGGGCGTTTGTGAACTCAGCGGCGACCGATTGGGGGGTGGCGCCGGCCAAGCCCATCAGACGGGCGAGGATGTGGCGGCCCTCGGCGCTGTCGTTGGTGGTGAGCGCCGCGCGAAGTTCGCCGGCGGCGGCGGCAATGCCAGGTGCGGCAGTGGCATCAAGGTTGAGCCCCGCCTCGAACTGCGCGAGCGCGGCGGCGGTGCGCTGTTGACGCAGAAGCACGACTGCCAGGTCGAAGTACGCCCCGGCGAGGCGTGGTTCGACGGCCATGGCCTGTTGCAGAAGCTGGCGGGCGCGATCAAGGTCCCCGGATTCACGGGCGATGAGGGCCCGCAGACTGGCGGCGGGCGCGGCCGCCGGGTTCAGGCGCAGGGCCTCGTCGAGTGTCTGCGCGGCGCGCGCGCGTTCGCCTGAATACCAGAGCGCGGCGCCAAGGTGATAGTGGAGCTCAGCGGCGGCGGGTTCCAGCATGACGGCCTGGGTAAGGCTGGCGACGGCCGCCGTCAAATTGCGAGCTGAGGCTTGTTCCAGGCCTTGCCGGGCGGCAACCCGGGCCGCATCCGTGGCCGGGGCAGTCTGGGCGGCGGCGGCCTGCTGCCTCAGCGTCTGGCCGAGGATGTAGTAAGCTTCGCGATACTCCGGGTTGAGTCGAAGGGCGGTGAGGAACGCCTGCACCGCTTCCGTCAGCGCGCCTTGTTGACGGTGCGTCTGGCCGATCTGGTAGTGGACCTCAGGGTCCTCGGGGCTGCCCTCGAGCACCTTGCGGAACTGTTCGAGCGCGCCGGGCGCATCGCCCTGGTTGCGCAGGGCGGAGCCAAGGTTCAGGTTCAGCCGCAGGTCCCCTGGGGCGTGACGGAGGCCTTCGCGAAAGGCGGCGACGCCCTGATCGAGTTGGCCGGTTTGGGCCAGCGCGGAACCAAGATTGTTGTGAGCGCGGATGAAATCAGGCTTTAGCCGGATGGCGGTGCGAAACGAAGCCACGGCTTCAGTGAGCTGGTCCCGTTCCAGTTGCACCACCCCCAGCCAGTTATGGGCTTCGGCGGACTTCGGATTGCGCCGCAGAACCTCCCGGTATTCGGCCGTTGCGGCAGCGGTATCGCCGCCGCGCTGCAGCATAAGACCGAGCGCGAGCCTGGCTTCCTCGAAACCGGGGCGGAGGCGGAGTGCGTGGCGTGCTTCACTGATCGCCCGGCTGGTCTGGCCCAGGTTCTCAAGAGCGACGCTCAGGCCGAAGTGAGCTGCGGCGTCGCCGGGCGATTGCTTGAGAACGGCTTCGAACGCCTGAGCGGCTGCGGCCCAATCCTGCCCTTGCAACAGACCCCTGGCGTGATCAATGCCCGGCGATTGCGCGCCGGGCATGGAAAGGATGCAAGCTGCGAAAAGAACGGTGAGGCGCAGTGAATCCCTCCGTCCGATCAGCCTCTTAGAACTCGAATTTGGTTCCCAGTTGGACCGAACGCGGCTGGTTGCACTGCGTGCCGGTCTGGCCGAACTGCGCGGCGCTGAAGTTTGTGTTCGGGTCGCAGAAGATCACGCGATTGGTGACGTTGCCGCCCTGAATCTCAAACCGCAGCTTGTAGCGTTCCCCGAAGGTGGTGACCTTGAAGAGGCTGACATCTTCCACGTAATTGCGGAAGCCGCGCGCATTGGTGTCGCGGGAGGGGGCGTTGCCGAACTGCAGCGGACCCGGATCCGCCCATACCGAGCGGTTGAAGTAGCGGTCCCGGTTGGGGTCAAAGCCGCCGGAGGCCTGCGCCACGCCGCTGCCCGAGGTGCGATTCGGCCGCTTGGTGGTGTTGAACAGCAGGCCCGCCAGGTCATTGTTCATCGAAATGGCGAGCGGGCGTCCGCTGTCATAACGCATGATGGCGTTCATAGTCCACCCGCGGAGGAACTTGCCGCCGATACCGCTCATGCCCTTGCCGAAAGGCAACTCGTAAGTGCCCGAGAAGACGAACGAGTGGGGAACATCGTCATCGGCGATGCTCCATTCACCACGTTGCGTGTTCACCGGATTCTGGACGCCGGCGCCGCCACGCTGGCCGCTGTTGGCGCGGTTGTTGTAAAGCTGCGACCAGACGTAGAAGACGCGGAACTGGAGACCGTCGCTCAACCGTTTGTCGAGCTTGATTTGGAACGAGTCATAGCGGCTCTTGCCGATGGGCGCATCGCGCCACTCGATGGCCTGATACTGCGGGAAGGGGCGCAACGCCTGGGCGACGATGCCGCGGAAGCCGGGATATGGCAGACCGATGCCCGCCTGCTGAGCGAGCGGCGAGTTGATGTCGGACTGAAGCACCGCGGTACCGTGGCGGAGTACGGCCGGGTCATTCATGTTGTAGCCGGCGCCCAGGAACTGCGGGTTGTGCGGCAAACGCGTGCCCTTGTTCCCGACGTAGGTGGCGTCAAGCATGGCGCTCTGGCCAAACTGCCGCTGGAAGGTCATGGACCAGTTCTGATACCGCGGCTGCACCAGACCATCGGCGGGATAGCCGATGGCGGCGGTGCCGTTGGCGAACGTCGGGTCGATGAACGGAGGCTGGCGAATGGCTTCCCGCGGGAAGCCGTTTTCCAGTTGGAAGGCGGGCTGCAATCCGTTGGTGAGATTAGGCGCCGTGGGGGTGAATTCGTGGCCCACCGTCGGACGGCTGCCCTGGCCAAACGCGACGCCGGCATAGTAGATGCCGTAGCCGCCGCGCAGCACGGTCTTGTTGTCGAAGCTATAGGCAAAACCGAAGCGCGGGCCGATCGCGTCGGCCGGAATCTGGTCGAAGGTGCGGCGGCCGGTGCGGCCGGGGCCCTTGCCCGCGAATACGAGCGCGCCGGGGCGGCCGCCGGCGGCCGGATTGGGCGCATTCGGGTCGAAGGTGGAGAACCGGTCATAGCGCTCGCGCCAGGGGTTCTGATAATCAAAGCGGATGCCAAGCGTGAGGTTGAGTTTTGACGTCACCTTGTACTCGTCATTCAGATAGACCGCGGAGAAGTTGCCATTGAACGTGGTGAAGGCTGGAATGAAGAAGCTGGCCTGATGCACCTGGCCCAACAGGAAGGAAGCGAACGGATCGCCCGTGGAGGGCAGGTTGTTACCGCGACCATCGTAGCCGCCGGTGCCCAGGCGGTTGAAGTTGAAGTTTCCTCCGGAACCCGCCGCCCAGCCATGAAAATTGAACTGATGGTGGCGAAACTCGTAGCCCACCTTGATATTGTGGCGGCCCTTGATCCAGGTGAGGTCATTGGCGAATTGCCAGCGGTTGATGGCTTCAAACCCGGCGCCGATCCAGCCGCTGCCCAACTGGGTGTACGGCGTGTTGCCGGTGAACGTAAACGCCGGGAACCCGGCGGTCTGATCGAGCAGGCCGCCCCGGGTGGCCGGGCCCCAGAGCTTCTCCCCCCAACCGACACCGGCCGAGATCGGCGTGCCGCCCATGTACCAGCGATCCCAGGAAACGGTGGCGTGGTAGAGCAGATTGTTCTTGATCACGTAGTCGAACTGCTGGGTGGCGTGCTGGGTAGCGATGCGCTGCACGAAACCGATGCCGATGTACTGATCGTTTTTCGCGGAATCGGTGCGCGGATCGAACTGGGAGGTGCAGCCGCCCACTTCGCCGCAGTTCCGGATGGCGGGCCGCCGCGGCCAGAAGAAGCTGCTGGTGGTCTTGAACCGGTCATTAAAGTTGTGGTCGACGCGGAACATGATGGTGCGGAAGTCGGCGTGCCAGGTCTGGTCGCCGGCGGGGTTGCCGGCCACGTTGAAGGCCAGGCCGGCGCGATCGGGGCGCACCATGAGAGGAACAATGCGGTTGGCCACCGGGCTGAAGCGGTTGGCCGGAATCCGATTGTTGGGGAAGGGTGTACGCACGGGAACGCCGTTCACCGTCCGATTGCTGGCCGGATCGAAGATCATGCCCTCGCCGATGTTCGCACCCGTGGCGTCGGCGCCGGCACTACGGCCGGTGAGCAGCGCGCCGAAGTCGCCCTGCTTGAAGGCGTCGATGGGCGTCGTGTTGCCGAAGCCGGGGAGGACACCGGCGCGGAACCGCAGCCAATCCCAGTTGGTGAAGAAGAAGGTCTTGTTCTTGCCGTTGTAGACCTTGCCGAGCATCACGGGGCCGCCCACGGTGAAGCCGAAAGCGTTGCTGCGCTGCTTGGAGACCTTGTCAGGGAAGAAGCCACGAGCGTTCAGGGCATCGTTGGCGAAGTACTCGTAGGCGCTGCCGTGGTAGTCGCGTGTGCCGGCCTTGGAGGAGTACTCGACCGTGCCACCGCTTGAGTGGCCGTACTGGGCCGAGAAGCTGGAGGTGATCACCTTCATTTCGCCGATACTCTCGATGGGCGGGGCGCTCTCATGGCTCTGGTTGTGGCCGGCGGCGTAGCCGAACGCCACGCCGTCGAAGAAGTTCTCCATGGCAAAGGACTGGCCGCCGTTCAGGCGTGAGCCGAACTGGGAGCCGCGGAACATCGGATCGCCATTGGGCTTCATGGGGGTGAAGCCGGGTTGGAGTTGCAGCAGCGCTTCGGCAAGGCGGATGTCGCCGCCCATGACGACGGGCAGGTTGTTGTAGTAGGTGGAGTCCACCGAGTGCGTAACGTCGGCATTCGTGGTGCTGAGGATCTCGGCCGACGCGGCGACGGTGACCTGTTCGGAAACCGAGCCAAGTTCAAGCTTCACATCCGTACGCACCACCTGGCCGCCCACGGCGCGGATATCGGTGCGTGTGGTGGTTTTGAATCCCTGCGCTTCGACAATCACCGAGTAGTTACCAAGCACGAGCGAGGGCGAGGAATAGGCGCCGGCTTCGTTGGTGGTGACGACGGTATCGACACCGGTATCGGTGTTGCGGATCTTGACGGTGGCGCCGGGCACGGCGTTCCCGCTGGGGTCGGTGACAACGCCAGTGATCGCGGAGCGGTCAGCGCGTTGCGCGAGCAGGGAAAACGACAGCAGGAGCGGGAGAGAAAGGCGGGCTAACCTCGACAGCATAAACCCCACATTTCCGTTTTGAGCCGCGCGTGCGAATCTCCTGGATGCTCGTCCGCATCAATATCGATAGGGGTTTGAAGGCAGCGAAGACCCCTGCGGAGGACAGCACCCAATGGGTGACAAACAAAACCAGCCCTTTCAGCTCTCGTTCAACGGCCTTCTCAAGATCGACTTCCAGGGATCGCGCGTTACTTCCGATGGTGGTCTGATCCTGGTGCGTGAGTTGGATGAACGGCTGGGCTTCGGTGCTCTCATTGCCCAACACCTGACTGACTCACGGCGCGGCAAGAATACCCAGCTTCCGCTGGCGGACCTACTGCGCCAGTCCGTCTACAGCCGGATTGCCGGCTACGAGGATGTCAACGATGCCGAGCGGCTCTCGCAGGATCCAACCTTCCGGCTGA
>VFZY01000189.1 GCA_016870915.1 Acidobacteriota bacterium | reverse complement strand
GCCATCCGCAGGCACTGGCCCGCCCTCGGAAAGGGGATTCTGATCAAATCCGGCACGGGAGTGAGGCGTTGGTGTATACTGTCGGGGTCCGGGAGACCCAAAATGGAAATCCCGGTATAATTGAATTTTTCTTTCCCGCTTCTCTCATGTCCGAATTCAGACTGGCTCCGGTGGCGGAAGCCAAGTTCCCGAGCCGCTTTGGGCGCTTCCGGATCTACGGTTTCGAGGGCCACTTTTCAGATCGCGTCGAGGAGTCGGTGGTGCTCAAGATGGGCGACATCACCGGCGATGCCCCGTTGGTGCGCATTCACTCCCAATGCCTCACCGGCGACGTTTTCCACAGCCTTCGTTGCGATTGCCGCATGCAGTTGGAACTGGCGCTGAACCTCATCGCTGAAGAGACGCGCGGTCTGCTGATCTATGAGCATCAGGAAGGACGCGGCATCGGATTGCTCAACAAGCTGCGCGCCTATGAGCTTCAGGACCGCGGCGCAGACACCGTGGAGGCGAACCAACTGCTCGGCTTTGAAGCGGATCTGCGGAGCTTCACCATGCCCGCGGCCATCCTGAATCATTTTGGTGTGACAAGAGTCCGGCTGCTTTCGAACAACCCCGAAAAAATCGCCGCCGTGGAGCGCGCCGGCATCGAAGTGGTGGAGCGCGTGCCCTGCCAGGTGGAAGCGATTCCGTCCACCGAAAACTACCTGCGGACCAAGAAGCTGAAGATGGGCCACCTGCTCGAAGGTTTTTAGTCCAGGCAACACGCGCCGGAGGTGCTTTCATGCGTGCTTTTCTCATACTCGCCCTGCCCCTGGCCGCGGCCGCCCAGCAGGAGTTCGACCTGGTTGTCTATGGCGGCACCGCGGGCGGTGTCATGACAGCCGTGGCCGGCGCCCGCCAGGGTCTGAAGACGGTTCTCCTTGAGCCCAATGCCCACCTGGGCGGCATGGCCACCGGAGGACTCTCGCGCACCGATGTGGGCAAGCGCGAAGTGATCGGCGGCCTGGCGCTGGAATTCTACTACCGCACCGGGCTGCGCTACGACATGCCGCGCTACCTGAATCCGGTGGCCTGGTTCTATGAGCCCCGCGTCGGCGAGAGCGTCATGAAGGAGATGCTCACCCAGGCCGGCGTGCGTGTTCTTCTGCACCGCCGTCTGCGCGCACCAAACGGCGTTGAGCGCACCGGCGCACGTCTGGTTTCCATCACCACGGAAAATGGCGAGCGCTATCGCGCCAAAGCCTTCGCCGACGCCACTTACGAAGGCGACCTGATGGCGCAGGCTGGCGTTTCCTACACCTGGGGACGCGAAGGCTCCGCCCAGTACGGCGAGGATCTGGCGGGTGTGCGCGACCGCACACCGAAACATCAGTTCCTGGTGGATATCGCGGCTCGCACCGCCGGGGGTGAACTGCTGCCTGAGATCTCAACCGCGCCGCGCGGCGCGCCAGGTTCGCCGGACCGCAGCGTGCAGGCATACAACTTCCGGATCATTGCCACCGACAACCCCGGCAACCGCGTCCCGTGGCCGCGCCCGCGGACCTACGACCCGAAGCGGTACGAACTGCTGGCGCGCCTGCTGGCCGCCATGGAAAAGCAACTCGGGCGGCCGCAGGTCTTCCACGAACTCACTCTCATCGCCCGCATCCCAGGCCACAAGGCGGACTTCAACAATCAGGGCCCGTTCTCCACCGACTACATTGGCCGCAACCACGACTATCCCGAGGCCACCTACGCGCGCCGCGCCGAAATCTGGCAGGATCACATCGATTACGTCCAGGGCTACTATTACTTCCTGGCCAATGACCCGCGGGTTCCACGCAGCCTTCAACTTGAGGTGCGGGACTGGGGGCTGCCCAAGGATGAGTATGAGGACACACAGCATTGGCCGCACCAGCTTTACGTGCGTGAGGCGCGCCGCATGACCGGCGACTACGTGCTGGTGCAGAAGGACCTGCAAACCGAGCGCGCCAAGCCGGACCACATCGGGATGGGGTCCTACAACAGCGACTCGCACAATGTCCGCCGCCTGGTCAACGAGCGCGGCTTCGTCGAAAACGAGGGCGACATGCAGGTGCCGGTCCAGCCCTACCAGATTCCGTACCGGATCCTGCTGCCCAAGCGCGCCCAGGCCGTGAACCTCCTGGTGCCGGTCTGCTTTTCGGCAAGCCACGTTGCGTACTCATCGGCGCGCATGGAGCCGCAGTACATGATCATCGGGCACGCGGCGGGGGTGGCGGCATGGCTCGCCATTCGCGACAACAAGCCGGTTCAGGACGTGCCGGTGGCGGAGCTTCAGCAGGTGCTGAAATCCCAGGGAGCGGTCTTTGAGCACGTGCCCAACCCGCAGCAGGAATCGCTGCAGTTGTTGCGCCGTCTGTTTGCGCCGCCAGCACCGGCCCGGTTCAACTGGGAGTAAGCCGCGCGCCGGTTCCGCGAATGGTGATCCCGCGGCCGGTGATTATTGACTGATGGTGGAGGTCCGCGCTTCCCGGTTGATCACCCGGCCAAGCATGTTCCCGCCCACGGCGCCTCCGGCCACTTCCATGCCAAGAATGATCGCTTTGCCAGCCCCCAAGCCCGTGTGTGCAACGGGTCCAATCGCTGGCGCCGAGGCCGTCACCGCCGGTGGCGGCGGCGGCGCTATGGGCGTAAGCCCCGTACCCTTCAGCAGAACGATGTCGCCCGAAGAGCCTGTTTTCAAGCCTTCAAGCACCACCTTTTGACCTTCCCAGTCGCCCAGCCAGTCTTCGGTAGCCTCAACGGTGACCCCGGACGCCTCGTCGGTCACCCGCCATGCACCAGCGCGGCCCGGCACCGGTTGCACATAGCCCCGCACGACATAGGCATCCGGCGAAACGCCGGTTGCCGGCTGCACCTCCACCGATTGCCCCGCCGGCACGCGTGCGAGCAGAACCTGCCTTCTCACCACCCGGGTTTCACCCTGTACGGATGCCACCACCACCTTGCCGCCCTCGGTGAGACGGACGTCGGCCGTACCGCCCTGCACCAGCAACCCGCCCGACTCGATGGCGGCGCCATGCAGCCGTGCCGTGCCCCTTTCCAGACGCGCCGACCCGGCGTTCAGGCGCACCCTTGCGCCCGGCGCCAACACCCACTGCCCTCCGGACTGGGCGTGGACCGTGGCCGCCACCCGCTCCGTTTCCACCGTGGCGCCAACGGCCAAACGGCTGGACCCGTTCGCGGTCACTCCGTTCACCCGAAACGCGCCATTGGCATTCGCCACCGCGAACACAGTTGCCCTGTTTGACGCAGGCGCGCCAGCCGATACAAAGGCAGGGTTCAGGAGTGCCGTCACAACGGAAAGCACCGCGATTGAGATTCTGGCCATGGGACCCATCACAGTTCCTATCGGCCAACCGGCGCGGAATCTTCGCCCGGGGAGGCGGGTCCGCTCTATTTTTCGGCTTCTCCGCCCTGGCCCTCTGGTTGGCTGCGGGCAACGCGCTTAAGTCTCCTGAAATCTGCCCTTTAAACGCCGATTTGTGGTATCGCGCCCGCCAGCGGGACCCCGCCCGTACAGCCGATTATCTGGAAGAGGCCCTTCGGCGCAACCCGCGGCACATCCAGGCCACGCTCGACCTTGCGGCAGGACTGACATTTTCCCATCCCACCCGCGCCAGCCGCCTGCTCGATCAGGCCTCGCGCTATGACCGCGGTTTTCGTCCCGCCTGGGCCCAGGCGAACTTTCAGGCCACATCCGGCAGCACGGAGCACGCATGGCCGCCTCTCCGCCATGCCCTGCGAATGAGTTACGGAGACCGGACGCCCCTGTTCCAACTCGCCTCCGGCCTTCCCGGCGGCCATCGGGCCTTGGCGTCCGAGATCCCGGACAACACAATGGTTTTTGACCAGTGGACCCGGTATCTCATCACCACCGGCGACCTCGAGATGGCCGCCAACGCCGCCCGGCGGGGGCTGGACAAGGGGCTCTACCACCACTCCCAGCCGGTGGAACTGTTGGCGGACCGCCTGTTGTTGGACGGGCAAGGGCGCGAAGCGGACAGCCTTTGGTCCGGCCTCTATCACGCCGGCCTGCTCCGGCCGCCTCATTCCGGGTTCTTTAACGGTGATTTCTACCGCATTCCCTCGGGAATTGGGTTCGATTGGCGGCTGATTTCGGGCCCCGGCACCAGTTCCACAACGGGTCAGGGAGCCGTCAACCTCCGGTTCGAAACCTCCCGTCCGGCCGAAGTGCTGACCCAGTTCCTATACGTTCCTGCCAGTCAGAACGCTCTTTTGCGGTTCGAACTGCGGGCTTCGCCGCCCGCGGCCACGGCTTGGTTTCACGGCTCGGTGCTGGCCGGCGGCGGCATCCCGGCGGCCGAAGAGTGGAATGAGCATCTGGTCCGGCTGCGTCTGCCGGCCGGATTAAACCGGCTGGCGTTCAGGCTGGTGGGGCCTTCGACGGGCGGGTCCCAGGTCCTTCAGGTTCGTTCCTTGCGTCTGGAGCCGGTCCTGTGACGCCCGCCTTGGGGGTGCTGGCGGCCGGGATCCTGGCTTCGCCACTACGGGATCCGTGGCTGGGAATCCTGATGGCGGGCGCGCTCTCTGCCCTGGCCGGATGCGCCGTCCTGCGCGGGCAAGTCCGGTGGCCATGGCCGGCAACGGCCGCGTTCGCAATCGCGGTGTTTGGCCTGCTGCAGGGCGTCTTTCGAAGTACCGTCTACGCCTGGCCCACGTTCGCCGCAGCCGTCACCTGGGCCGGATTGGCCGCGGCGGCCCTTCTGCTCGACTGGGGCGATTTTCAGAGCGCCCGCCGATGGCTCTTCCGGTTCGCCACCCTCACCGGGGCTCTTGCCCTGGTCCAGTTCTTCACGTCCGGAGGACGGATCTATTGGTTCCTCGCCACGGAAGTTGACGCGGTCCTGGGACCCTTTGCCAACCGTAACCACTTTGCCTCCTTTGCATTGCTAGCGATACCGCTCTCGATTCCTGAGCTTCGCCTTCGGCGTTGGGATGCCTGGCTGGGGGTAGGATTGCTGGGCGCGGGGATCCTGGCCGGCGGCTCCCGCGCCGGGGCTCTCCTGCTGGGCGCCGAGGCTGGCGCTTTGGCATGGCTCCTGTTGCCGCGGTGGCGGGTGGGGTGGTCCGCCCTAGCCGTTTCCGGAATCCTCTTGACCGCGGCCGGAACGGGGCTCTCTTCCCGGCTTCTCGAGGCGGGCTCCTACACGGACCGGCTCTCGATCTGGGCCTCCTCCCTGGAACTGGTCCAGGCGCGGCCGGCCGCCGGGCACGGTTTGGGCACGTTCGAAACGGTGTATCCGGCCTATTTGCGGTTTGACAACGGCTTGACCGTCGATCATGCGCATTCGGACTGGCTGGAGTGGGCCGTGGAGGGCGGCACCCTGATGGTGCTTCCCCTGGCGATGCTCGCCATGTGGACCCTGCGGCGCGTGATCCACCATCCCTGGGGCCTGGGCGCGGTGGCCGTTTTCCTCCACGCCACCGTGGATTATCCGCTGCACAAGCCGGAGATCGCCGCCCTCCAGTTCGCTGTTTTGGGACTGGTGGCGGCGGCGGAGCGAAGTAGAATGGAATCATGCCGTTCCCGGTTCACCGCCCCCGCCGTCTCCGAGTATCGGATCCGATCCGGAGGCTGGTCCGGGAAACCCGTCTGGACCCGGCTCAGTTCATCCTTCCGCTCTTTGTCTGCCCTGGCGAGGGAGTGAGGCGTCCGATCGGCTCCATGCCGGGCCATGCCCAGCTTTCCATCGACAACGTGGTTCGGGAGTGCGAGGAGGCCCGCTCGCTCGGGCTGGGCGGCGTCATCCTGTTCGGATTGCCGGAAAGCAAGGACGAACAGGCTTCGGGCGCCTACGCGGCCGATGGCATTGTCCAGCGGGCGCTTCGAGCCGTGCGCGCGGAAGTGCCCGGCCTGCTATTGATCACCGACGTCTGCAACTGCGAGTACACCAGCCATGGCCACTGCGGCGTGATGGTGGACGGCGACGTGGACAATGACCGCACGCTCCAGTGGCTGGCCCGCACGGCCGTGAGCCATGCCGAAGCCGGCGCCGGTGTTGTCGCCCCCTCAGACATGATGGACGGCCGGGTGGCGGCAATCCGGACAGCGCTTGATCAGGCGGGCTTCGTGAAAACAGCGATCCTCGCCTACGCCGCCAAGTTCGCATCCGCCTTTTACGGGCCATTTCGCGAAGCCGCCGATTCCGCCCCCCAATTCGGTGATCGCCGCACCTACCAGATGGACCCGGCCAATGGGCGGGAGGCCCTCAAGGAAATGCAGTTCGATCTCGAGGAAGGGGCTGACATGTTGATGGTGAAACCGGCCATGCCCTATCTCGACCTGATCCGGCAGGCCCGGGACCGGTTCGATGTCCCGATCGCGGCCTATCAGGTCTCAGGTGAGTACAGCATGATCATGGCGGCGGTGGAGCGCGGGTGGATGGACTACGAAAGGACGATGATGGAGACGCTGACGTCAATCCACCGGGCGGGCGCTGGAATGATCTTGAACTACTTCGCCAAGGACGCCGCGAAACTGCTCAGTTGACCAGCTTCAGTTGAGCAGCTTAGGCGTGTCCGGCAGCCATCGCGCCACGCAGGCTGCCCAGCATGCCGATCACCGGTGAGGCATCCACCGTGGCCAGTCCGAAACGGTGCAGTTCCAGGCGCAGTTGCAGGGCCAGCACGGCGAGTGTGAACTGCCAGCGCAGCCGCAACAGTGCGGCGGCCAGATCGGGACGGTCTTCTTCACCAAACACCAGCATCAGGCGGACAAAGCCAGCCAGGCGGTTGAAATCGCGTGTTAGCGCCCGGAGGTAGCCCCGGAAAAGGCGGCGTCGGGTGCGGAGCAATTGGGTGTCCATCCCGGGCCGGAACCCATCAAGACCGCACAGAAACTCCACATCCGAGTCATCAAGCAGCCGCTCCATGGGGCGGTAGTGGGCCACATCGAAGGCTTCAAGCCAAGCCGGGTCAAGTTTGTTCTGGTCGGCCGGGTAAAGCAGCTTCTTCGCGAATGCCGCAAAGACGGTGGCCAGCGCAACGGCTGCAACCGCCCCCCACATCCAAACGGGCTCCATCGATGCCTCCTTAGCGAAACCAGCGGGCTCACCCTAAAACGGCCTCGGGCAAAACCCCGGCTTCTTGAAGATACCCTAAAAAAATTCGAAATGCAACGGGTACGAATTCAGTACTCTTTGGCCAGACGACATTTGAATTCGCCGCCTGGAATTTGAGCCGGCTACCGGCGTGAAGCACGGCTTAACGACGCGTTGATTACTTCCAGGTGTGTCAACAGCTTGGCGGCGGAGGTTCCGGGAACGGGGGTGGCCGACCGGATCAGAACGTTCTCGCCCGCCGGGGAAAGCCCCACCATCCACCCGGCCGCGCAAAGAAAAGACAGCACCATCAGGAAAACGCTTACCTGCGCGGACGCCTGGTATCCGGCGAATTGGAGGATCAGGATCAGGAGATTCTTCGAAATGAAGTAGATGAAAAACAGTAGACCGTGAACTGCAATATTCCGATTGAGCGGTACCGGATACTTGAGAAGGAACGCCAGCAGCACCACCAGGAAAACGCTGAGCGCACCAACCACACCACGCTCAAACACTGCCGTGTACACGAGAAGGGGGGATTTCTGGCCGTCGGCCATCGACGGCATCAGGATCGCAGCGCTCAGGAGAATGCCGGCCGCCAACCCGTAATTGAAAATCCGGCGGCTCAGCGTGGCAATGCCCCGGTAACCGGCCAACGCTCCGGCGTGAATCTCAACAATCACCAGAACGAAACAGACCAACAGGATCCATTCGCTCGCCAGCCAGATATACCCGTAGGCCGCCGACCGCGGATTGAGCGGCATCAACACCACGGAACGAAGGACGTTTAGAAGAAGCGAGATCCAAAAACTTCGGTACGTCCGGTGCAGCCCCTGGCGCCAAAGTTTGAACGCAAGCAGGCTGTTGGCCAACAGCACGCCAAACCACAGGATCTGGTGAAGGCTCCCAAGAGGAGGCATCGTCAACGCTCGACTTCAATCGTAGCATTAGAAGCCGCCCTCGCACGCAGAAGTTTCCGCGGAGTGCGCTGCTACCGGCGATCCTCGTCGTCGCAGGGCAGGCACGGCGGCCAAGGCACATCGAACGCGGAAAGAGCACCGCTATTCAGCAATCCAACGGCGAAAATCGCGAGCATCATGATCTTTTTCATCTGAGTTCTCCTGGTAAAGTTTCGAGCGGCTGTCGACCGCTACCGGCGATCCTCGTCGTCGCAGGGCAGGCACGGCGGCCACGGCACATCGAACGCGGAGAGAGCTCCGCTATTCAGCAATCCAAGGGCGAAAACTGCGAGCATCATGATCTTTTTCATCTGGATTCTCCTGGGTAAAAATTCGACCCGGCGCCCACCGGCTACCGGCGATCCTCGTCGTCGCAGGGCAGGCACGGCGGCCATGGCACATCGAACGCGGAAAGAGCACCGCTGTTCAGCAATCCGAGGGCGAAAACTGCGAGCATCATGATCTTTTTCATCTGGATTCTCCTGGGTAGAAATTCGAACCGTCGCCCACCGGCTACCGGCGATCCTCGTCGTCGCAGGGCAGGCACGGCGGCCAAGGCACATCAAACGCCGACAGGGCCCCGCTATTCAGCAGCCCAACGGCGAACGTCGCGATCAGCATGAGTTTTCTCATGAATGTCTCCTCTTTAACTGAGAGAATTCAGTGCAACAAAGCACTAGTAGTAGTAGAACACCCAAAATACGTCCTGTGAATCCAAACGTCTGACATTTTCCTTTGATGGAACAGATTCAGCCATCAGCTTCGGGACGAAAGTCGTTCGCCCCAACCTCGGAATGGGGTAAAATGGGAGACAGTAGGTCTGTTGTACCGATGTCCACCCGCCCTAACCAAGTGTGGCAACGCACCGCGAGCACGGATCTGTGGCGCCGGACGGTTTCCCAGATCCCTTCCGTGTTCGGGCGGCTGGTCTATCTCTCCTCGCTTCGCGATAACAATTCCGGGCAATACCTGCATGACGGACTGATCTCCGTATTTGGCGAGGAGGAGGCCAGCCGAGCCTTGGCCATCAGCCACGAAAGATCATTTCTGGAGTGGTTGGGATTCAATCTCGAGCAGCAAAAGGCAGACCTGGACCTTTACCTTTCAGCCATTGAAGGCTCCAAACGCCGCCTGCTCGACACCTGGCTCAAGCTGACGCCCTACCGCAACCTGATCCCTGCCTCGGCACGAGACGCGGACCGGAACCTGTACCTCGCGGATCTGGAACTTCTGCTCGAGATTCTCAGGAACGAGTACGCCGTCTCCGGGAAAGATCGAAGCGCATAGCCACGGCTGTCACCTGCCCTATCACGTCGATCTGGCTGGGATAAGCGAATGCCGAAGGGCCCTTGGACTGCGACGGGTGCCCGAACACGGTCAGGGTGTTGTCCTCCAGGCTACACCAGCCGCACAGATAGCTGGTCCGGTGCTCCAGGAAGTAGATTGGCCGGTCAAACTCCGTGGACCAGCCCGTCGACAGGATCTTCTTCCGCGATTCGTCGATCATCACCAGCGAACCGGGCGCCAGAAGCGGGTGCATCGACCAATCCTCGGCGCCAATGAACGCATACCGGCGGTTGCGAACATCCAGACGGTCCATCAGCATCAGCGGCAACTTCCCCCAGCGCTGAATCATCCGGCTCAGATAAGTGGTCTTGCTAATGTCCATCCCAGGATCGAGCGCCAGGGGCACCTGGATTTCACCGGAGCCCGCGGGGCGGAAGTTCACCAGGTGCGTCGCCGGGTGCTGAACGCTCGCCGCATCGCCCGGCATTTCCGCCCGCCGCACCCCATACCAATCGAGCACGTCATCCAGATCCAGCCGGTAGATGGAGCAGAGAGAATAGAGACGGTAGAGACTTGGAACCGTGCCCTTATTCTCAATGTCCGCCAGGCGGCTTAAGGCGATGGCAAACTCATCGTTGCTGTGGCGCCGCGCGATGGTCTGGCTGGCAATCTCGACGTCCCGGAACTTCAGCCCCAGGCGTTCGCGGGCACGTTTGAGCTTCTGGCCGGGTCCTTCGGCGCGGTTGCCGTCCG
The DNA here is from genome assembly GCA_016870915.1 of Acidobacteriota bacterium. Taxonomy (GTDB): domain Bacteria; phylum Acidobacteriota; class Terriglobia; order Bryobacterales; family Bryobacteraceae; genus VFZY01. The sequence continues at coordinate 3,328 of VFZY01000189.1, read as the reverse complement.
GATCGCGAGTTGCAAGAAAAGTACTGGACACGTGGGATGCTTCTGGTTGAAAATTATAACTGCTGCCTGTTCCGAATTCAACAAGAGCGTCTTTCCGCTGTTCTGAATTCAGAACAGAATCTGGCGCGAGGGGTATCGTGACACACGTCATTGTGGGGGTATCGGGGGCAAGCGGAAGCGTGTATGCGCTGCGTTTGCTCGAAAAGCTCGGCAAGCAGGCCGAGGTGCGTACGCACCTGGTGATGACACGTTCCGCGGAAAGAACAGCCTACCTGGAAACGGGTAAGCTTGCCGCGGACTTCAAGACACTGGCCGGCCACTGGTACCCCGTGGAGGACATCGGCGCAGGTATCGCCAGCGGCAGCTTCGTCTCCCACGCGATGATTGTCGCACCCTGCTCCATCCACACCATGTCGGCGATCGCCGCGGGCATCACCGACAATCTTCTCACACGCGCCGCCGACGTGATGCTCAAGGAGCGCCGCCGCCTGGTTCTGATGGTCCGTGAGTCCCCCTTTCACCTGGGGCATCTCCGCTCGATGGCCGCGCTCGCCGAGATGGGCGCCATCATTGCGCCGCCCGTTCCGGGGTTCTACCACAAGCCGGAGTCCGTGCTCGATATCGTCGATCACAGCGTGGACCGTGCGCTCGACCTCATCGGACTGCCGGATTCCGGCGCCCGGCGCTGGGACGGCGGCGCCCGTTCCTAGGGCGCGCGGATCAACTGCGCCGGGCCAGAGCAAGCGCCGCCACACGGTGCGCCTTGCCGCATTCGGCGCACTCGACGCCCAGCGGCTCGATGTGCCAAAGCCAGCAGCGGCTCCACGCCACACGGTGGTTCGGCATGCAGGCGGCAAGCGCCGCCGGATCCTCAAGGTCAAAGCCGTAGAGCGCCGGCGTCACCTCACCCCGGCGGCCCGCCGCCGGTTCCCATTGCCCCTGGCGCCACCGGACCGGCGGATCACTCCAACGCCCGCGTGAATAGCGGGCGCCCCCGGAATAGTTGAAGTACTCAACATCGCTGATCAGCAGAACCTGGCCGGCGGCCCTTCCCAGCAGGCGCAGGTGCTCCTCCACCAGCCATCGCGCCCCGGGCTCAAACGCCTCCAGCCACTCACTCTCCCGCTTCCGCACCCAGCCGCCGCCGAATCTCCGTTCGAGAAGGCCCTCCAGCACGTCCTGCCACAGAATGGGAATCTGGCTTAGCAAGTTGAGTGAGATCAGGTGATCGGCGCCTACGTCCACCGGCGGCACAGCCCTCCCGTGCAGCGTACCGATGCGAGCCAGCGTCTCCACCCAAGGCTCCTCATGGTCTTCCAGTTCCTGGCGCCATGCGCCCATCACACCGCTCAGGTCGCACAGCCGCTGCTCCACCGGCACGCCAACGTTCAACCGGTCCCACACCGGCGCCACCAGCGGATCGCCATCAGCCAGCACCACACGGTCGAACCGGGCCGCAAGCGAGGAAGAATCGACATCGGCCAGGCGCCCCGCCCCCAGCACCGCCACACTGCCGCCGGAGGCGTCCCAATCGCGCTGCGCACGCTTGGACTCTTCAAGGTGCGGCCCCCAATACAGACCCAGTTCACGAGTCCTGCGCTCGATGCCGAGCCCCATGCTGACGAACGTCCGGGCCGCCCGCTCCCGATGCCGGAGCAGAGCCCAAAGGCGGCGGAACAACACGCCGCTCCGCCTAAGCCAACAGGGCGCGGATCACCTGGCCGCCCGTCTGGCTCAACTGCTTCTCGCGCCCGGCGTGCAGGTAGCGCAGCTTGTTATCATCCAGGCCCAACAGGTGCAGCAGGGTGACATGGAAATCTTTCAAGGGATGAACCGCCTCCACGCCCTGCAGCCCGGTCTCATCGGTGGCCCCGATGATGTGGCCGGCCTTGACGCCGGCGCCTGCCAGCCAGCACGTCATGGCCGTTGCATTGTGGTCGCGCCCCCAAACTTCGCCAAACCGGCGCAGGCCGTTGTCCGGGCTACGGCCGAATTCGCCCGCCCAGACCACCAGGGTCTCATCCAGAAGACCTGTTCGTTTCAGGTCCGTGAGCAGAGCCGCGATGGGACGGTCCACGCAGCGGATGCGCGCTCCGTGCGCCTTGTCAATGTAGTCGTGCGAATCCCAACCGCCGGCGATCACCTGCACGAACCGCACCCCCGACGCCAGCAGGCGCCGGGCCAGCAGACAGCGCCGCCCGAACGCGTCGGCCTCCTTGTCCGGACCGCCAATGCCGTACATCTCAAGCACCTTGGGCGGCTCCTTGGACAGATTCACCACACCCGGCATTTCGGCCTGCATCCGGAACGCCAGTTCATAGGATTCAATGCGCGCCTCAAGCTCGGCGTGCTCCGGGTGGCGAGCCTGGTGCATCCGGTTCAACCGGTTCATGAACGCGATCCCCGCCTGCTGCTGCTCGCGCGTCACACCAGCCGGCGGCGCCATGTCGAGAATCGGCGCTCCCTGCGGCCGCAGCGGAGTCCCCTGGTGAAATGCCGGCAGGAACCCGTTCGACCAGTTCCCCGCCCCGCCCTGCGGATACGCCGCGTCCGGCAGCACCACAAACGCCGGCAGATTCTGATTGAGCGTGCCCATCCCATAGGACACCCACGACCCCAATGCCGGATCGCCGCCAAACTGATTGCCCGTGTTCAGATGATAGAGCGCCGTGGGATGATTGACACTCTCCGCGCGCAGGCCGCGATAAAAACAGACATCGTCCACTACGCCAGCGAACTGCTCAAAGAGCGCATTGATCTCAACACCCATCCGGCCGGCCCGCCGGAACTCAAACGGACTCTTCACGTAGTACCGCTCGCCCGTGTTCATGTTGGCTTCAAAGCGCGTGCGTTCCTTCTGGAACTTCGTCATGTGAAGCTGTGCCAGTTTGGGCTTGGGGTCGAACGTGTCGACATGCGAAGGGCCGCCTTCCATCAGCAGGAACAGGCAGCGCTTGGCCTTCGCCGGGTGATGAGGCGCTTTCGGAGCGGCGGGACTGGCCGCGGCGGCTCCTTCGGCAAGCAGCGTCGACAGAGCAACCGTGCCAAGGCCCATGCCTCCGCCGAACAACAGTTCGCGGCGATTCAACTGCGCGGGACGAAGTTTCATGGCCAGGGTCCGGATCTCTTCAGTCTACCGCCCCGGGCTCAGCCCGATGAGGCGCGCCGGCGTCTCTTTCGACATCAAAGCCAGGTCGCGCGCCGGGATTCCCGCCGCGGCCAAGGCCTTTAGGTAGGCCAGAAATCCGTCGGGGTGCAGGGGATTCCCGGCCTGTCCCAGATCGCTCGAAAGATAGCAATGCTCGGGGCCGATGGCACGAATCGCCTT
>VFZY01000188.1 GCA_016870915.1 Acidobacteriota bacterium | reverse complement strand
CCACCCAGCTTTGAAGTTGGCTGCGCTGGTCCGGCAACAGGACGACAGGATCAGTGGTGCGGGGCATGACCTATTATGCCCCGGGGCCGGAACAGTTGTCCAGATATTTGTGAGACACTACACTAGCAACCGGCGATCCGCTACAATCGAGCCGTGCCGCTACGCGCCGCAACCGCCGCCGCTTTTCTGCTGGCTCTGCTCTGGGCGGGATGGGGCGTTGCGGAAAAGCCCATCGGCAGCGGTTTTGTCGACCCCATCGGGCGCATAGCCGCCCAGGACGAAGCCGTCTACAGCCACGCGGCTCTTGAAATGGTTCGTTCCGGCGACTGGCTCACGCCCCGCATGATGGGACGCATCGCCACCTATAAACCTCCGCTGCTCTATTGGCTTCAGGCCGCCGCGGCCAAACTCGCCGGTCCGGGTCCCTTCACGCTTCGCCTTCCCAGTCTGCTGGCCGGCGCCGGCATCGCCGCTCTGGTTTTCTGGTGGACCCTCAGGCAGAGCGGCTGGTGGCAGGCTGCCGCCGCGTTTCTGCTCGTGGCTGGGAACCCGCTCTGGTTCCGCGTCTCACGGCTCGCCCTCACCGACGCCCTGCTGGTTTTTTTCGCCACCGCCGCCGCGATCCTGGTGTTGCGCGGACGTCTCGAAAGCGCGGGCGCGGCCACCGGATTCGCGCTCCTCACCAAGAGCATCGCCGGGCTTCCCGCGGGCTGCCTGCTTCTGGCCGGGCGATTCACCACGCGCCAGCTCGCGATGGCCGTTGGGGCGGGCGCGGCGATCGCTCTACCGTGGTTTATCCTCCAGTACGTCCTTCACCCGAATTGGTTCTGGGCTGAACACATCCGGTCCGAGATTCTTCGCTACGGTTTGGGCTCCCCGCCCCAAACCACATCTGGCTCCACGCTCGGTTTCTACGCCGGCCGCCTCATTCAACTCGATCCCGTGATTCCACTGCTCTTCCTCGGCTCCCTCGCCGCCTTCAAACGCATTCCGCGCCCCGTTTGGGTCTGGATCGCGGTCACCCTCGTCACCTGCGTGGCGTACCAGTATCGCAACGCCTCCTACCTGCTTCCTTTGACCCCGGCCATCGCGCTGATGGCCGTCGCCTGGAAGGAACGCCCGGCGAAGATCCTCACCCTCATTCTCACCGCGGCCGTGGCCGTCAAAACCGCCGTGCCGGATCAGCCCTGGAGCATCTCACACGCTGAGCCGGCATGGCCCCTGGCCGCCGCTCTCGGCGATCATTGCGCCCAGGGCCGGACCAACGAACTGATCGTTACCGGGCTTGACGACGAATTCCACACCACCGTCCTGCCGCTGGCACGTCTCCGCTACCTGCTCATTCAGCCCCGGACCGAGTACTCCCGCGACATCCTCGACTTCGAACACCTCGGCATCTCGATGCGGATCGATGAATTCCTCGCGCCGGAACAGTGGGACCAGGTCTATGGACCCCGCCTCCGCGCCATGGACACACCCAGCCTGGACCCTCTGGCCACCGTGCTGCTAGCCGACTCCCGCCAGGATCTGGAGCGCCTGATTCTGGCCAGTCCCGGGCGTGATTTTCTGGTCCCCAACCGGTTGCTCCCAGCCTCATCGCCCCACCAGGTGGTTCCCGCCGGACCGGCCCATTCCTTCCTGTTGGCGCGCCAGACGGGACCCCGGCGTCAGGTGTCCTGGCCCTGCCGCATGTAGGCCCCCCCGCGGCTCAGCCCGTTCTTCAGCCGCTCTTGCGTCGTCGCCGCATCGGCGGGCTCAGCCAGATAGTGTCCCTGCAACAGGTCACAGCCGGCCCGCCGGGCCAGTTCGTACTGGCGGGCTGTTTCCACGCCCTCCGCCACCACCCGCAGCCCCAAAGTATGGCCCAGCCGGGCGATCGCCCGAATGAGTTGCACCGTACCCTGGGCGGCATCCATGTCCCGGATAAACGACTGGTCAATCTTCAGCACGTCCACCGGGAGCCCCCGCAGGTAGCTGAGCGACGAGTATCCCGTGCCGAAATCATCGATCGACAGACTGACCCCCAGGTTCCGAAGCGCACTCATCCGTTCCACGGACTGCTCGACGTCCCGCATCACCAGGCTCTCCGTGAGCTCCAATTCAAGCAGCCGTGCCGGCATCCCGCTCACATCCAGCGCCCGTTGAACCACGTCCACAAAGTCAGCCCGCGCGAACTGCAACGACGATACGTTCACCGCGATCTTCACCGTCGGCAAACCCGATTCCACCCACTGCCGCGCCTGCCGGCATGCCTGCTCCAGAACCCAGGCTCCGATAGCGATGATCATGCCGCTCTCTTCGGCAATGGGAATGAATGACGACGGCGCCACACGGCCCAGTCGCGGATGATCCCACGCCAGCAGCACTTCCAGGGAATCAATACGCCCGGCGCGATCCACCTGCGGCTGGAATAGCATCTGAAACTCGGATTGATCCACGGCGCGGCGCAGATAATTCTCGATATCCAGCCGCTGCAGCCGCTCGGAGTCCATCTCGGGTTGATAGCACTCCACGGTCCGCCGCCCGAGATTCTTGGCGCAGTACATGGCAAGATCCGCGTGCCGAAGCAGCGCCTGAGGATCTTCTCCGTCGTCGGGAAAGAAACTGAGTCCCACACTCCCGTTCACGAACAGTTCCCGGCCCCCAAGCAGGATGGGCGACTCCAGGATTTTGATCACCCGGTCCGCCATTTCGATCGCCTCGGCCTTGTCTTCGATTCCCGGCATCAGGATGGTGAACTCGTCCCCGCCCATTCGCGCGATGCAGTCCTGCACGCGGATTTGATCAGCCAGCCGGGCCGCCACGCGCTGCAGCAGTTCATCGCCCACGGCATGGCCCAGCGTGTCGTTGATCTGTTTGAACCGGTCCAGGTCCACGTACATCACGGCCACCCGCTGCCCGCCCTGGCGGGCCTCGGCGATCAGTTTCTCGAAGCGCCCGATCTGCGCCGCGTGATTGGGAAGGCGTGTCAGGCTGTCGTGTGCCGCCTGGAACGCCAGTTGATCGGTCATCTGCCGTTGCTCAATGGCCAGCCCGGCCAGGCGCCGGGCCGTTTCGATCACCGCCAGATCCAACTCTTCAAGCGTCTTGGGCTCCGCCGCCCACACCGTCAGCGCTCCCAGGAGAACACCGTTGCCGGACGTCACTGGGCTCAACAGGTACGCGCGCTGTTCACCCGCGGGGAATGCCCCGGCGTGGATAGCCCACTCGGGTGAGCCCGGCTGGCAGGAAAAGAGCCGCAATGGCGTTGATTCCGGCGGTTCCTGCCGCGCCATCCACTCCAGTGGAACGGCCATCAGTTCGAACCAGCCGCGCATGCCTTCCGGAAAACGCGGCGCGGCTCCACAGTGCAGCCGGCCTCCCGTGGTCAGCAGAATCGAACAGTGCAGGCCGTGGTCATGGCTCTCAAGCACCCCGGCAAGGCGCGCAAGCACCTCGTCCAGAGCCCGGTCCCGCGCCACCATCTCCAAGACCTGATTGCGGTCCCGCTCCAGCCGCTGTGCCTTCTCGCGGCGCATCCGGGTCTCTTCACGCAGAATGAACTTGCCCAGGCTCTCGCCCATCAGTTCCATGAACTCGCGCTCTTCCTTGGAGAACGTCCGTCCCGGCAAGGGAGTACTGGAGGCGAAGCTAAGCGTTCCCCAAACCTGGTTTTCCACAAGGATGGGGGTTCCGATGTAGGTCTGCAGCGGGAATCGCGTGCGCGCTGCTTCGTGCTCCAGCCAACCGGACTCCGCCGGATCGCTGAAAGCGAGAGTCCGCCGGGTGGCCACAATCTGCATCGAGTACGTGGAACTCAGAGGAATTGACTGGCCTTCCTCCAGGAAAACGGCAGACTGAACGGCGCGCACCAGGAACGTGCCGTTCTCCACCTGCGCCACCACGCCGGAAGGCAGGGAGAAAATGTCACGGCCGGTCAACAGGAACTTGTCAAAAACCTCCCGCAGGCTGCCGTACTCAGCCGTGCTCAGCCGGTGCAGACGCTTGAGATTCGTGGTGAACCGCGACAGTTCATCGCGCTTCTCGCGGAGTTTTTTCTCGGCCCGGCGCCGTGCCGAGTCCACCCGCTTGGCGGTGGAAACATCACGGCCAAAGCCTTCAATGGCAACCGGCCTGCCGTGGTCGAACGCCAGGCGGGTCGTCAACTCCAATGTGAACCTTCGGCCATCCTTGGTCTGCACCGGCAGCCGGCGATGCGTGGAGGTGCCGGAGCCGAACTGCTGCTGGATTGCGGCACGGCCGATTTCCCGCGCGTCCTCCGGCATCAGGTCCAGAAAGTTCATGCCGAGCACTTCTTCCCGCGAGTAGCCGGTCAAACGCTCAACCGCCTTGTTGATCGAGGTGAAGTTGCCGTCCAGATCATGCGTGAAAGCCAGATCGCTCACCAGGTTCGAAAAATCCGCGGTCTTGGTCACGCCCGGGTCCAGACTGCCGATGCGCCGCAGATTGCGGTCCACTTCGAAAGCCACCAGCCGGGATGCCGTCCACAGCAATTGAAGTTTGTCTTCCGGCATTTCTCCAGGCGCGTATCCGATGACACACAAGGACGCTCCAAGCCACTCACCCGAAGGGTCTGTCAGCGGGAAACCCATCGATGGCCCCCGGGCGCATCGCACGGGTTCCGGAGCCAGGCAGTCGAGGATCGTGTGTTCAAACTCGGCGTTTTCCAGGAGGGTAACGCTTCCATGCGCCGCGAGAATCAAAGGCGATCCGCCCTCCAGCATGGCCACCGCAAATCCCTCGGCGCTCACGGAGCAACGGATCATCTCGAGAATCAACTCGAGGCTCCGGTCGGTGAACGGCGTCAGCAGGCCGGAAGGCGACAGTTTTGAATTGAGCACGTCCATGCGCGGGCGGCTACAACGCCCGCTTTGCCTCCCATTTTCACACACCTTCCCAAAACGCTCTGCCATACTGGATCGATGACGGAGTTCTTCCAGATACGGGAAGTGCGCGGAGTCCACGTGATTCACCCCAAGGGCCCGCTCACCGCGCAAGCCAGCCTCAGCGACACCGTTCGTCATCTGATCGCGGCGGGCCACGCGCGGCTGGTGATCAATCTTCGCGATGTCGCCAGCATCGATAGCCGTGGCCTGGGCGAGGTTGTCATGGCCTTCCGCGCGGTCTCAGGCGCCGGTGGGGCAATGGCGCTTTCAAACGCCACCGCGAAAGTCCGCGACGTGATGCGCATGACGCATACGGATGCCCTGATGCCCGCCTTCCCCTCCGAGGATGTGGCCGTGGCCAGCCTTGCGCTTGCGGACTAGTCGGATCCGCACGCAGGTACAATAGGATTTCGACATGCGCGCGTGGAACCGGGCCCGTCTCTTGTGGAGCTATCTCACGCGCTCGGCCACACCCACGGGCCTTCCCGTCGAGTTCATCGTCGAAACCACCGCCAAGTGCAACCTCTACTGCCCCATGTGTCCGCGCGAGACGCACAAGCAGCCCAAGGAGGATATGTCCGATGACGTCTTCCGCCGCCTCATCGCTGAAGCCTCCACTTCGGCCGAGCACATGATGCTCATCGGTCTCGGCGAACCGTTCATGGACCGGGCCATCTTTGACCGCATTGGCCACTGCGAGCAGCACGGCATCTCCGCCCTGCTCTCAACCAACGGCACATTCCTCGACGAAAAGACCAGCCTTCGCGTGCTCGATACACCCCTTTCGCACATCACGCTGAGCTTCGATGGCATGTCCAGGGAGTCCTACGAATACTACCGCAAGGGGGCCAGGTTCGAGAAAGTGCGCGACAACTTCATCCGCTTCGCGCGGTTGAAGCATGAGCGCCGTTCATCGCTTCAGGTGGTAGTTCAAATGGTGCGCATGGAGCGCAACGCCGCGGAGGTGGACGAATTCCTCCGCTTCTGGAGTGCCCAGCCCGGCGTGGATGAGGTGCGCATCAAGGAGGACGAAACCGACCTGATGCGCCCCGACGCCGGCCACGCGCCCGAGGACTGGAAGCATCCCTGCCACTACCTCTGGCGCGGGCCCATGTACGTGAAGCATTCGGGCGATGTCTATCCCTGCTGCCAAAGCTACATGCTCGACGGCGCGCCGGTGGGCAACATCGGACATGAGTCCCTCGCCGCCATCTGGAATTCGGATGCCATGCGCCGCATGCGCCGCTTGCACGTGGCCGGGCGCGCGGGCGAAATCGACATCTGCTCGAAGTGCCGCACCACCATCCCGCATCCGGTCCTTGTGGCGGGAAGCCTGCTGCTGCACGGCAGCACCGTACGGCGGCTGCTGCCTTGGGTGGAACGCCTCACCTATCTCGCACGCCTGCCCCGGCGTCTGCTGCAACCGCCCAGGCCGCTTCCGAAACCGAACCCGGAACTCGTGCGCATCGGTGGCGTGAAAAAGCCGGAGTAAGTCTCTACGAGAACCGGATGGGCCGGTGCCCATCCGCCGCCAGGCGCGTCGGCCGGCCCAGCGGATTGACATACTCCTTGCGGTAGTCGACACCCACCTTCTCGTAAATCGTCGCCAGAAGGTCCGGCACGTCCACGGGATCCTTCGTCACGAAGCCGCCTTCCGAATCGGTCTCGCCAATCACCGCGCCCCCCGGAATCCCGGCGCCCGCCAGAACCAGCGAGAACGCGTTGGCCCAATGATCCCGCCCTCCGTTCGCGTTCACCTCCGGTGTGCGGCCGAACTCGCCCGTGGCGATCACCAGCGTCTCATCCAGCAACCCGCGCGCGTCCAGGTCCTCAATCAAAGCGGCCAGGCCGTCGTCGAGTTCCGGTAGAAAGGTGTCGTTCAACAGCGGGTAGATGTTCGCGTGATGGTCCCACGTGTTGAACCCGCGCGACACAGTCACATATCGGACACCCGCTTCAACCAGACGCCGAGCCAGCAGCAGGCCCTGCCCGGTGGAGTTGCGGCCGTAGCTTTGCCGCAGCTTCTCCGGCTCCTGCGCGATATCGAACGCCTTCTTCGCCCGCGGCGACTGCATGAGTCCGAACGCCGTCTGATAGTAGGCGTTCATGTTGTCGATGATGCCCGTCGAATCATACCGCCTGAACTTCTCGTCGGCCAGGTGCAGCAGGGACCGGCGCCGGTCCATACGAGCCCAGTCCACTCCCAACGGCAGTTCAAGATCGCGCACCTGGAACTTCTCCGCATTCGGGTTGCCCGTATCGAACGGATTGTAACGAGGTTCAAGATACCCCGCGCCCTCCCAGTAGCCGGTGGAGCCTGGCACGGAACAGAATGCCGGCATCTCATTGCGCGGCCCCAACTCGCGGCTCACCACGGATCCTGCGCAGGGGTGCGTAATGCTCGACAGCGGCAGATGGCCGCTCAGGATCAGACCGCAGGCCGGCACATGCACCGGCGTGTTGTGGCGCATGGAACGGATCGTCGTGTATTTATGCGCCAGCTTGGCCAGCCTCGGCAAGCGGTCCGAGATGTGGAACCCGGGGACCGACGTCGGAATGGCGCCGAACCGTGTCCGGTTGCCCGGCTGCGCGTTGAGCTTGGGGTCAAACGAATCCATCTGGCTCAACCCGCCGGTCAGGAACAGATGAATCACCGACTTCGCTTTCGGCTCGGCCGTCTGCGCGGCCAGCGTGCCCCCCAGCGTGATCCACCGGAACGCGGCAATCGAGCCGGCCTTGAGGAACGCCCGCCTGTCGAACGCCCCCCCGTGGATCCCTGGAATCATCGACTTGATGATATCGCGCTCCGCCCCTCAGAGGCTACAGAAAGCGCCTGCCCGGTGGTGTTGGTGTGCTCCGTCGAAGTGTCAGGCGAACGACCCCGGCCGCGCGCGCATGGGCTGCCGCCGCGGCCAGCAGAGCCCGTCCAACCCCAGCCCTGCGTGCCGAAGGCGTGACAACAGGTCATTCAGCACCCGTACGATCTCGATCATGAGGCGGCACCCGTTCTCGACAAAACCAGCTTTCCGGCCGTCGCCGCAAGGATCAGCGCACCGCCCGTCAATGGCCACGGGCCCGGCACTTCGCCATGCAGCAACCAGGTCCACAGCGGGTTGAACACCGGCTCGATCAGCATGATCAGCGAAGCCTCAAATGCCGCCAGCCGGGTCAAAGCCAGCGACAGGCACCCATAGGCCAACGCAATCTGAAAGCAGCCCAGATAGAACAGTGCTCCGATATCGGCCGCGGTGATTCGCTCCACGGGCAGAGCCAGGGGCAGCGCGACCGCGAACGCCAGAAGGTTCCCCATCGCCACGATGCCCAGGCTGTTGCCCGCCTTTGAGCCCGCGCGGCGCAAGGCCGCCAGCAGAAAGGCATAGGAAATGCCGGAAACGGCGCCAAACACGTTGCCGCGAACCGGGTCCGGCGCCGTGGCGGTGCCCTCATCGCTCCCCAGAAAAAGGCACAGCATCCCGGCCGCCACCAGCGGTGTCACCAGCAGGTCATTCCGCGTGGGACGCTCGTGCAGCAGCAGAGGCCCGATGAGCAGCAGGTACACCGGCGCCGCCGCTTGCAGAAACGTGGCGTTCACGGAGGTGGTCAGCTTGGCGGACACCGCGAAGAACACCAGCGTTGCCGCAAAGGCGATTGCCCCTGGAATCAGGTTCCACGACCAGCCGCGGCGCGCCGCGGGCCACAAAAACAGTAGCGCCACAGCCGCCGTGCCCGACCGGAAACTCGCCACCTGCCAGCTTGTGAGCGTGGTGGTCTTGATCGCCGCCCCGCCCGTCGAAAACAGGAATGCCGTGGCTGCTACCAGCAGGCGGTACCGTGCCGCTTCGTTCATGCCGCTGTTCCGTTGACCCGCGCGGCGACATCGCGCACCGCCCCAATCACCAACTCCGGCTGGTCCAGTTGAACCCAATGGCGGCTGCCGGCGGCCACGCGCAGTTCGCCCCGCGGCGACAGGCGTGCCAGCCGCTCCATCGCCGCCAGCTTGGCGGCATCCAGGTCGCCGCCAGCCAGCACGATCACCGGAATGTCGCCCAGCGGCGCGTCCTCCGGAACCTCCCCGCACGATTCGGGAAGACGTTCCAGAAAGCGAGCCATGGTAGTGAAATTGCGCGGGCGCGACCAGTGCGCGCCGATGAGCGGCCAGGTGTCGCGCGGCAGCTTCCGCACCTCCCCCAGGAACCGGTCGACGAACGTCACGCCGCCGCTTGAAACACGCGTAATCAGCCGGGCGGCGTTGTGCGCGCCCACGCCAAGAAACGTCAGCGCCAGCCGAGGGATGCCGCACCGGGCCAGCATCGCGCCTCGCCGGGCAAGGAACAACGCCCGCCGCAGAAGCTTCCGCTGCGTCGCATCGGGGTGCCGCCATTCGTGGGGCAGCAGCGGATCGACAAACACCAGCCCCGCCACTTCATCGGGATAACGCAGCGTGAACAGCCGGATGATCAGGCCGCCAAAGGAGTGCCCCACCAGAACATAAGGGGCCGGGATACCGGCCCGCTCCAGCATTTCGTGGAGCTCTTCGGTGCAGTTTGAAGCCGTGCGCGGCGGCGCGGCGTCACCACTGTAGCCCAGACCGGCGCGGTCATAGGCGCAGACACGAGTCCAGCGGGCCACCTCACCCGTCACCAGACGCCAGTTGAGGGACGAGGCCGCGAGCCCAGCCTCGAACACCACGACAGGCTTGCCCGCCCCGACGATCTCAGCGTGCCAGTGGCTGCCATCTGCCGGAATGATCCGGCCGGGCGCGGGATACCTCCGCCGGTCGCGCCGTGCGCCCCACCACTCAAAGCAACAGCCGGCCAGCGCCAACCCAGCCAGGCCGGCCAGCAACCAGGGGAGCACTTAGACCTTCGGCTTGGGCGGCGGCAGTTCGCGGGCTTCGCAAACGGAACTGAAGCCCTGGCGGGCGTGCGAACCGTCGCAGAACGGTTTGTTCTCCGAAAGGCCGCAGCGGCACAGCGAAATCACGGTGCGCCCGGCCAGGCCGAAGGCGGCCCCCTGCGCGTCGTGGATCGTGAACTCGCCTTCAATCCGGATGGGACCGTTGTTCAGGATGGATACTTTGGAAGCCATTTCTCACCGATGGTAGCAGAACGTCGGGACCGGGCTTCTTCTGACGCGACTCAGGGCCTGGCGGTCTCCCGGATGTGGCGGGCCATCACCTTGGAGAATTCATCCGCGAACGGCCGGCCCTGCTGCATCAGGTTCTCGCGGGTCATCACCTCAATCGCAACGTCGGGCCGAACGCCGATGTTCTCAATGAGCGCCGAAAGACCAAACTCCGGCGTTCGCACCTCGCGCGACCGCACGATGAGGGCGTTCGTCATCCCCACCGACGCCTCCGAATACTGCCCGGCGGGCGAGACCACCACGGAGCCGCCTGCTCCGTTCGTCCGTGCTCCCACCACCAGGCCGCGCCGGTTGTCCTGAATCATGGCCGCGAATGCATCGGCGAACGAAGTCGAAAACTCGTCCACCAGCAGGATCAGCGGCTTTGTGTACGCCATCAGGTCACCGTTCCGCGTCCGCGCGGGCTCATTGTCCGCTGTGAGCGAGCAGGCGGGAATGGCGCCCGTCAAACCGCGGCCGTTCCGGTAGGCGCTGCGCAGTGAGTCCAGTTCGAAGCGCACCGTCTCGATCACCCACTTCTCGGCGCCAAACGCCTCCAGCAGCGCGAGCGTCTCTTCCATGTCCGCGATCATGGCGAGTGTCGGCCGGATGTACTCGCTAAATCCCTTGAACCGTTCCGGCATCAGCAGCGCGGCATAGCGCAGGCCCACACAGCCTCCGCCCGGGTTGCGCATGATGTCCACCACCAGGCCATCGGTGTTGGCGTTCAGATAGGCAATCTCGGTCTCAAGCTGCCGCACCGACGCCGCGGCGCCCTCGGAGGGGAAAGAAGGAATCCGCAGAAACCCGATCCTGAACCCTTCGTATGAATGCGGAAGACCAAGTTGCGGGGGTTGGCAAAGGTGGCATGGCAGTTCTTGATGACCGCGGCGGCATTCAATCTGTGGCGCCTCCCGAAGTTGCAAGCGGCAGGAGTGTAGCCGGACGCCGAAAAACGGTGTTTTTCAACACCGCGCGGCGGTGTTGCCGGGGCAGTGCGCCCCAAAAATTCCCTTTTCGCACCGTTTTGCGATGTTCGGATCGAACGGATCGCGTCGATGCTGACGCGGCGAAGCGTATTTCAACAAGTTCCTAGGACTTCGGAACCGAACTTGACTGGTATTGCCTTGGCCAACTCTGCCGATACACCCTTTTCGGTGAGGAACCGTTGCCAGGCCTCTCGAAGTTGCCCTAAGGCCTCGCGCTCCTCTTTGATGCGGCGGGCACTCACGAAAGACTCGTATAGCGCCAAGGTTCCCGCAAGAATATGAACGCTCACCATCGCGACCTCAGTTTCAACGCCCAAATGGAAGTCATCAATCGTTTCCAGAAGTGCTTCGGACCGGGTATTGACGAGCATATTGGCAGGGATTGCCTCGATGAGGTCCGCTTCGTCCGGTGCGACTTCGCTGGCGATCACAACAGTCAACGCCTTAATCTTCTCTAGGTCAATCTCCGGCACACTCCCAGAACGCATAGTATTCCCTCGTTTGTTCGATCCTCCGATAGCATACCTGAAGCAGCGTATGCCGCGCATGCAGGTCCACCCGCCAACGCATCTCTACGCAATGCTGAAGGAGCGCCGGGCGCGTACGTCGCGGCTTGACCTGGTAGAACCCGAGTAACGCCACAGGCGGCAGAAGACTGGTACCCGGCTCGTTGAATGACCAGCGCTAGGAGCCGGAGAGCCTGGCAGCGGGCGGTCGGAGAGTGCGATACCCGCCCTTGGCCAGGCGCTTGTCGGTGCGCCAAAGATAGTCGCCGGTTAACCCAACATGCTCCCAGCCGAGCGGTGAAACATGCTGGAGCAGCGTCAGATCGATCTTCTGGGATCTTCCGAGCAGCGAGGCGGCACGTTCCAGGTGAGCTGCTCCCACATCCACAGCGCCAGTCACGCGTTTACGCTTCTGGCAGTTCGATGTTCGGATTCCTCATCCGACAAGATCCGCCATGAGCCAAGGCAGGGGTGGCGACTCGGCGCTCCAGCCGGGGGCACTGCCCCTGCGGCCCCACCAGGAGGTGTTCCCCTCCTGGACCTCTCCGACTCGCCGTCGGGCAAGGGATCAGGCTGTTATGCCCCTTCGGGGACGCTCCCTGCGGTCGCTCAGAACGCCTGAATCCCCAGGCCCAAGCCTGGCAGAGCGGCCGTCAAGGCATGACGCCGCTGACGCGGTGCGCTTCGCGCAGCCTTGACCGCCAAACGCACAAACGGCGAATTTTGATGTGGACGCCCGTTGTCTGGTACGACAGAAAGAGCCAATGAAAGATCAGTCGCCTAGCACGCAGTCCTACGCCGCCCTCTTGAAGAGCATCAAGGAGCGGATTCTGACGGCCCAGGTGCGGGCAGCGGTCGCCGTCAACCAGGAGTTGGTTCTCCTCTATTGGGGGATCGGGAACGAGATCTTGGCGCGCCAGCAGGCGGAAGGGTGGGGAAAGAACGTTATTCCACGCCTCTCAAAGGATCTATCCTCGGAGTTCCCAGAGATGAAGGGCCTTTCGCCCAGGAACCTCGGCTACATGAAGGCGTTCGCGGAGGCATGGCCTGAAGAACCAATTTTGCAACAGCTTGTTGCAAAATTGCCGTGGGGTCACAACGTGCGCCTCCTCGACTACGTGAAGGACCCGCTAGAGCGACAGTGGTACGCTCAGACGGCCATCGAGCACGGCTGGAGCCGAAACGTTCTGGTGATCCAGATCGAGGCAGGACTGTATGGACGGCAGGGGAAGGCGATAACAAACTTCACCAAGGCCCTACCGGCTCCCCAGTCTGACCTGGCCCAGCAGCTTCTGAAAGATCCATACAACTTCGATTTCTTAACGCTGTCCAAGGACGCCGATGAACGGGAAGTCGAGACCGGCCTCGTAGCGCAGATCCAGAAGTTTCTTTTGGAGCTGGGCACGGGTTTCTCGTTCCTCGGAAGGCAGTACCCGATTGAAATTGCCGGTGAGGAATACCGGCTCGATCTGCTCTTCTATCACATCAGACTTCGCTGTTTCGTGATCATCGACCTGAAAAGCGGCCCTTTCAAGCCGGAGTACACCGGCAAGATGAACTTCTACCTTGCAGCAGTTGATGACATGCTCAAGCATCCATCCGACAACCCAAGCATTGGGCTTATTCTCTGCAAGAGCAAGAAAGAGCTTGTTGTCGAGTACGCTCTTCGGAACACGGCAACGCCGATGGGGATTGCCAAGTTCAAGCATCTTGAGAAGCTGCCAGAGGAACTAAAGGGCAGCTTGCCGAGCATTGAAGAGATCGAGGCCGAGCTGGCCGCGTCAGAGAGTGAGACGGAAGAATGAACGTGAGTGGAGATGATTTCGAAACAGAGGCGATCGCTCTACCGGCTACAAAGGGCAGGCTGACGAATCAGCAGATCCTTCTTGGAGTGGACTTGTCCCCTTTTTTGAGACAAACGGTTAAGACTCAAAATCCAACGAATGGAGAATTGAGTCATGGGTCAAGTACGAAGGCGATTCAGCAAGGAGTTCAAGTTGGCGGCGGTGCGGCGGCTTG
>VFZY01000187.1 GCA_016870915.1 Acidobacteriota bacterium | reverse complement strand
TCAGCCGGAAGGTTGGATCCTGCGAGAGCCGCTCGGCATCGTTGACATCCTCGTAGCCGGCAATCCGGCTGTAGACGGACTGGCGCAGTAGGTCCGCCAGCGGAAGCTGGGTATTCTTGCCGCGCCGTGAGTCAGTCAGGTGTTGGGCAATGAGAGCACCGAAGCCCAGCCGTTCATCCAACTCACGCACCAGGATCAGACCACCATCGGAAGTAACGCGCGATCCCTGGAAGTCGATCTTGAGAAGGCCGTTGAACGAGAGCTGAAAGGGCTGGTTTTGTTTGTCACCCATTGGGTGCTGTCCTCCGCAGGGGTCTTCGCTGCCTTCAAACCCTATCGATATTGATGCGGACGAGCATCCAGGAGATTCGCACGCGCGGCTCAAAACGGAAATGTGGGTTAAGGATTTGAAGACGATTCCGGGCATCATCGGTGAGCTCGGCGAAGGGATCGCGGAAGCGCAGAAGCAGTTGGATGCGAACTACATCCGCTCGCTTGAGCAACTGGGTGTGATCGCCCGGGCGTTTGTAGGCCAGGGCGTGGATCAGGGGAAGGCGCTGGATTTCATGCGGCACCTTGTGGAGACAGCGGCTCCGGCGCGGTATCAGTTCACCGAGACCAGCCTGCATGTGAGACTGGATCTGTCGGAGGCTCGCGACACGGCGGTGAGCGGGTCGGCGGGCGGGGGCTTTGCGGGGATCGTTGTGAGCGGCTCCTTTGCAACGCGCGGTTCTCCGGATTACCGGGCGGGCGCTGAGGTGCGGTGCACGCTGCACGCGGTGCTTCCGCAGGACAACCGGGCGGCTTTCGGGAATCTGCTGGATCGCGCCAAGGAGTTGGACAACTCGAAGCTTGAGCTTGCCGGCCGCAGCGAGCACGACAAGGACGTGCTGGACGCGATGAGGGACGCCGCCAAGGCCGCAGGCGCCGATCCCAAGGCGATCGACACGAAGTAGAGCGGGCCGCACCGTGATGACACGGAAAGAATACCTTGGCGCGCTCGACTCCCTGAAGCAGTGGGCGGCGGCCCTTCGCGACCTGGCCGAGGAGCACACGAAGAAGCTTCGGATCGACGATGGGGCTGAGGTGCCGGACGCTGGTTTCGAGCCTCTGCGGGCGGCGGCCCGCGACCATCGCTTTCTGGCCTTTGCGCCGATGCTGACACCTCAGGCGGCGAAGCCGGACCCCATCGGGTTTTCGGACTTCATCAGCAACATCTCGCGCTCTTTCGTGGATGCGCAGAAGCGGCTGGACAGCGAGTCCGCGGCGTATCTGAAGAGCATTGAGGACCGCGCGCACGTGCAGCCGGCTGTGTTCCAGATGCCTCGCGTCACGGCGAATATGCGATTTGCGCTGGAGGTGAGCAAGTCGACGGGGTTCAACCTGTTGTTCTTCGACAAGAAGGAGGAGAGCACGACCCGCAACGAGCAGTCGATTGAGTTCGAGGTGGTGAGCGTACCGGCGCCGCCGGAGGCGATGCGGGCGGTGGGCTCGCTGGCGCCACGGTTGGCCTTGACCATGGATCCGGCGGTGCGGCGGGCGGTTTTGGCACGGATTGCGGAGGAGACGCCGGGCAGGCTGTCGGATCCGCTGATCGAAGCGGCGCGGAAGACTCCGGACCGGGTGCTGATTCTGGAATCGTCACCGGCGCCTGAGCCGCGGTGGCTGGCCCTGCATGCGACCAGGGAGTCCGCGAATTCCGTGGGTATGTGGCGCATCACGAAGGATGGGATTGAGACGATCTACAGCTTCTCCAGGAATAACCGACCCGGGGAGGTGAACCTTGTCGAGCTAGTGTCGGCTCTGGCTGACCGGCAGGAAGCTTTCCTCAAGTAAACATGACGGACGGCTGGCTGAGCATCGAGCATCTGCCCGCCGCGTACTCGAGCGTGGCGTCGGGCATGGTGGCGGCGAACCGCGTCCGTGTTCGTGAAGGGCTGGCGAGCGGCCAGTGGTTTCCGCTGGTCCGGCGGGTGAACAGGAACACTCATCTCTGGCTTTCAACGGAGAGCCAGAAGGTGATGTTTTTCTTTTTCCCCGGCAAACCCAAGCGGGATGTGCTGCTGCGGCTGGAAGTGAGTATGCGGCTGTGCGTGGGGCAGGGCGTGGAGTCACCGGTTGTGCCGCCGTTTTTGCCGGTGGCCGTTGTGCTGCCGCGTTTCATGGGCCCCGTGCAGGATGAGGACAAGCAGGTCCTGGCCAGACGGCTGGGGTCTGGTGTGGACGAGGTGCTGTTCCTGCGGGCGGGGAATTTCCGCTTTGGCGCCCTCGGTGTGGAAGAGCCGAAGCGGGCCCGGGCGGCGTGGATGCTCGCCGGGCAGGATGAAGCCCGGATGGTGTATCCCCTGCCGGGTCCGGCGGGGCGGACGGTGTTCGACCCGGAACCGTTCCTGATGCTGATGGACCGGGTGGAGGACTGGGTGCGGGCGCGATTCGATTCGACGCTGGTGTATGCCGCGCCGCCGCCCGTGCCGGCTTCTCCCCTGGCGGTGCAGCGGATTGCGGCGCTGATGATTGAAGCGTGGCGGCAGACGGCACGGGTGGCCGCGGGCCCGGCGGTTCCGCAGGGTCCGGCGGACGTCTTCAACCCGCCGCTGATTTTGGAGAAGTTTGAGACGAGGGTGACGCTGCGATTGACTCCGGAGGGAGCGGTGGCGGAGAAGCCACAAGAAGACACGTTCCGGATGAGCTTTGAGGGGGGCGTGGAGCAGGGCGAGCATGGGGCGGAGGTGCGCTTCCGGATCGGCCCGGCGGATTTTCTGATCGATGGCGACTTGCATGCGAAGCTCACCGGGATGATGTCTTCGGCGAAAAATGCGCGGCGGATTTTCGATCAGGTCCGTCTCCCCGGTGAGGATGAGAGCCGGTTCGGTACTTTTCTGGGCACCGGAGCGGCCGAGGCGGCGGTGTTCCGCATTCGCAAGGACGGCGACAACGACACGGATATGTTCGTGTACCGTGGGGATTGGAAGGGCGTGGCGGATGAGACTCTGATTGTTGCGGCGGAGTTCCTGGTGACGATGGATGGGGAGACCGCCCATGTGGAACAGAAGAGCGACGCGCGGCTGATTTTTTCGAATCTGGGGACGCAGACGGAGGCACAGCCGGAGCTGCCGGAGTATCTGTTCCGGTTGCTGGGGCAACTGCGGAACTGGCGGAGGGCGTTGCAATGAGGATCCTGCGGGCGCTGCTGCGCGCGGCGCGCCGGATGAAGGTGGTGCGGCGGCTGTTCCTTCGCCGCCTGGGACGGAAGACGGTGGAGGCCGGCGATTGGCGCGTTCATTCGACCATGGTGCTTGAGGCCGATCCGGCGGTGGCGGAATTTGTGCTGCCCGCAAAGGCGCTGGCGGAGCGCCTGCGGCCTGGCATGACGGGGGCTTTGATTGTCCAGGCGCGGGACGGGCGGGAGACCGCCTGGCACCTGGTTGAACGCGTGCGTTAGAGAGGCTGGATCTCTTCCCGCTGGGTATCGAACTGGAGACGCCGCTTCTGCAGATAGGCGATGTTGCCCAGGTGTGAGGCCTGGGCGGACCGGTGGCCGATGAGGACGTCGGCGTTGGGGAGTTTGCGGGAGCGGACGCAATCGAGGAAGTTCTTCACGTGGTCGAGCGTCATGTCGCGGGGGGCGGCGGGGACGATGACAGGCTGGGCGCCTTTTTCGGTGGAGTGGAACTCGAAGCGCTCGCGCGAGATCCAGAGGCGGCCGAGGGTGCCGCAGAATTCGATGCCGTAGCCTTTGATGCCGGGAACGAGAGTGGCTTCAAAAGTGGCGGTGAAATCGTGGCCGTATTCGAGCAGGACATTGATGGTGTCGGGGGCAGTGCGGCCATCCTTGTAGTGATAGACGCCGCCGGCGGCAACGGCGGAGGTTGGGATGTCCTTGCCCAGGAACATGTGGACAACGTCGATCCAGTGGGTGAAGAGGTCGGTGACCTGGCCGCCGCCGAAATCGAGGTAAGCCCGCCAGTTGAAGTACTGCTGCGGATCGTAGTCGCGCCACTTCAGTGGGCCGAGGAAGCGGGCCCAGTCAAGGTTTGAGGGCTGGGTCTGCAGTGACGCCGGGGCGCGGCGGAGATGGTAGCCGTTGCCGTGCCACCAGGTGCGGGCCAGGGTGATGCGGCCGAGCTTGCCCGTGTCGATGTAGTCGCGCTTGGCCTGGATGTAATGCTCGCCGGAGCGCTGCTGCATGCCGACCTGGCAGATGCGGTTGTTGACCCGGGCGGCCTTGACGATCTCGGGACCTTCCTCATTGCGGAGCGTGAGGGGCTTTTCCACGTAGACATCCTTGCCTGCGCGGAGGGCATCGATGGCGCAGCCGGCGTGCCAATGATCGGGCGTGGCGATGAGGACGGCGTCGAGTTCGCGGGTTTCGAGGAGTTTGCGGTGGTCGCCGAAGCCCTTGGCGTTGGGGTGCTTCTGCTGCACCATGTCGACGTGGGTGGAGTAGACATCGGCGGCGGCGCGGACATCCACCTGGGTGGTGACGGCGAACTGTGAGAGGACGTAGCGCCCACGGTCGCCGGAGCCGATGATGCCCAGGTTGACGCGATCATTGGCGCCGAGGACACGGGAGTAGGAGGCGGCGGTGACGGCCGCGCCGCGCAGAAGATTGCGCCGGTCGAGAATTGCGTTCGACATTCTCTGCGAATTATAACGTTCCCGGCGCACTACTTTTACATGCAGAGACTCCTTGCGATTTTCCTGATGCTTGGGTTGAGCGGGCTGGCGGCGGCTCCGAAGGCGGCTCAAAAGGCGGCTCAGGCGGCGGGTTCCGATGCCGAGATTGAGCGGCGGTTGAAGGAGAAGATCGCGCATTCGAAAGCGGCGCAGGACCGGATCACGGTGCGGGTGCAGGGCGGAACGGCCTACATCGACGGGAAGACGGATGTGATTCAGCGCAAGGGGTCCGTGACGCGGATGGCGAAATCGGCGGGGGCGCGGCAGGTGGTGAACCGGATCCAGATTTCAGAGGCGGCGCGGGAGAGGGCGGCGGCCAATCTGGAGAAGGGCCGGCGGCGGGCGCAGGTGAAGCGCGGGGAGCCGCGGTCAGCGCGGGCTCAATAGGCCGCGGGCTTGCCGGAAGACGGCGGTGAGCATTTCGAGGGTGAGGCGGCCGGTTGAGGTGTTTTGCTGGCTGGGGTGGAAGCTGCACACCAGGGCGGGGGAAAGCGGGTGGATGGCGCCGTGGGCGAACGGGAAGGCGGCGCGGCGGGTGATGGTTCCCTGGTCCTTGAGGATGCCGAGGTAGGCATCGAAGGCGATGCGGCCCAGTGCGACGACGGCCTGGACGTTCTTAAGCAAGGTGAGTTCGCGTTCGAGAAACGGGCGGCAGGTGGCCAGTTCGGCGGGCAGGGGTTTGTTGTCCGGGGGAGCGCAGCGGCCGGCGGCCGTGATGTAGGCGTCGTGGAGGGTGAGGCCGTCGGTGCGGGCGGTGCTCGTGGATTGGGAGGCGAAACCGGCCTGGTGGAGGGCGTCGAAGAGGAAGTCGCCTGAGCGGTCGCCGGTGAACATGCGGCCGGTGCGATTGGCTCCGTGGGCGCCGGGGGCAAGGCCGATGATGAGCAGGCGGGCGTCCGGATCGCCGAACGAGGGGACGGGGCGGCCCCAGTAGTCCCAATCGAGATAGGCGCGGCGCTTGACGCGGGCCACTTCGCGGCAGTGTTCGCGGAGGCGCGGGCAGCGCTCGCAGTGAACGATCTCCCGCTGGAGTTTTTCGACCGGATGCATCCCCAAGAGAATGACGGTATCATGCATCGCATGGCGAGTGATGTATCACGGCGTGGTTTTGTGGCGGCGGCCGCGGCGTCGGCGGCTCCAGCGGCTGCGGCGGCTCCGGCGGCTGCGGGTCCTCTGGCAGTGAACGGGGGGACGCCGGTGCGGCGGGAGAGGTTTCCTTCCTGGCCGCGGGTGGCGCAGAACGATGAAGACGGGCTGCTCGAAGTGTTGCGCGGCGGCCGGTGGAACCGGATGGGCGGGAAATTCGTGATCCGGTTCGAGGAGATGTACGCGAAGCTGACTGGGGCCCGGCACTGCCTGGCGGTGGCCAATGGCACCAGCGCGCTGATCACGGCGCTGGATGGGCTGGACGTGAACGCGGGCGATGAAGTGATTGTGCCGCCCTACACGTTTGTGGCGACGGTGAACGCGGTGCTGCTGCGGGGCGCGCTGCCGGTGTTCGCCGACATTGACCTGGAGACGTTCCAAATGGACCCCAAGCGGGTGGAGCCGGCGCTGACCGACCGGACGACCGCGATCATTCCGGTGCACATGGCGGGCACGCCGGCGGACCTGGACGCGATCACGGCGATTGGGCGGCGGCGGAGGGTGCCGGTGATCGAGGATGCGTGCCAGGCGCATCTGGCGGAGTGGCGTGGGAAGAAGGTGGGAACGCTGGGGACGGCGGGCTGTTTCAGTTTCCAGGGATCGAAAAATCTGAACTCGGGTGAGGGCGGGGCGGTGTTGACGAACGATGACGCGGTATTGGAGCGGTGTTATTCGTTCCACAACAACGGCCGTTCGCGGGTGACGGGCAATGCGGCGTTCGGGTATCAGCACAACGGGGCGAATCTGCGGCTGACGGAGTTTCAGGGCGCGTTGCTGATTTCACAGATGTCGCGGCTTGAGGAGCAATCGAAGCGGCGGGATGAGAACGCGGCGTATCTCACTTCGATGCTGAGCCAGGTGCCGGGCATCAAGCCGGCGCGGTGGCCGGAAGGGGCCACGCGGAGCGCATGGCATCTTTACATGTTCCGGTATGACAAGGCGGCGTTCGCCGGTGCTCCGCGGAGTTCGTTTCTGAAGGCGATGTCGGCGGAGGGCATTCCCTGTTCAAGCGGGTATCAGCCGTTGAACAAGGAGCCGTTCATTCAGAACATTCTGGGGTCGCGCGGGTTCAAGAGGCTGTTCTCCGAGGCGTCGCTGAAGGGCTGGCGCGAGAAGAACGAGTGTCCGATGAACGACCGGCTCTGCACGGAGGCGGTGTGGTTCACGCAGACCATGCTGCTGGGCACGCGAGCCGACATGGAGCAGATTGTGGAGGCCGTGAAGAAGGTGCAGGCGCAGGCTCACACGCTGAAGGCGTAGGGCCTGGTCAGTCTTTGGGCAGGGCCCGCAGTTGGGGGATTCCCACTTTGGTGGCCAGCACTTCATCGAAGCGAAGCAGTGTGGCCAGATCCTTGCCGGCCCGCACCTGGGCGTGAATCACCTTCTCAATGGCGGCGATTCGGCCCGCCAGTTCGATGGCCGCTTCGAGCTTTGAGGCGGGGATGGCGACTACGCCGTCTTCGTCGCTTGAGATCCAATCTCCGGGGGATACCACGACGCCGCCACAGACGACCGGAACCTGAGTTTCGCCCTTGTACTCGGCGCCGCCTGCCTGCGGTGTGTTCCCGCGGGCAAAGACGGGCAGCTTCGAGCCTCGGATTTCGGCGACATCACGCACGGCGCCGTCGATGACGATGCCGGCGAGCTTCTTGTGCTCCGCGGCGCTGGTGGTGATGCCGCCCCACAGAGCCGTGTCGGGTTCGGCGCGTCCGTCGATGACGAGCACGTGCCCTGAGGGGCAGAGCGAGAGGGCTTTGCCCACCATGAGAATGTCAGCCTTGTGGATGCGAACCGTGAACGCGGGCCCGGCCATGCGCGGCTGCTTCGAGTAACAGTGGATGCCGTGATCCATGCCGCCCGATTTGCCGAGCGCGTCCGAGAGCAGGGCCGGCCGCAGCTTGAGGACGGCTTTGCGGATGGCGGCGCTCATTGCATCATCACCTGGGCCGGGTTGATGGCCTGGTAGCGGCCTTTGTTGGCGGTGATCTCGAAGGCTTGCGGGACACTTTCAATGCCCTGCAGGACGTGGGTGATGGTGGGTTTGAGGCGCACGCGGCCGGAGGCGGCGAGACGGACGGTGTGTTCCAGATGCTCGACGGTGCTGATGTCGGGGAACAGGTAACGGAGGCTGCGCTCGCGGAGAAGGTCGATGTCCACTTCGAGCGGGCTGCCGAACCAGGACACGCCGATGATCTTGCCTCCGCTGCGTACGGAATCGATGGCCTGGGTGAGGGTGCGTGTGCCGGCCAGCCCCTGAGTGGGGCTGCCCCCGGCGCATTCAAAAACAATGTCGGCGCCGTTGCCGCCGGTGAGGTCGCGGATGACGGCGACGGGATCTTCGCGGGAAGCGTCGATGGCATGGTCAGCGCCGAGTTCGCGGGAGACGGCGCAGGCTTCCGGACGGACGTCGACGGTGATGATGCGGCCGGCTCCCGAGGCGCGGGCGATCTGCATGCACTCCAGGCCCATGCTGCCCTGGCCGTAGAGGGCCACGGAGTCGCCGATCTGGATCTGGGCGGTTTCGACGGAGGCGACGGAATCCGAGAGGGATTGGAGGCAGGCGGCTTCGCTGTCGGAGATGGCGTCATCCACTTTGACGAGGGCGATTTCGGGGAGAATGGCGTACTCGCTGAAGCAGCCGGGGAGCTGGAAGCCGATGATGGGTCCCTTGCGGCAGAGGTGCATGCGGCCGGAGTGGCAGAGAGGGCAGTCCTGGCAGGGGAGTTTGGCGCGGGCGGCGACGCGGTCGCCCACTTTGAACCGGGTGACGCCGGGGCCGGTTTCGACAATGCGGACGCAGAATTCGTGTCCGAACAACTGGACGGGGGCTTCGGTTTCCAGGCGCCGCTTGATGCGTTCATAGGCGAGTGTGCGGATGCCGAAGGCGAGTTGCGCCTCGGTGACACTGGGCTGAACGCAGAGCACTTTGACAATGACGTGGTTGGGCCGCACTTCCGGTGTCGGGATGTCGTCCAGGCGCAGGTCGCTGAATCCGTAGAATCTCCAGGCTTTCATAGGTTGAGATGGAAGGATATCAGATCCCGATGAGGTTGGGCTGGAGCTTTGCGTAGCCCTGCTCGCGGAGCCATACATCAAGGGGTAGGGCGGCGATTTCATCGGCGTCGGGGACGGCATGAGGGTCCACGGCGCGGCTGATGACGTGGAGGTAGCGACGGCAGTCCTGGCAGGCGTGGCTCTGGATGTGCGGGAGTTCGGGGGCGCTGAATACTTCGATGCTCGCCGAGCCACAGGCCGGGCACTGGTTGCGCGGGTGGGGCCATTCGGCGAGGCAGATGGCGCAGGCCAGGTGCAGAGCGGTGCCGTCGCCTTCAGCGCGCAGGACGCCGTGCTGCGGCACATGGTTGTGGCAGGGTTGCTGGCGGAGCAGGATTCGTGCATAGAAGGAGGCGGGTGACGTGCGGTCCTCCCCGGAGAGATAGCGCTCCGCGGCGCCGGCGAGGGCGTCGGCTTCCAGGTGCAGGGGTGGTGGTCCGGCCGCGCGGACGAGGGCCAGGAGTTCTTGCACGCTGCCAGTGAACCTGCCCACGCGGGCGTAGAAGCGTAGCGCCTCGGCGGCGCCGGGATAGCGGTCGGCGAGATGCTCGCAACGGAGATGGAGTTGGTGGGCGGGGTCTACTGCGTCCATTTTTCCATCCAGCCGAGGATGTGCTCCATCTTGGCGATCTTGTGGCTGGGGTAGGCTCCGCGAATGCCGTGAGGTTCCTTGGGAAAGCGGACCAGGGCGGCGGGCACCTTCATCGCCTTGAGCGCGAAGTAGAGTTCCTCGCTTTGGCCGATGGGGGTGCGCCAGTCCTCTTCTCCGCACAGGACCAGGGTGGGGGTCTTGAAGTTCCTGGCCAGGAAGATGGGGGAGTGATCGATGAACTGCTTCGGATTTTCCCAGGGCAGCGATTTCATCCAGAGAGCGCTGTGGGTGTAGCCACCGTCGGCGGTGCCCGCCTGGCTGATCCAGTTGGTGACCGGGTACTGGGAAACGGCGGCGGCGAAGCGGGTGGTCTGGCCGATGATCCAGGCGGTGAGGAGGCCGCCACCGCTGCCGCCGGTGACGGTGAGGCGGGCCGGGTGGATGTAGCCGCGGGCGATGAGGTGGTCGACGCCGGCCATGAGGTCCTTGTAGTCGTCACCGGGGTAGTGTGTGTGGATGACGTTGCCGAATTTCTCGCCGTAGCCGGTGGAGCCGCGCGGGTTGAGGTAAAGGACGACGAAGCCCCGGGCGGCCTGCACCTGAAATTCGTGGTTGAACTCGACGCCGTACATGGCGTGGGGTCCGCCGTGGATGTCGAGGAGGAGCGGGTACTTCTTCGCGGGGTCGAAGTCCGGAGGCTTGATGAGCCAGCCGTCGATCTCCCAGCCGTCGAAGGACTTGAAGCTGACGTGCTCGACGGCGCCCAGGCGGCGGGCTTCAAGCAGGCTGGCGTTGACGCTGGTGAGGCGGGTGCGGGCGCCGCCGGGCTGAAGGACATAGACGTCGCCGGGCTCGGTGGGGGAACTGAAGGCGGCGGCCATGGTTCCGTCCGCGGCCAGGGAGAATCCGCCGGGGGCTGCGTAGGCGCCCAGGCGCTCCTTGCCGCCGGTGAGATCGTGCACGGTGCCGTCGCCCAGACGGACCTGGTGGATGCGGCTGCCGCCCCGGTCATCGGCGGCGAAGTGGATGGAGCGGCTGTCGGCGGACCAGGCGATATCGCGGACATCGCGGTCAAGCCCGTCGGTGAGAAGCCGCGCGCCGCTGCCATCGCGGTTCATAACATAAAGGCGGGTGACGGTGTTGCTTTGGAACTTCCAATCGCTGCCGGCGTAGGCGATGCGCGTGCCGTCGGGTGAGACGGCGGGGGCGGTGTCAGGACCGCGGCGGCGGGTGAGTTGATCGATGGCTCCGTCGGCGATGCGGACTGAGAAGATATCGTTGCCGTCCAGGTGGTATTGCGCGTCCGGCGAGCGGTTGGCGGAGAAGATGATCGCCTTGCCGTCGGGCGTCCAGGAGTAGCCGCCGGTATGATTGGCCGCGCCGGTGGTGATCTGGCGGGGGGCGCCGCCGGTGGCGGGCACGGTGAAGATGTGGGTGTAACCGGGCGGGGTGACGCCGGGGGCGCCGTCGGCGCGCCAGCGGAGATCGGTGACCACGGTGGGGGGATCGGCCCAGCGGGCGCCGGCGGGCTTGTCGAGGGGCTTGATGCTCCAGCCGGGCGCGGCGGGAACGCGAGCCTGGTAGGCGATCAGGGTTCCATCGGGCGACCACTCGATCTGCGAGGGCGCGTTCTCGATGTCGGTGACCTGGACATCCTCGCCGCCGTCGAGCCAGCGGACGCGGATCTGGGTCTTGCCGGAGCGATTGGAGAGATAAGCCACGCGGGCGCCGTCGGGGGAAAGGCGCGGGGAGCGGTCGCGGTAGGGGCCTGTGGTGAGGGGGCGCGGGTTGGCGGCATCGGCGTTGACGATCCAGAGGTTGGAGTGGGAAGTGTCGTTGGCGCGGTCATTCCAGGTGAGGGTGTAGATGACGCGTTTGGCGTTGGGGGTGATCTGTGGGTCAGCGGCGGTGCGGAGGTCCCAGAGGTCGCCGGTTTCGAAGAGGCGGGGGGCGGGGAAGGCGGAGGCGGCCAGAAGGAGGACGACGATGGCTCTCATGGCATTTGATGATGCCATGGGGACCGAACGGGGTCAAGAATGCGGGCATACTGATAGGAACATGAGCCATCGTCTGTTTGCATTGTTCGCCCTTGCGCCGGTTGGGGCGTGGGCGCAGGGTGTGGAGTTCGTGAAGGCGAACTATACGAAGTACGAGTACCGGATCGCGATGCGGGACGGGAAGAAGCTGTTCACGTCGGTGTACCTGCCGAAGGACTCAAGCCGGACCTATCCGATTCTGCTGAACCGGACGCCGTACAGCGTGGGCCCTTATGGGGCGGACAAGTACAAGACGGATCTTGGACCGTCGCCGCTGTTTGCGCGGGAGGGGTACATCGTGGTGTACCAGGATGTGCGCGGGCGGTACATGTCGGAGGGGGAGTTCGTCAACATGCGCCCGCACCGGGCGGCGAAGGGGACGGGGGATTTCGATGAGTCGACGGACACCTACGACACGATCGACTGGCTGGTGAAGAACCTGCCGGGCCACAACGGGCGGGTGGGGACCTGGGGGATTTCATACCCGGGGTTTTACACGGCGGCGGGCATGATCGACGCGCATCCGGCGCATGTGGCGGCGTCCCCGCAGGCTCCCATTGTGGACTGGTTCACGGGGGATGACTTTCACCGGAACGGGGCGCTCTATCTGCCGCATGCGTTCAATTTCCTGGCGGCGTTCGGGAAGCCGAGGCCTGAGCCGACGACGAAGGTGGCGCCGGCGTTCGAGCATGGGACGAACGACGGGTATGCGTTCTTCCTCAGGATGGGTCCGCTGGCGAATGCGGATGAGAAGTTCCTGAAGAACCAGGTGGCGTTCTGGAACGACATGATGAAGCACCCGAACTACGACGAGTTCTGGCAATCGAGGAACCTGCGGCCGCATCTGAAAGCGATCCGGCCGGCGGTGTTGACGGTGGGGGGCTGGTGGGACGCGGAGAACATCTATGGCGCCCTGCAGGTGTACCGGCACGTGGAGCGGAGCAGCCCGGGAGCGGTGAATCTGCTGGTGATGGGGCCGTGGGTGCACGGGGGCTGGTCGCGCGGGGAAGGGGACCGGCTGGCGAACGTTTCGTTCCATGCCAAGACGGCGGAGTTTTACCGGGAGCAGATTGAGTTTCCGTTCTTCGAGCGGCATTTGAAGGGGAAGACGGGCGTGGACCTGCCGGAGGCGTACGTGTTCGAGACGGGGACGAACGTGTGGCGGCGCCACGGGCAGTGGCCGCCGGTGGGGACCGTGGCGCGGGAGCTCTACCTGCAGCCGAAGGGCGGGCTGGGGTTCGCGGCGCCGGCCGAGGATGGGTCCGATGAGTTCCCGAGCGACCCGGCGAAGCCGGTGCCGTACACGGGCCAGGTGTCGCCGAGGATGACGCAGGAGTACATGGTGGCGGATCAGCGGTTCGCGGCGGCGCGGCCGGATGTGCTGGTGTATCAGACGGAGGTGCTGGAGGAGGACCTGACGCTGGCGGGTCCAGTGACGCCGGTGCTGCATGTGGCGACGACGGGGACGGATGCGGATTGGATTGTGAAGCTGATCGATGTCTACCCGGACGATTACCCGGACCCGGCGCCGAACCCGGCGGAGGTCCGGATGGGCGGGTATCAGCAGCTTGTGCGGGGGGAGGTGTTCCGCGGGCGGTACCGGAACAGCTTCGAGAAGCCGGAGGCGTTTGTGCCGGGGCGGGCGGCGAAGGTGGAGTACGGGATGAACGATGTGTTTCACACATTCCGGCGGGGCCACCGGGTGATGGTGCAGATTCAGAGCTCGTGGTTTCCGCTGGTGGACCGGAATCCGCAGAAGTTTGTGGAGATCAACACGGCGCGGGAGGGCGATTTCGCCCGGGCGCAGCACTCGGTGTACAGGACGCGGGCGCTTCCGTCCCTGGTACGGGTTGGGGTGTTGAGTGGGCGGCCGTAGCGGGTGCGAGGTAGTACCAAAGTGTGTCACGATGCCACAGGCGGGTGTCCCACTGACCCAGCCGGTTGGATCGAAAGGGGTTGTGGGCGGCGGGCGGTGAAAACAAAATGTGGGGGACGTCTTGACTTGTACTAGGACCACATGGTAAAAACGGAAAGACTGCGTCCATCAAAGTTTTCAGCGGCATTCTGATGTACCCGTGAATCCCGCGAGCACAGAAGACAGATAGAAAAACCACAAGAGGTCGAGACAATT
>VFZY01000186.1 GCA_016870915.1 Acidobacteriota bacterium | reverse complement strand
TTGATCTCCTTGCTGAATCGCCTTCGTACTTGACCCATGACTCAATTCTCCATTCGTTGGATTTTGAGTCTTAACCGTTTGTCTCAAAAAAGGGGACAAGTCCACATGCGTTTGACAACCTCAGCATTGGCAATGTGAGTGCAATTCCAAGTGAGCAAGAAGTCAATCTCTTGGATCGTCGCAAGCGCAACGTGGGCAGCGTCGTCGGCCGCCTTTGCGGGAATGACATTCCTGGTGACGAAAAGCTTAGCCAAGGCGTCAGATCTATCGTCCGTGACCAGCACCGGGATTCCGTCAAGTGCCTCGAGACGTCTTGCCGCGGCTGATGGATCTCCTCTTGCGGACTCGCGCAGTACAACGTCCGAAATGTAGAGATCGAAGCGTTGCCGATGGGTCTTCCACCATTCCGCCGTGAGTTGCTGCTGACCCTCAATCACAATGTCGCGACTCGGGCGAGCGGTGAGGTAGCTCACCAAGCTGGTTTCGATGTAGACCCTGCTCGTCATTGGGCCGTCCCTTCAAGGATACCCTCCGGGGATCACCTGCTAAGCCACTGGGTTCATGCATCGTGCCAGCGATGACCCGCGGCCCTGTTCCTGCTCCTGGCTTCCGAGCGAACCGGCCAAAGGGCTGTGCAGAGGATGATCTGCGGCTCGAACTGTCTCCACTTGAAGGTCAAGGGGGCTGCTTTCATCGACGGCTCCCGAGGCTATCGGTTGTACGCCAAGTCTTCGCAACACAACCACTGTTCTGATGATCGGGATACGGCCGAAGTTGGAAGGTTGCTGACGTCGCCGTTGGGATTCGAGAAGTGGGGCGTGGTGGAGATGTTGCATGAGGGCCGGGAGGCATCGACGCCCGGATGATGAACCGCCCCCGAAAACACACACCTCACGCGAGCAACTCGCGGATCACGCGGCCGTGCACGTCCGACAGCCGGTAGTCGCGGCCGCTGAAGCGGTAGGTCAGCCGTTCATGATCCACCCCTAACAGGTGCAGCACGGTGGCCCACAGGTCGTACACAGTCATGTTGCCTTCAACGGCGTAGTAGCCGAACTCATCGGTCTGTCCGTACACATAGCCACGCTTGAGGCCGCCGCCCGCCAGCCAGATACTGAAGCCGAACGGATTGTGGTCGCGGCCGTTGGCACCTTGCGCAAACGGCGTGCGGCCGAACTCGCCGGCCCACACAACCAGGGTCTGCTCGAACAACCCGCGCGATTTCAGATCCTTGATCAGGCCGGCGATCGGCTGGTCCACCTGCAGCGCCATCTCGGTGTGGCCTTCCTTCAACGCCGTGTGTTGATCCCACGGATTGCCGATCTGGCCGGGATCGGATGGCCGCATCAGGCACGTCAACTCGATGAACCGCACGCCGCGTTCCACCAGACGGCGCGCCAGCAGGCACTGCTTGCCGTACGCGGCCGTGGCGGCGTTTGCCGAGTCCATCCCGTACAGCCGCCTGGTTGCTTCCGTTTCGCCCCGCAGGTCCATCAACTCAGGCACAGCCGTCTGCATGCGGTAAGCGGTTTCGTAATTGCGAATCGCCGTCTCCACCTGTGGGTCCGCACCCCCGCCACCGGTGTAGTGCCTGTCCATGGTCGCCACATAGGCCAATCGGCGTTGTTGATCGCGATCGCCCTCCTTGGCCTTAATATTGTTGAGCGCTTCCTGCGCCTCCGGATACAACAAAGACGCCTGATGTTCAGCCGGAAGAAACCCGCTGCCATACATGCCGATACCGCCCAGCGGAACGCCGCCGCTGGCCAGCACCACAAAACCCGGCAGGTTCCGGTTCTCGCTGCCCAGACCGTAGTTGATCCACGCGCCGGCGTTGGGAAAGCCCAGGAACGGCTGCCCGGTGTGAATCACGTAGTTGCCTTGCGCGTGCTCGTTGGCCGTGCTGGTCATGGAGCGGATCAGGCACAGGTCGTCGGCGCAGGCGCCCATGTGCGGAAAAAGCTCACTCACCGGCATGCCGCACTGCCCGTACTGCCGAAAGCTCCACGGGCTGGGCATGATGCCTTTAACGTCATTGAACATGGTGGGCTTCACGGGCATCGGCATGGGCTTACCGGCGTCGCGCGCCAGACGCGGCTTGGGGTCGAAGCTGTCGACGTGCGAAACGCCCCCGGACATGAAGCAGAAAATGACGCTCTTGATCTTGGGGTCGAAATGCGGCCTGCGTGCGGAGGGCTCGCCAGCCAGCGCGGATAGCGCTGTCAGACCGAATCCGGTGGAGGTCCGAGCCAGCATCTCACGGCGGGAATAGAATCTGGTCCGCATGGGGCTTCCTATCGAAGATACAGGAACTCTTTGAAGTTGAACATCGAGTGCGCGAAGTTCTGCCAGGCCGGCTGGCTGGAAAGCAACTCAGGGCCTTCGGCGGTGGCGTCGCCCGATCGCGCCAGATAGTCCAGGCTCGCGGCGATCTCCTCACTCAAGGCCGTGCGTCCCAGGGCTCGCAGGAACATGCGCTCAATCCGGTCACGCACGTTCGTCCCGCCATCGGCTATGATGCGGCCGGCCCACTTCGAAGCCTGGTCAATGACGAACGGATCGTTCAGCATGGCCAGCGATTGCGCCGGCACGTTGGTGGAGTCGCGTTGCCCGCGTGTGCTTGCGGGCTTCGGTGCGTCGAACACCTCCAGAAACGGATTCTGCGCGTTGCGTTTGATGCGCTGGTACACGCTGCGCCGCCGCGCTCCGTCGAGGGGACCGATCTTACCGCCGCCCTCCGTCTTGCCCGTATAGTACACGTCGACGCCGGCGCCATACAGTTGCGTGTCCAGTTCGCCGCTCACAGCGAGAATCGAATCGCGAATCGACTCGGCCGGCAATCGCCGCATGCGCGCATGCTGCAGCAGCACATTGCCCGAATCCACGTGCGCCGCCTCAGCCGAGCCCTGCGAACTCAACTGATAAACGCTCGATGTCACCATCAGCCGGATCATCGCCTTGATCGACCAGCGCTCCTCCACCAGCCGCGCCGCCAGATAGTCGAGCAGTTCCGGATGCGACGGCTTATCCCCGTTGCGGCCGAAGTTGTCCACCGTGCGAACGATGCCGCGGCCAAACAGGTGATGCCACAACCGGTTGACCATCACGCGTGCCGTCAGGGGATTGGCCGCGCTGGCAATCGCCTCCGCCAGTTCCAGCCGCCCACTCTGCGCGCTGCCGCAAGGCTGGCCGCCCAGCGCCTCCAGGTAACGCCGCGGCACGGGCGGCCCGGGGTTCATGTGGTTGCCGCGGACAAACAACTGCTGGTCAAACGCGGTGCCCACCGTAACTCCCGGCGCGCGCCGCGGCACCGGCACCTCTGCCTCCAGCGTCCGGTACTGCTCCACCAGCGCCGCCACCGCCGGCGGGAGCTTTTTCTTGGAGTTCGGCAGCAGTTCGTTCCGCACAAAGAAGTCGAAAAATGCGGCCTGCCGCGCGGTCAACGAACCAGCCAGCCACGCCTCCACGCACTGCCGCAAGACCGCGGCGTAGCGCTCCGCCAACTGCTCGGGCGATTCCGGCGCCGGCCCGTCAAACAACAGCGCCTCCGGAAACGTCTCGTCACGCGGCGGTTGGTCTCCGTCATGAAACACCACCTCCGCCGCGCCGAAGTGCGACCGGCCGTCGGCCGGCGCGTTGGCCCCGATCCGCGTGTGGTCCTCAAGCGGCGCCAGTTCGAGATAAGCATAGGAGCCGCGGCGGTACTTCGTGTCAAAGCGGATCCAGCGCATCGTGTCGTCGTTGAGATTGGCCGATGGGAAGATGCCGCCATTGCCCAGCGCGTAGTTCTCCACCACCACGCGCGCCCAGGCGAGATTCCCACCCAGCGCGCGAATGCTGATCGAGTCCGATTCGATCTTGAAGCGCGGCGAATGGAGCATCGCGCTGTGCTTCCGCGACAGCAGGTGCGAGTAAACCCCGGCCGGGTAGATTCCGTTCACCGCTCGCTCGCCCTCATGCGACACGAAGAACTCGCCGGCCCGGGCAGGCTCACCGGCCAACCCGTTGCCCGTGCGGAACCACTGGCGATAATCCTCTGGCTGCTCCAGATTCCAAACCCCGCGGAAGCCGCCGCGTGCGTTGAACTCCCGGCGCTCAGCCTCTTCTTTCCTGGCGTTGGCCGCCAGCCGTTCCCAGGCTGCGCTGAAGGCCGAACCCGCCGCCACGTCTTTCATTTCGCGCCAGACGGCCAGCGGCCCGTAGTCCGGCTTGGGTGACTCGGCGGGTTTCTTGCCGGCGGGAACGGGCGGAGCGGGCAGTTCGACGGAGAGATCCGGCGTTGCTTGCAGCCAGAGACGGCCCAGCTCGCCGCGCAGTTCTGCGCGCAGCCGCGTGAGCTCACCGCGATTCTTATCGAGATGATCGGGGGTGTCGATCACCACCTGGCTGTGCCGGGAACTGGCCAGGATGCCGTACAGCGAGTAAAAATCGCGCTGAGTAATGGCGTCGAACTTGTGATCGTGACACCGGGCGCAGGAAACCGTCAGCCCCTGAAACGCCTTCGAGATCACGTCAATCTGGTTGTCCACCACCTTGAGTTGGTCGTCCAGCGCATCCACTGGCAGGTAGCCATACTCCACCATTCGCAGATGCGCCGGGCCGATCCTCGATTCGATGATGTGATCGGCCGGATTGATGCGCGGCGTTGGCAGCAGGTCGCCGGCCAGATGCTCGCGGATCAACTGATCGTAGGGCACGTCGGCATTGAAAGCGCGAATCAGGTAATCGCGATAGCGCCAGGCATAGGGCAGGTCAAAATCCCCCTGGCTCCCGTGTGATTCGGCGTAGCGCATCAGGTCCATCCAGTGACGCGCCCAATGCTCGCCGAAGCGTGGCGACTTGAGCAGCCGGTCCACCACCTTGGCATAGGCTCCCGGCGACGGGTCGCGCACGAACGCCACAACTTCCTCGGGCTTGGGCGGCAAACCTGTCAAGTCGAACGTAACGCGCCGCAGCAGCGTGGCGCGGTCCGCCGCGGCCGCCGGCGTGAGTTTGGCTTTTTCAAGCGCGGCCAGAATGAACGCGTCGACGGGAGTGCGGCCCCAGTCGCGCCGATTCACGGTGGGCGCCGGCGGCCGCCGTACCGGCTGAAGAGCCCATGATTCCCGGACACGGTCGAGCACAGAACTTCCCGCGGGCGCAGCGTCGGCTGGGTCGTGCGGCCAAGCCGCGCCGCTCTGCACCCACTGCTCAATCGCTTCCGTTTCCGCGGGTGTCAGCCTGCCGCCCAGCGGCATCTTCGGCCCTTCATGGCGAATGGCCTTCACCAGAAGGCTGGCCCGCGCGTTGCCGGGAACGACGGCCGGTCCACTCACGCCGCCCTGCATCACAGCCGCCCGCGAGTCCAGCCGCAGCCCCGCCTGCTCGACCTTCGCACCATGACATCCCTGGCAGCTCCGAGCCAACACGGGGCGGACGCGCTTGTCGAAAAACTCGATCTCCGGAGTCTGGGCAGCGGCGGAACTCAGCGCGAGCAGGGCCAGAGCCAGACGCGGTGGAGCAGGCATTGTTCAATTATCCTTTTTTTGCCGCCCTTGGTTCCTTCTTGCTCCGCCCTCGACAACCAGTGAGCCCTGCGTTCGCATCATCGAATCATGTCTGCAATCCCCTTCTTCGCCGATGGCTTCGATCATGGGATCGCCTGTGGGAAGGATCAAATGCCGGCCGGCCCGGTTCTCTTTGAGAGACTTCTCGTTGTCAACCGCGGGATGGTTCAGGCCCGTCACAGCTGTCCCCATGAACTGCCTGGTGTGCAGCGCCATGGGCAGCCCGAGTTCAGGAATCACCATGGGGCGTGACCAACTCTTCGAGGCGGGCCTCCGCGTGGCGGTCATCGTGCGCAGGCCCGGCCGCACTCGCCGGCACCCACCTTCACCGGTGAACCCGCGCCGGATGGCCGTGACCTGCTCAGCTCGAAGCCCCAACCTTTCTCCTGGCGCTCTCCCGGCGCTTTCGGCACCCCGGCAAGCAGGGCAACCGGCTCCCCGCCGAACGCCGTCGCGATGGCTTCTCGCTGGGCTGCCGCCCTCCTCATTCTGTGCGCTCCCACAACCGGCTAACCGGCCTGAAGCGCTTGGTGCCCGCGGCGATGCATGAATTGGAGTCCATCACACGGTCGGCCTTCGGTACTCCACTCGCGATATCCACCGCGGCTTCCATCGCATGGAAAAAGACGGAGGCCGTCCCTGTTAGGGGACGGCCTCGTTGTACAACAAAACTGAAACTAACGGCTCATCCGGCGGCGGGCAGCGGCGATCAGGCCGGCCACGCCAAGACTCATCAGGCCTACGCTGGACGGTTCCGGCACGCCGGTCCAGGCCGCTTCGAAGCGGAGGTCGCCAACGATGTCGCGGGCAAAAACGATGTTCACAAAGAAGTTCTCACCGTTTTCGAGGCTCGGACCGGCGAAGAAGTCCACATGGTTCCCGGCGATGACCCGCGTCCAAAGTGCTCCGTCGGCTAGGTTCGAAAACCGGGTGGTTACCTCAAAACCGAAAGGACCCGAGGCCGGAGTCGTAAGGATAGCAATGGGGCCGTGGTCATCCCAGAACGTTGCGTGGAAATCTAAGGCGCTGTCCGGACCACCAAAGGCGAGTACGCCTTCGCCCAGGCCAGGAATTCCCCATGAGCTTGTTTTCACCTCCCAAGCGTGGCCGAATGGGTCCACGCCCGAACCACCGACGGGAGCCGCGCCACCGAAACCGGTAGGATATGCAGTCAACATCGCCGACAGCGCAAGCGCCAGTACGGCAAGATTACAAAATCGCTTCATTGTCATTTCTCCTATGAATTGCGAAAACTGGTCCGTCCTCTAAAAAGCCCTGGAATCTCCTCGGCCGATTGGCGGACTCTGCGACCACCCCTACTATAAGGTAGAGAAAACCCCTAGTCAAGAGTAAAGTGCACTAGGGAACAAAAAAGCTGCGCTGTGTAGGGAAGATTGGTGCGCTCCGCGGGACGAGACCACTCCACGGACGTAAATTTCCCTTCTTGAACTGACCCTGCGTGCCGCACTGGATCACCGGCCGGGCCGCCGGGGTCGTGGAACGGGCCGGCGGTGACTCGCGGCGCTGGTTCGCCTTCCTGACCCACCTCCCACACGTCCGTCTGGCCGGTGCCGCCATCGCAGAACCGGACTCCGTCGCCGAAAGGCAGCGGCTCTATTCCGACGTGTTCGGCGCGGCGACGGCGCCTTGCGTGGAGGAAAGCACCAGATCTGCGAGGGAGGGCGCGCCGGCCGTGGTGCGGCCGGGCCGCACCCGCCCCGGACAGGTCTCCGATGCACCCTTCTGGTTTCCGGACTGGACACCCAGCCTCAACGGTGAATCGGCGTCGGATGGCCGCCACCTGCCCGGCTCGAAGCCCCGCTCCTTCTCCTGGCGCTCTCCCGGCGCTTTCGGCGCTTTCGGCCACCTCGGCGAGCAGGGCAACCGGCTCCCCGCCGACCGCCGTCGCCCCGTCGCGATGGCTTCTCGCTGGGCAAGCAGGATGCACCGAAGACGGGAACGATTACGGTCAGGCGAGAAAATTGCGGGTCTGGCGAAAAATATGATATATTCTTAGTCAAGCCGCTACTACTTTAGTGCCTGGCTTCGTTCCCCCTCAACGCGCATGGAAGAAACTCTTGGTGCCCTCGGCGGCCTGATGCTCAAGGCCCTGCCAACGTTCGTCCTTCTCCTCATCCTGCACTTCTATCTGAAGAAGTTCTTCTTCGCGCCGCTCGACAAGGTGCTTGCGGAGCGCCACGCGGCCACGGAAGGCGCGCGGTCGCAGGCGGAAAAGAGCCTGCAGCAGGCGGCTCGCAAGACGGCTGAGTACGAAGCCGCCCTCCGCGATGCCCGCGCGGCCATCTATAAGGATCAGGAAACCAGCCGCAAGGCGTGGCGGGATGAGCAGGCCACGGCCATCGGTGTAGCCCGGTCGGAAGCGATGGCGGCCATTCAAACAGCGCGTGCCGGAATCGCCGCGGAGACGGAGGCTGCCCGCGCCACGCTCACCGCGCAGGCGGAAGCCCTGGCGGATTCCATCTCAGGTTCCATCCTCAAGGGGCGTGTTCAATGAGGCGCCTTCTCCGGTTGTCACTTGTCGCGGCCGTGCTTTCGCTGGCTCCCGTCAGCGCCCAGGAACCCGCGCATCAGGAACCCGCGCACGAAGCGAAGGAAGAGGCCCACGGCTCCCATGGCGATCCAATGATCTATTGGAAGTGGGCGAACTTCGCGCTCCTCGCGTTCGGGTTGGGCTACATGCTCAAGAAGCATGCCGGGCCTTTCTTTGCCGGCCGCACCGAAGAGATCCGCAAGGGGATCGACGAAGCGGCTCGCCTGAAAGCGGATGCCGACGCCCGCGCCGCGGACGTGGAGAAACGGCTGGCGTCGCTCGGCGCGGAAATCGAAGCGCTCAAGAGTTCCTCGCGTACGGAGATGGAGCAGGAAGCGGCCCGCATCCGTGAGGAGACCGCTCAGGCGCTGGCCAAGATCAGGACGCAGGCCGAATTGGAGATCGCCACCGCGGCCAAGTTCGCCCGCCAGGAATTGAAGTTGTACGTGGCCGGGTTGGCCGTCCAGTTGGCGGAACGCCGCATTCAGGCGGGCATGACCCCGGACGTGCAGAACGGCCTGGTCACAGGTTTCGTCAGCGATCTGGACCGGGTGCACTAATGAACAGAACGACGGAGTGGAAGGCATAGATGTCACTGGCAGTCGCATCCCGGTACGCACGCGCTCTGGCCGACGCCTCGTTTGCGCCCGCAAGCCCCATCGCTCCCGGCGCCGTCGCCGGTGAGTTGCTGGCCTTTGAACAGGCGCTCGACGCCGCGCCCGATTTCCGGCGCGTCCTGGAATCGCCGGCCGTTCAGCCGGCCCGCAAGCGCGCGGTGGTCACGCGAATCGGCGAACTGTTGGGCGTCTCCAGCCTCACCCGCAACTTCGCGAACGTCGTCCTGAAGCACGGCCGCATCCGGCTGTGGGGTCTTATCCGCCAGGCCTATGAACGCCAGGTGGACGAACGCACCGGAACGGTGCGCGTGGGAGTTTCGTCGGCATTCGATCTGGACGCCGCCCAGCGCGGGCTGCTGGAAGGCAAGCTCGCCGCAATGACCGGCAAGAAGGTGGAATGCCAATACCAGGTTGATCCGACGTTGCTGGGCGGTCTCTCCGTCCGCCTCGGGTCCACCGTCTACGACGGCAGTGTGCGCGGGCAGTTGGACGTTCTGCGCGCCAAACTGGCCGTGGACTAGCTGGCAAGGAAGAACAGGTAACAAGAGAAATGGCTCAAATCCGCGCGGATGAAATCACGCAGGTGCTCCGGCAGGAGATCGAAAACTTCGAGAAAGCGGTCAGCGTTTCAGAGACCGGAACCGTGATCTCGGTGGGCGACGGCATTGCCCGCATCTACGGCCTGGAACACGTCATGGCCGGCGAACTGATCGAGTTCCCCAATGGCATTTCGGGCATCGCCCTCAACCTGGAAGAAGATCAGGTGGGCGCCGTGCTGCTGGGCGATTTCCAGAAGCTTCAGGAAGGCGATGAGGTTCGCCGCACCGGCCGCATCATGTCGGTTCCCGTGGGCCCCGGTCTCGTTGGCCGTGTCGTCAACGCGCTCGGCCAGCCCATCGACGGCAAGGGCCCCATCGACGCCGCGGAGTACTTTCCCATCGAACGGCTGGCGCCCGGTGTCGTGGACCGGCAGCCGGTGAAAGAGCCGCTTCAGACCGGCATCAAGGCCATTGACGCCATGATTCCGATCGGCCGCGGCCAGCGCGAGTTGATCATTGGCGACCGCCAGACCGGCAAGACCGCCATCGCGCTCGACACCATCATCAATCAGAAGGGCGGCGACATGATCTGCATCTATGTCGCCATCGGCCAGAAGCGCTCCACCGTCGCCCAAGTGGTGAAGACGCTCGAGGAGTACGGCGCCATGGAATACTCCATCGTGGTGGCCGCCACCGCGTCGGACCCGGCCCCCATGCAGTACATCGCGCCGTTTGCCGGCTGCGCCATGGGCGAGTACTTCCGCGACAACGCCGGTCACTCCCTCTGCATCTACGACGACCTTTCCAAGCACGCCGCCGCATACCGCGAAATCTCGCTGCTGCTGCGCCGCCCGCCGGGCCGCGAAGCCTATCCCGGTGACGTCTTCTATCTCCACAGCCGCCTGCTTGAACGCTCCGCCAAACTCAGCAAGGAAAAGGGTGGCGGTTCCCACACCTCGCTTCCATTCATCGAAACCCAGGCCGGCGACGTTTCGGCGTACATTCCCACCAACGTCATTTCCATCACCGACGGCCAGATCTATCTCGAATCGGATCTGTTCAACTCAAATGTCCGGCCGGCCGTCAACGTCGGTCTCTCCGTCAGCCGCGTCGGCGGCAGCGCCCAGACCAAGGCCATGCGCCAGGTGGCGGGCACCCTGCGGCTCGACATGGCGCAGTTCCGCAACCTGGCTGCGTTCGCGCAGTTCGGGTCCGATCTCGACGCCGCCTCCCAGCAACAGCTCCGCCGCGGACAACGCCTGGTGGAAGTTCTGAAGCAGGCGCAGTACAAGCCGCTTCCGTTTGAAAAACAGGTGCTCATCATCTATGCCGGCGTCAACGCGTTCCTTGATGACCTGCCGGTGGGCGATGTGCGCAAGTTCGAAAATGAGCTCTACCCGTTCGTCGAAAACGCGCACCCCAAGGTGCTGGCCGGCATTCGGGAGAAGAAGACGCTCGACGACGCGCTGCGCGCGGAACTGAGCAACGTACTCACTGAGTTCAAACAGCGTTTCCTCGCGCAGAGCAAGTAAGGTAGCCGATGCCGAGCCTCATTGACATCCGGCGGCGCGTCCGCTCGGTGAAGAACACGCAGCAGATCACCAAGGCCATGAAGATGGTGGCCGCGGCCCGTCTGCGGCGCGCTCAGGAGCGTGTGCTGGCCGCCCGTCCGTACGCCGCAATGCTCGAACAGGTGCTTGGCAACGTCTCGGGCGCTGCGTTGGGAGATGAGAAAGCGGCTCAGAACCCGTTGCTGGCCGTTCGTCCGGAACAGCGGATCCAACTGGTGCTGGTCACAGCGGACCGTGGTCTGGCCGGGGCCTTCAACTCGAACCTCGTGCGCGCTGCGCAGAAGTTCGTGGATGACCACGCGGCCGCCCGGGTCTCCGTGGAAGCCATCGGGCGCAAGGGCCGCGACTACTTCCGCAACCGCAAGGTTCCCCTCACCGGCGAGCATCTGGGCCTGGTGATGAAGGCGACGCCGGCCGACGCCGGCCGCATCGGCGATACGCTGGCCGCTCGCTACGCCGCTGGCGAGACCGACGCGGTGTACCTCATCTACAACGAGTTCAAGTCCGTCATCGCCCAGAAGCTGGTGGTCAGCCGTCTGCTGCCCGTGAGCCTGGAAGGCCGCGAGGCCACCCTGGACTATATCTACGAGCAGCCGCCGGACGAACTGCTCAATTCACTGCTCCCCAAGTACGTCGAAACGTCTCTCTACCGGGCCATGATCGAATCGGCCGCGGCCGAACACGCCGCCCGTATGACCGCCATGGATTCGGCCACCTCCAACGCCACCGATGTGATCGAAAGCCTGACGCTGTACATGAACCGCATCCGCCAGGCCAAGATCACCAACGAAATCATCGAGGTTGTCAGCGGAGCCTCCGCGCTCGAATAGCCGGCCCCGGGCAAGAGATCACGAGAAAGAGAATCCCATGCAGATTACGACAGAGAAGATCGCAGGAAAAGTGATTCAGGTGGCCGGGCCCGCCGTGGACATCCAGTTCCCGGAGGGCAAGGTTCCGGTGATCAACACCGCCGTCCGCATCACCAGCGAGGGCTTCAACACCCAGTCGCAAGTGGACCTCATCTGCGAAGTGGCCCAGCACATCGGTGAAGGCCGCGTCCGCACCATCGCGCTCCAGCCCACCGAAGGCCTGGTGCGCGGCATGAAGGCCGAAAGCCTCGGTGAGCCGGTGTCGGTGCCCGTCGGCCCGGAAGTTCTGGGGCGCGTGCTCAACGTCATCGGCGAGCCGGTGGATCAGCGCGGTCCCGTCAACGCCGCCAAGCGCTCCTCCATCCACCGCCATGCCCCGCTGCTCGAAGAGCAGTCCACCGAACTGCAGCAGTTTGAAACCGGCATCAAGGTCATCGATCTCATCGAGCCGTACCTCAAGGGCGGCAAGATCGGCCTGTTCGGCGGCGCCGGCGTCGGCAAGACCGTCGTCATCATGGAGCTGATCAACAACCTGGCCCAGCACCACGGCGGCGTCTCCGTGTTCGCCGGTGTGGGCGAGCGCACGCGCGAAGGCAATGACCTTTGGCTCGAGTTCCAGGAATCGAAGGTTATCAACCCCGATGACCACACCCAGTCGAAGGCCGCTCTCATCTACGGCCAGATGACCGAGCCGCCAGGAGCGCGCCTCCGCGTCGGCCTCACCGGTCTCACGGTGGCCGAGTACTTCCGCGATGACCGCAAGCAGGACGTGCTCCTGTTCATCGACAACATCTTCCGCTTCACCCAGGCCGGCTCCGAAGTCTCGGCGCTGCTGGGCCGCATGCCCTCCGCCGTCGGATACCAGCCCAACCTGGCCACCGAAATGGGCGAGTTGCAGGAACGCATCACCTCCACCAGGAACGGGTCCATCACGTCCGTGCAGGCCATCTACGTGCCCGCCGACGACTATACCGACCCGGCCCCGGCCACCACGTTCGCGCACCTGGACGCCACCACCAACCTGTCGCGCTCGATCTCCGAAATGGGCATCTATCCCGCCGTCGATCCGCTGGCATCCACGTCCCGCATTCTCGATCCGCGCATCGTCGGCGAGCGCCACTACCGGGTGGCTCAGCAGGTGAAGCAGATCCTGCAGCGCTACAAGGACCTGCAGGACATCATCGCCATTCTCGGCATCGACGAACTGTCGGAAGAGGATCGCACCACCGTCGCCCGGGCTCGCAAGATCCAGAACTTCCTGTCGCAGCCGTTCTTCGTCGCCGAGCAGTTCACCGGTCTCCAGGGCCGCTACGTGAAGCTCGAGGACTCCATCCGCGGCTTCGAGGAGATCGTGGCCGGCCAGCACGACAGCCTTCCCGAACAGGCCTTCTACATGGTGGGCGGAATCGAAGAGGCCAAGGAAAAAGCCGCCCGGATGGCCAAGGGGAACTAGATGGCCGCGACGTTCAGGCTGGAAGTGGCCACGCCGGACCGCCTCCTGATTCAGGAGGATGTCTCGGATGCCCAGGTGCCCGGCGCCGGCGGCGCCCTGGGCATTCTGCCGGAACACTCTCCGCTGATTTCGGAACTGGGCAACGGCGAATTGAGCTACACCACCGGCGGGCGGCGCCACTCCGTGGTGGTCCACAGCGGCTGGGTGGAAGTGCAGCCGGATGCCGTCCGCGTGCTGGCCAACCGCGCCGAACGCCCCGATGAGATCGACGTCGAGCGTGCCCGGCAAGCGCTCAAGCGCGCGCAGGACCGCATCTCGAAGCTTGGCCCGGAAGTGGACCTGGCCCGTGCCTTGAACGCCCTCAAGCGCGCCCAGGCGCGTCTGACGGCCAAACAGGTTTCACACTAAACCGGGATTTCCATTTTGGGTCTCCCGGACCCCGACAGTATACACCAACGCCTCACTCCCGTGCCGGATTTGATCAGAATCCCTGTCGCGGCCACGTGAAAAGTTCCTAATCGAGCCAAGTAGAAAGTTCCTCTTGACAGCCTTTAATGGCAGAAGGATGGAACGAATAGCGATGAGCCAGAGGGAGCGAGACGAACTGCACTGGTTAAAGCAGGCGCAGCAGAGAACGGTGACCCAGCGGGAAGCGGCCCAGCGGATGGGTGTGAGCGAGCGGTGGGTACGGAAGC
Source organism: Acidobacteriota bacterium (assembly GCA_016870915.1). Taxonomy (GTDB): domain Bacteria; phylum Acidobacteriota; class Terriglobia; order Bryobacterales; family Bryobacteraceae; genus VFZY01. The sequence continues at coordinate 27 of VFZY01000186.1, read as the reverse complement.
TGCTGGCAACCATGGTGGAGAAAGGGG
>VFZY01000185.1 GCA_016870915.1 Acidobacteriota bacterium | reverse complement strand
AGAGTCGGGTCCGCAGAGCGCCTACTCGGCGGCCTCTTCTGTTTTACCGCAGGATTCTCAGAGGTCCCAAGTGGTGTCAGACCCGATCTATCGACCCGCTCAACTCGGCGGCGTGCATAGTTTAGGTTACACACTGTTGTGAGGATTACTAACTATCAGCCTGCCGATCTGCTGCTATCGAATCCGCAGCGTCACCGGATTGCTCGGCGGTTCACTACCGTCATTCGGATTCACCACCGTCAGCGTGAGTTCGGCCCCTTGATCGATCAGCGCGGCCGGTATGGCCACTTCCAACCGCTGCAGCGGACCATCGGTAAGCGTTCCAGCGATCACCTCCGAGCCGATCTTCACCGCCGCGCCTTCCGGCAGGTTAATGCCGCGCAGCACAACGTTGGCATCGCTCCCGCGCGGTGCGGTCGCGGGCGAAACATCAAGCAATGTCGCTCCGCCGGCCGTCGCCTCGTTCGATTGCGACCCCACGCCTTCGATCAGGATCGAAGGAAACTTCGACGCGAAAAGGTTCGCTGCCTTCAGTTCGATGCGGTAAACACCAGCCATCCCCGGTTCGAGATAAGCAGTGCTCAGCGTCGCCTCGGATCCATCGAAGTACACCTTCACGCCGGCCACGGCCAGTGCCTTGGGGTCGGCGGGCGCGGGCCCTCCGGCAGGTACGGCGGCATCCACCAATCCAAGCCCTGAGACCAACAGACTGAGCTGTTCTTCCGGCATGGCCGGCGCCGCCCGCGTCACCAGAGTCCCGTCGGCATGGAAGACACGGCCCGCCCCCACGCCATTCTCAAGAACCGTGAAGATGCCCGGAGTTTGGACAGCCAGTTGACGGATCACGGCGGGAGTGGATACACCTTGCCGCGTTACTACGACGCGCGCGTTCTCTCCTTCCACACTGAACGGAACGATGAACCGGATTTCGGTGGGTGTGGCCAGCAGCAACGGAGCCGGCTGGTTGTTCACCGTAACTTCCACGCCGCCCAGCGTTGTTGGCAGCGGGTAGGTCGTGCCCCTTGGACACGGCCGCGCCGCATCGGCATCAAGTGAGCAGGGCTCGGTGAAGTTTGTGCCCTGGATAACCAGCATGTCGCCGGGGCTCACCGCGCCCGGGCGGCGCGAAGCCACACTGCGCAAACTGTCCTGGATCACGGTCACCGGAATCGTGATCGTGTAGCGTACCGGAATGCGCACGGAGACCGCATCCCGGGCCGCAATCGTAACCGAGCCTTCGTAGACACCGGGGCCCAGCGACCCGGGCGATGCCACCACCTGCAGCACGCCATTCCCGCTGCCGCGCGACTGATCGAGCGAAAGCCACGTGCCGCCCGACGTAGTCGCGGCCGTGGCTGTCCATTCCAGCGTGCCGCCGCCGGAATTCGTGAACGGAACTCTTTGAGCGGGCGTAGTCTGGCCAGGAGCACTGGTAAAGACCAGCGGCGTGATTGCCGCGTTGATCACCGGGCGGCGTTCAAGCGTGAATGTCACGTTGATGGTCTGCGGAGACAAGTCCAGACCGGCAGCGGTAAATGGCACCGCGGCTGTGTAACTGCCGGCAGCCAGATCCTTGGGGTCGATGGTCAGCGTCACCTCCGTGTCGCCGGCGCCGCTGGTCTTGTCCAGCTTCAGCCAGGTCGCGGCCGCCGGCACCGTCGCGGTCCAGTTGAAGGCGCCTCCCGCGGTGTTGAACACACGGATCTTCTGCCCCGCTGGAACTGTTCCGCCCTCGGTCATTGTGAATGCCGCCCGCGTCTCGCTCACCTGCAGCGTCGGACGCACCGTCCAATTGGCCACCAGCGTCGCTCCGCTAAAGGCTTCGAAGCTGGTGATATTGACGAACCAGTCACCGGCCTGAGGGCTCGTGACAGTGACCGCCTCGGCGTTTCCGAACCGGAACGAGCCGCGCTCAGCCAGGCAAAAGGGCGAAATCGAGAATTCGTAGGACTGGCAAACAGGGGGAACGCCCCGGCTCAGCAGAAGGTCGATGTCACCCGCGCCGCCGGAGGTTGCCACACTGAGTTCAGATGTCCCCACCGGGATCGGAATCCTGAAGAAGTTCTCGCTGGTTGCTTCACCGGCCACTCCCACGTTGCGCCGGTTCACCAGCACCGGCGGAATTGGCAGGGATGCCTTCAACTCCACCCCTTCGAAGGTCGTGTCTGCATCCACGACGATGAACCATCGCCCCGGTGTTGGAAGCGGCGCCGACACCGTTTCGGCTTGCCCCGAGCGTGGCTCGGTAAGTATCGGGAACCCGGCCCCAATCAACGATACATCCGCATCGCCTTGGCCGCCCCGCAGGGTTGTCGTCAGAACAAGGGTGCCGGTGGGAATCTGAATCGAAGCGATCCCAACCTCTCCCCGAACCGCCTTGATCGTCAGGCCGCGCCCATCGGTGAGCGGGGTCAGCACCGGGATCGCAAAGCCATGCACCACACGCCCGCCCTGCCCGTCCGTAACCGCAATCTTGCAGCGCCTGGTAACGAAATCAGCCGTCCAGCGAACCAGCCCCGTTGATCCATCCACCGTCAGGCCGGGGGGCCCTTGAACCACGTCATACCTCAGCGTTCCCCCATCCGGATCGCTCGCCTGAATGGCGTAGCTGAAAAGGTCGCCTAGCGCCACAACCCGTGGCTGGCTTGTAACCAACGGTAGTCTGTTGCCGGTTTGCAAATCCGCCGGAAGATCCGTTGCGGCCGTGAACACGGTGGCCGAATCCAATGCCCCGTCCACGCCCCGCGCCGAGAATCCCAGGCCGTGCCGGGCGAACACGCGGTAGATAGCGGCGCGATTCGCATTGTTGTTCAACGCGTTGTCCGCGGCCAGAATGGCGTCGCGTGCATCCACAAAACTGGGCAGGCACGGTGTCAGCCGCAGTGCCGCGAAGACAAGCCGGTCCGTCACGCGCGCGCCCAGCGTCTTGCGCAGATCCCACAACGTGGCCGCCCAGATCTCGCCGTCCCGGTGCACTTGGAAACCATCGTTGCCGATATCTTCGAACGTCAGGGTATATCCCTCATAGCTCTGCCGCCGGATGCCTCTTAGAGTGAGCGGTGAAAGGTACGCGGACTGAACCGGATCGTTGAAATGGCTGATGGCGAAATAGTCAGCCCACCCTTCGTCAAGCGCGCCCGACTGAATGCCCGAGGTGCAACCCAAACGGATACCGGCACCCAACGCGCGAGCCACCACCGCATGGGCGTACTCGTGGATCACAACCTGCCCGTCGTAAGCGGCATCGCGATCATCGCTAATCCCGGCCGTGGACCGGGTAAAAAGGCCCAGTTCCATTCGCGGAGACGTACCGTCCGGGCTCACTCGCATCGCGGCATTGTTCACCTGGAACCGGTCCTGCACTTCAACCAGCACCGGGTCGTCGCCCCGGCCGCCCTTGCCGCCGTTGTCGCGCTGCATGTTTCCAGCGCGTTCATCGAATCCCAGGTCGTAGAAATAGTCGTGGGCGACGTTGGCGAAGTAGAAGGCGTTCGTCACCGCCGCCGCGCGGAAAGTGCGTGGATCGGAAAGCCCCTCCAACAGAGGCACCGGGAAATCGAACACCTGGGAGGCGCTGAACGCACGCCCATCGCGAACTCCCGGGTCCGGCAGACTGTCCGGCCGGTTGTCACCGTTGGTGTCGAGATAAGCATCGGCGTTGTTCCCGTTCGTCTGGTTAATCATCGGCGCCAGCCACGAATCCGGAAACGGCACCGAGACCCGGGGCCCTTTATCGGGAGCGGTCCGGTACACGTTCCCGCTGCCCGCGTACCGCATCAGACTATGCCGGTACAAGAGCTTCCCATCCGCCGCATCCAGCAGCAATTCGAACGAACCCGCCCGCCCGGCATCCAAATACAGCCGCCATGCGAGCCGGCCCTCGGAACCAAACGGAAAGACCACCAGACCGGGAGTGCCCATCATCGTGACGGCATCGGGTTCCGCGCGCATCAGCCGGATGGCCAGCTTGTAGGCCGCCTCGGCGTCCAACCGGGGCTCCCGCAGGTTGACCGACCTCGGCGGGTCGCCCGGAATCGTCGCCGCAATCACCTGCCCGTCTGCTCCCACGGCAACCCGGGCCACCTGATCAAAGACCGGATGTCCGCTCAATTCGGGAACGAAGGTCAGAAGCTGCGCCTGGCCCAGGGACTCCGCCGAGCGGTATCGCATGCCACTCACACGGCCCCGCAAGAACTCCTCCGCGGCCGATCTCGCGTCCGATGCAGCCGCCCGGCTTGATCCCTTGGAGGGATCGGGCGTAACCACCCGCGACGCCGCTCGCACCTCCTGGGGCTCTCCCTGGAACCAGCGGATATCATAGTCGCGCGCCCCGCCGCGCTCCGTCGTCCGCTTCCCGCGTCTGCGCCGTGAGAAGGGCTCCCATCGTGGGGCAAATCGTAACAACACGAAACAGCCGGACAAGCGTCGTCTTCATGCGCCGGAATAACTCCTTGTGAAAGAAATGAGTGCGTGAAGAAGTATAGCAAAGGAGTTGACTGCGCAGTCAACGCTGGTCTCTAACAACTTGCCGGTCGATACCTATGGTCGAGGTTAGTCCAGCGCCACCGTCGTGCCGAAGAACTCGTACCGCGCCCTCTCCTTCGAAACCCCGCGCGCCCGCAGCGCCTGATAGTGATCGCAAAGAAACTCCACCGGACCGCAGATATAGAAAATCGCCGACTCATACAACCCCGCCGGCAACACCGCCTCAGCCGCCGCCGGCGTCAGCCGCCCGCGCACGTCAAACCCCGTGTCCCCCACCCCCGGATTCGAGTAGAACACCCGGGTCTCCACCCCCTCCGGCCGCTCCCCGCGAAAAGCATGCTCCGCCGCGCTCCTTGCCGAATGCAGAAACCAGCACTCACGCCCCGTGCCGGCCGCCGTCAACGCATTCCGCATGCTCACCAGCGGCGTCAACCCCACCCCCGCACTGATCAGCACCACGGGAGCCGTCTCCGCCGCATCCAGAAAGAACACCCCGTTCGGCGCCGCCACATCCAGCACCGTGCCCGCATGCACCGCCTCATGAAAATGCCCGGAAAACCGACCGCCCGGCAAACGCTTGATCGTGATCCTGTAATGGTCCAGCCCCGGCCGGTCCGAAAGCGAATAAGTCGCAATCCCCGGCTTGGGCTCGCTTGCCGGCTTCACCCGGAACCGCAGATATTGGCCCGGAAGATACCCCTGTACCTCGCCGCCATCCACCGGCTTCAGGAAAAACGAATCGATGTTCGCGGCTTCGTTCCGGCGGTCCACCACGGTAAACTGCCGGACCCCGCTCCACGCTGGCATGAGTTACTTTCCAGCCGCTTTCGCCTGCGCGGGCATCGCCACCACCGCGGGCTGTAACCCCAGCTTCGCGGCCGCTGCGTACACCACCAGACCCACCACAAAGCTGTAAATCGCCGCCGGATGGAACGCCTGCTTCAGTCCGTCCGAAACTGGCAGAAACGGAATGATGCCCACCAGGAAACCAGCCGCCCAAGCCAGATAGCCGGCCGCGTTCACACCCTGCCGCGGGCCCGGCCACTGGCGCCCGCTCAGCAGGTAGTCCGCCACCATCGCCCCGCAAATCGGGCCGAACGACGCGCCCACAATCGAAAACACGCCGGCCAGATTCGCCGCCACGCCGGTCACCGCCAGCACAATCGCCACCGTCACGCCGGCCAGCGTCGACAGCGTCCGCGAAACACCCGGAATCATCGTCGAAAAACTGTTGCCGGCAATGAATGAGCAGAAACAGGCCGGCACAATCGATGCCAGCGTGAACAACACGAACATGCCGCTCGCCAGCGCGCCGCCCTGCGCCGAAATCACCGCCTCGTAGTCGAAACTCGTGATGGCCGGGTTCAACGCCTTCGCGCCCGCCACGCTCAACAGCGGCAACCCGCCCGCGATCAGCACCGCCCCGGCGATCCCAACCAAACCACCCCACTTCACATCGCTCGCATCCCGGCTGTTGGTGCCGAAATCCGTGCCCGCCGCGCCCGCGGACGCAAAGAACCCAATCACCGTCTGAAGAATCAGCAGGAACGCGCCCGTCGAATCCGAACTCGTCGGCTGGTGCTTCTCAATCCCGCTATAGGAGCCAAAGAAAACGAACAGCACCATCAGCAGCGGAATGAAGTTCAGAATCTGCGACGCACGTGCCACATACTGGATGCCCATGATCCCGATCGCCGCCATCACATACCCCCACGCCACCGCGATCAGCGTGAACGTCAGGCTCCCCGGCGCCGCATCGCTCCCCATCGCCGCCAGGATGAACTTCGTCGAAAAGAACGTTCCCACCGCGAACCAGCCCAATTGCAGCAGCCCCATCAGCAAACCCGGCATCACATAACCGCCCGCGGTTCCGAACGTCGAACTCCCAATCACGTACAACGGAAACCCGGTCTTCATCCCCAGGATCGCCGGCACGTAGTAGAACAGCCCGTAGCACAGCACGCCGCCCACCGCCAGCGCCAGCAGACACACGCTCAGCGGCGCCCGGTCAATGGTCCCGTTGGCCAGCGTTTGATAGAAAACGATCCAGAGGAAAATGCCCGCATAGCTGGGCGCGGTGTTCTTGTACCAGGGCGCGCGGTTCGCGGCCGCGTTCGGCGTGGCTTTGGCAAGGTAATCGGGCAACATGGCTTTGTGGTGTCCTTATCGGGACATGATGGTACCACATTACGGTGTTGCGATAATCGTAGGGAATGAGACTCGCGGCCCAACGCGGTGCCTCCGTCCTGGTACCCGCCCTGATGCTGTCCCAGTACGCATCCCCGCAGCCCGCCGACCCCATTCGCTTCACCGAACGCGCCGATGCCCTCGGCCTGCGCTTCACCCTCGCCCATCACCCCACGCCCGAAAAGCGCATGATCGAAACCATGCCCGGTGGCGTCGCCACCCTGGACTACGACGGCGACGGCTTCACCGACATCTTCTTCACCAACGGCGCCGAAGTTCCCTCACTCACCAAGACCTCGCCCACCGACCACAACCGCCTCTTCCGCAACGAAGCCGGGCGCCGGTTCCGCGATGTCACCTCGGAAACCGGACTCCAGGGCGCGGGCTACTCCATGGGCGCCGCCGTCGCCGACTTCGACAACGATGGCCGCCCCGATATCTTTGTCGCCGGCGTCAATCGCAACATCCTCTACCGCAACACCGCTTCCGGCTTCCTCGACGTCACCGCGCGCTACGGCATCGCCTCCAACGAATGGGCCGTCGCCGCCGCCTTCTCCGACTTCGACAACGACGGCTTCGCCGACCTCCTCGTCGTCAACTACTCCTCCTGGCCCCAGGCCGAAGAACGCTTCTGCGGCGATTCAGCCCGCAAGCTCCGTGTCTATTGCCACCCCAAGTACTTCCGCGAAGTGCCCAATCGTCTCTATCGCAACCTCCGCGGACAGCGATTCGAAGACGTCACCGCCTCCTCAGGCATCGGCGCCGCGCGCGGCCGCGGCATGAGCGCCGCCATCGCCGACTACGACACCGACAATCGCGCCGACATCTTTGTCACCAACGACAACCTGCCCAACTTCCTCTTCCGCAACGTCTCGCCCCGCCCCGGCCAGATCCGCTTCGAGGAGACAGCCCTCCTCGCCAACACCGCCCTCCTCGATCACGGCAAACCCGTCGCCAGCATGGGCGCCGACTTCCGCGACTACGACAACGACGGTCTCCCCGATATCGCCCTCACCGCCCTCTCCGGCGAGACCTTTCCGCTCTTCCGCAATCTGGGCGGCGGCATGTTCAAGGACAACACCTATGCCTCCCGCATCGGCCCCCTCACCGCCCAGCGAGCCGGCTGGGGCATCGGCTGGATCGACTTCGACAACGACGGCCACAAGGACCTCTTCACCGCCAACTCCCACGTCAACGACATCGTCGAGCAGTTCGAGTCCTTCCCCTACCGCCAGCCCAACACCGTCCTCCGCAACCTCGGCAACGGCGCCTTCGCCGATGCCTCCGCCTCGCTCGCCCGCCCCGCCCCGCACCGCGGCGCCGCCTTCGCCGACTTCAACAACGACGGCCGCATCGACATCGTCGTCACCGCCCTCGGCGAGCCCGCCGAACTGTGGATCAATGAAAGTCCCGCCCCCAACCACTGGGTCATCGTCCGGCCCACCGCCATCCAGGCCAACCGCGACGCCCTCGGCGCCCGCATCGTGCTCGACGGCCAGACCAACCACATGACCACCGCCGTCAGCTACGCCTCATCCAGCCACTACGGTGTTCACTTCGGCCTCGGCGCCTCGAAGAAGATCGCCAAGCTGCAAGTCTTCTGGCCCTCCGGCGTCACCACCATCCTCGAAGATCAACCGGCAAACCGCGTCATCTCCATCGCCGAGCCCCAGTGACCCCTAACACGGCAGGAACGTGAACGCCAGCACTCCCAACACAAACCACAACACCGCGAACAACAGCCCGTAACCAAAGAAGTTCCGGAAGTCCACCTGCGCAATCCCCGCCACAATCACGTACCAGAACGGCGACGTCAGATTCCCCACGTGGTCCCCAACACTCATCGCCAGCAACGACCCGGGAATCGAAAAGCCCACCTCCTGCGCCGCCCGCACCGTCACGAACCCCTGAATCGCCCACTGCCCGCCGCTCGATGGAATGAAAATCGAAAACACCGCGCCAATGAACGCCGTCAGCAGCGGAAACGTCAGCGGACTCGAGACCGACGCCACCACGCCGGCCAGCTTCTCCCCCGTCGTCGTGAACTGAATCAGGCCCGCCACACCCGCATAAATGTGGTACATCACAATCACCGGCCACGCCGCCACAATCGCCTTCTGCAGCGCGCCTGTGAACCTGAACACCGTCCGGTGCAGCAGAAAACATCCCAGCAGCAGGAACGTGTTCAGTGAATTGATGTCCAGCGACAGCCCCTTCACCCCAAAGTGCACCCACAGCCAAACCACCAGCGCCACGCAGATCGCCGGCGTCACAAAGTAGCTCCGCTCCAGCTTTTCACTCCACGTGTGCTCGCCCGCCCCCTCAGCCGCCGGCGGATCCACAATCCGCTCCGCCGCTGGGAACTCCGAAACCTGCCGGCACCGCTTCGGCATCGCCCAACACCCCACCACCATCACCGCCACCGCATACCCCATCTCAAGCACGATCGCCGCCGGCGACCAGATCGTCCGGCTCAACGGAATCACGCCAATCGTCTTCTCCAGAAAATGCCCCGGCGTCGCCACCAGCAACGGAGCACTGGCCGAAAGCCCGAACTGCCACAGCGCGTTTGCCCCCAGCACAACCCCAAGCAGAAACAGAAAGTCCACCGGGATGCCCTTCCGCTCCGCTTCCCGTGCGAAGTACACCGCAATGATCGGCGACAGCGCAATCCCCAACCCCCAGTACGCATACGCGCACGTCCCCGCAATCAGCACCGACAGAATCACCACCTGATTTGGAGTCTTCGGCAGCCGCGCCACCGCCAGAATCAGACGCCGGAACAACGGGCTCGCGCCCAGCACGCTGCTCAACACAATGATCAGCGACATCTGCATCGTGAACGGCAGCAGCATCCACAGACCGCGGTAATACGCCTCCGCCGTCTGCGCCACCGTATTGCCCACCAGCAGTGCCGCCGCCGCCAGCAGCACCATCATGCCCACCGCCGCCGTCACGGCGTCGGGCACAAAGCGGCCCATCACCTTCACGAAGCGTTCAATCCAGGGGGCCGGGGCATCCGAACGTTCAAGCATCCGGCCATCTTAGCACCCGTTCTAGAGAATCGTGATTTCCACCGGCGCCCCCGTCGAACACCCCAGCCGCCGCGCCGCGCTGTCCTGATTGACACAGATCTCCAGATACCCGGAGCTTCCAATGATCGCCACCGGCTCACCGAAACCGCCCTCGGCATACGTCCGCGCAAGCGTATAAATGCGCGTCGCGCCAATCGCCACATCAATCGGGCGCACCCGGATCTGCGGCAGCTCATCCGCATGCAGATTCGTGATCAGATTCCCGAACCGGTCCACCTTCAGCACCGCGCCTGTCCACGTCCGCTTCGAAGTCTGCACCGGCCTCTCGAAACTGGTCCGCAGATAATCGCCGATCAACTTGCCCACCCGCGCCGGCGCCAAGCCCTTGGCCAGTTGCGCCGCCACCGGAGCGAAAATGTCGCGGCCATGGAACGTCTGGCTCACCGGCTCAAGAAACAGCTTGGCGTTCGAAACCAGCCGAACCTTGCTCTTCTCCCGGCCATACACCATCGACAGCACGCCATTATCAGGACCCAGAAAATACTGCCCCGCCGCCTCCACCAGAATCGGCCGCCGCGCCGTCCCCACACCCGGGTCCACAACCACCACATGAATCGTCTTGCGCGGAAAATAGCGGTACGTCTGGCTCACCACGAACGCCCCCTCGGCAATCTCGAAAGGCGGAATCTCATGCGTGATATCAATCACGTCCGCCCCGGGAGCAATCCGCCGGATCACCCCCTTCATGACGCCCGTAAAGTGGTCCGACGACCCGAAATCCGTGGTGAGTGTGATCAGTGCGCGTGGCATGCAACGTTAGAATGGAAGCAGCCGGGAATTGCCCATGCAGCGCTTCTACTTTGACCATAACGCGACAACGCCCGTCAAGGCTGGCGTCCTGGAAGCCATGCTCCCCTGCTTTCAGGAAGTCTTCGGCAACGCCTCCAGCATCCACCACTTCGGCCAGACCGCGCGCCAGCGCGTCGAACACGCCCGCCGCCAGGTGGCCCGCTTCCTGAACGCCCGCCCGGAAGAGATCGTATTCACCGCCGGTGGCACCGAAAGCAACAATCACGCCATCTTCGGAGCCGCCCCGGACCCGGCCGCGGCCCACATCGTCACCACCGCCATTGAGCACCCCGCCGTGCTCAGCCCCTGCGCCGAACTCGAGCGCCGTGGCGCATGCGTCCATCGAGTCGCCCCCACGCCGCACGGCGCCGTCCCGGCCTCAGCCCTCGTCGCGGCGCTCCGGCACGATACCCGGCTCGTTTCCATGATGCTCGTCAACAACGAACTCGGCACCATCCAGCCCGTCGCCGAATGCGCCCGCGCCGCCCGCGCCGCCGGAGCCCTCGTGCATTGCGACGCCGTCCAGGCCGCGGGCAGGATCCCGCTCGATGTCGACGCCCTCGAAGTCAACCTGCTCACCATCAGCGGCCACAAGCTCGGCGCACCCAAGGGCATCGGAGCTCTCTACATCCGCAAAGGCACACCCATCGCGCCCCTGCTGCACGGCGGCCACCATGAGCGCGACCGCCGTGCCGGCACCGAAAACGTTCCCGGCGCCGTCGCCCTCGGCGCCGCCTGCGAATTGGCCATGCGCGAGCCCTCCCTCGCCCCCCTCCGCGACCGCCTTGAAGCCGGCATCCTCCAGTCCGTCCCCGATGCCGCCCTCAACGGCGCCGCCCCACGCGTCGGCAACACCACCAACATCCGCATCCCCGGCGTCGAAGGCGAAGCCATGGTCATCGCACTCGACCTCGCCGGCTTCGCCATCTCAAGCGGAGCGGCCTGCTCCAGCGGCGCCATCGAACCCTCGCACGTGCTCACCGCCATCGGCCTCACCCGCGAAGACGCCCGCTCTTCCCTGCGCTTCTCCCTCGGCCCGGAAAACACGGAAGCGCAGGTCGATTCGCTCATCGCCGCCGTCGCCCGCTGCGCCGCCCGCCTCCGGGCTCTCTCCCCCACTTACCACGAACATGTCACACGATAACGGCGCGCCAGTCGCGGTGGCCATGTCCGGCGGAGTCGACAGCTCCGTCGTCGCCGGTCTCCTCGCCCGCCGCGGCGGTCCCGTCGTGGGCCTCACCATGCAGCTCTGGAATCAACGCCGCCTGCCTGAACTCGCTGGCGGCGGCGCCTCCGGCCGCTGCTGCTCCCTGGACGATGTCTACGACGCGCGAGCCGTCGCCGCCAAACTCGGCATCCCGTATTACGTCGTGAACTTCGAAAGCAACTTCGAGGAAGCCGTCGTCAAGCCCTTCGTCGAGCAGTACCTCGAAGGCCGCACCCCCATCCCCTGCACCCTCTGCAACAACCACGTCAAATTCGATCAGTTCCTCGACATGGCCCGCGGCGTCGGTGCGGACCGTGTCGCCACCGGCCACTACGCCCGCATCCAATGGAACCCCGGCACCCTCCGCTGGGAACTGCGCCGCAGCGTCGATGAGGCCAAGGATCAGACCTACTTCCTCTTCGGCCTCACCCAGGAACAACTCGCCCGCACCGAATTTCCTCTCGGCGGAATGAAGAAGCCGGAGGTGCGGGAACTGGCGCGCGAACTCGGCATCCCGGTCGCCGAAAAACCCGACAGCCAGGAAATATGCTTCGTGCCCAACGGAGACTACGCCGCCTTCATCGACGCCTACTTCCGCGAGAAAGGCATTGAACCCAAGCGCACCGGCGGCGCGATCGTCGATCAATCAGGTGAGGTGCTCGGCACCCACTCGGGCGTTCATCACTATACGGTGGGCCAGCGCAAAGGCCTCCGCATCGCCGCGCGCGAGCCCCTCTACGTCATCGCAACGGACCCGCAAACCCAGCGCGTCACCGTCGGCCCCAACGAAGCTCTCGCCCGCAAGACCTTCATCGCCGCGGCCATCAACTGGATCTCCATCGCCCAACCCCTCGAACCCATCCGCGGCGAAGTGCGCATCAGAAACAAGCACCTCCCCGCCGCCGCCACCATCCGGCCCCTCAGCCCCGAACGCGCGGAAGTGGAGTTCGATGAGCCGCAGCGGGCCGTCACCCCGGGCCAGGGCGCGGTCTTCTATCGCGGCGATCTCGTGCTCGGCGGCGGTTGGATTGAGTAGACACCGTTCCAACGCCAGGAACTGGGCCGAATGGGCCCTCGCCGCCGGCGGCATCGCCGTCCTCCGCTGGGCCCCCCTCCCCGTCGCCAACTGGCTCGGCCGCATCTTCAGCCTAGCGCTCGATCGTCTCGTGCCCCGTCTCCGCCGCACCGCCCGGGCCAACCTCGCCATGGCATGGCCCCATCACCCCGCCCCGGAACAGGTCATCGATGAAGTCTTCCGCTCCATCGGCCGCGTCCTCGTCGCCTTCGCCCGCGAACCCGATATCCACGCCGGCAACGTCGGCGAATGGATCGGCTACGAAGGCCTCGAACACTTCCAGGAAGCCAAGCGCCGAGGCAAAGGCGTGCTCTTCGCCACCGCCCATCTCGGCAACTGGGAACTCAGCCACTATGCACACGCGTTGATGACCGAACCCATGTGCATCGTCGGCCGGCCACTCGACAACCCCCGGCTCGATCGCCTCGTCGTCCGCCGCCGCACCGGAAGCGGCAACTGGCAATTGGGCCGAGGCGAATACGTGCGAGGCATGCTCAAGGCTCTCAGCCGCAATCAGGCGGTCGGCATCCTCGTCGATCAGAACGTCGCCGCCAGCGAGGGCGTCTTCGTCGACTTCTTCGGCACCCCCGCCGCCACCGGAAGCGGCTTCGCCAAACTGGCCGCCAAAACCGGAGCCGCCGTCATCCCCGGCTTCGCCCTCTGGTCGGAAGCCACCCGCCGCTACGTCCTGAAGTTCTACCCCATCGTCGAACTCTCCGGCGACGAACAGGAAGACACCCAGCGCGTCACCCGCGCCGTCGAAGCGGCCATCCGCGAAAACCCCGGCCAATGGCTCTGGATCCACCTGAGATGGAAAACCCGCCCCGAACCCGCCTCGGACCCGCACCGGGAGTTGTATCGTTAGATGGATAGCATGCGCGGATCAAAGCGGCTCGCGATCATAGTCCTACTGAGCGCCGGTGGCATGCGGGCTCAGGATCCGCCGCCTTGTCGGAGCCAAGTAGAAAGTTCCTATTCCCGGCCAAGTAGAAAGTTCCGGTTTTGGGAATCCGTTTCGGGACCCCATGGTATGTTCGCATAGCCACGCCGGGGTCGCGCCTGGCGTGGTTGCCCA
>VFZY01000184.1 GCA_016870915.1 Acidobacteriota bacterium | reverse complement strand
GGTCGAAAGAAGCCATCCGCAGGCACTGGCCCGCCCTCGGAAAGGGGATTCTGATCAAATCCGGCACGGGAGTGAGGCGTTGGTGTAGACTGTTGGGGTCCGGGAGACCCAAAATGGAAATCCCGGCGTAAAGGTCTCCGCCCACCTGCAAGGCCGGCGTGCAGGACGCCGCCAACGCCAGACGGCCCGCCGCCGGTTCCACCGGACGCAGCAGGCTTTGCTGGGCACGGCGCGCCAGGTCGAACTCTGCGTCCAGCCGCTCCCGGTCCGAAGACCGCTCAGAGGCGGCCATCGCGGCTTGGGCGGCGATGAACGCCTCGGCGTCCGTCCTCCGGCCGGCCAGCATGGCGGCAAGAGCGGCCCCGGCCACCAAGCCCAGTAGCGTGATCACAAACCAACCCTGCCAGGCAAGTCCGGGCGCCGGCTGGTTCAACGCGGCGCCCGCAAACCAGATGGCGCTCATGGCCAGTTCGGCGGTCAAGACAGCCAGCAGATCGATCTTGAGATAGATCACGCTCCAGACCCCGGTTAGAATCAGGCCCATCAAGAAGTTCGGCGCCAGCCCCGGCGCAAAGAAGAGCGCCAACAGCCCGCAAACCAAAACGCCGGTCATCAGGACCAGTGTCCACCGCAGCCAGGGTCGCGTGAACTGGCGGGCCCAGCCTCCGGGGTCCGTAAACGGGAAGAGCATCGCGAACAGCAGCACCAGTTGCCAGTAGGGCAGCCCATTGGCAAGCCCCAGCACAGGAACCGGCGCCATCAGATCGGAGGGTTTGGTCAGGCGCATCAAAGAAGCAGGCGGCCCGGCGAGTAAGGACCCGCTGCCGGGCGGGCCGGCCTTGGACCCAGGCATAGGACCCTTCCTGAAGCCTCCGCCGGGCCCACCCCTGGGCCCGCCATTGGGTAAGCCCTTCAGATCAGGTTCCCGCGGCGGCGGCGCCGCGCGAACCGAAGCGATGAGTCTGGCCGCCAGGTGTGGCAACGGGCTCAGCGCCGCGCCTGCCAGCAGGCCGGCCAACACCGAAAGCCCCACCGCCCGGGAAAACGCCCCCCGGGAAAACAACAAACCCAGCGAGTACCAAGCCCGCCGGGTTTCGGGACCCGCCAATCCCAGCGCCGCGCCAAGAAAAACGGCCAGCAATACACCAATGAGCAGCTTGCCCAGTAGCGCCAACAGCGCGCTGCGCACCAACCCCGGCGTGTCGCCGAACGCCGCCCAGCGGGCTTCCTGAAATCCCGGCCCACCGAAGTACGCCGCCGCCAGCATCAGGAACACCGTTGCGCCGGCCGCCGCCGGCAGACCAAGAGAGATTCTCTTCCGGACCACGCTGCGGAAAAACACCGGCATCACCAGAAACACGGCCACCACGCCCACCGCCAGCAGAATGGCCGAGATCATCTGCCGGCTCACTTCCCAGCGCTGAACCAGACGCGCCGGCGGGCCGAAAAACTCCGCCGCCAGACCCGCTTGAACCGGCTGGCCGCCGCGCAACGTCACCTCAAAGCGCAGCACAACGAAGCGCGATTTGCGATCGCGGTACTCATAGGTGAAGCGCGTACCCTCCGCATGTGGAACGCCGTCAGTAGCCAGGCGGAACGCATTGGCATGAGGCCCGGCAAAGTCCGCCAGCACCACCGCGGCCCTCTCGGCGGTCTCCTGCGCCGGGGCCCGCGAGGAACCTCGATGAACGAACCCGCGAAGACCGCCCGTGGCATCCAGTTCAACCTGCACCGCGCCCGCTTTGCCACCCCCCAGCAGCACCCGGATCACGGCCGGCGCCGCCAGGGTCCGTATGGCCTGATTGCGAATCCTGCGGAGCTGCCACTCCCGGCGGTAGGCCACGGTGGCGCTGGCGGAAGCCGTCCACTGGCTGGCATCCACGCCATATCCTAAGGCAGCGGCGCGAGCCCGGACAACCGCCTGCTCCCGCGAGAGCGCAAACCCCCAACGGGCCGAATCGTCCGTTTCCGGAAACACCTGAACCAAAGCGGCCAATCCCAAGCCGGCCAGCACAGCCAGAATCAGGTAGCGCTTCATGCTACACCCTCCAGCGTTTGTGCCTGGGCGCCGCGAAGGCGGATGGCCACCACCGTCACGTCATCCCTTAGTTCTCCCAGTTGCGCTGTCAGGTCGCGATGCAGGGACTCGGCAGAAAGCGCCGCCGCCGGCCGCCACTCCATCAACGGCACGCCGCGCCCTGCCTCGAAATGCTGGAAGAGGCCGTCCGTCGCGATGGTGAGCACCTCGGCCGGACCCATCGAGAGCGTGCCCTCGAATACCTCGCCCCCATGCCGGAGGGCAGAACCGGTCAATTCCCGCATCCCCCCAGGGCCCGTGACCAGGATCCGCGTCAACCCGCCAAGCCGGGCATACTCCACCAGCCCGCGCGCCGGGTCCACGGTAAGGTAGACCAGGCTGAACTGATCCCGCCGCCGCCCCACCGAATCACCCAGCGCGTCAAGCAGCCGGTCCAGCGCCAGGGCGGGCCGCCAGGCCCGCCGCGCGGCGTAGGCCATGAAGCCCTTGGCCATGGCGATGGTCAACGCCGACGCCAGCCCGCCGGACCCGCCATCGGCCACCAGAACGGTGAGCTTGCCGCCCTCGGCGGGGTAGAAGTCATAGAAATCGCCGCTCACCTCGCGCGCGGCCGTGCAGGAAGCCGCCCATTCGATCCCGGCAAGCCGCGGCGACTCGCCTGGCAGCAGGCGAAGCTGAGCTTCTCTTGCCGCCGAAACCTCGCTCTGCAGCGCCCGCCGGCGCGCCAGATTGGCGGCCGACACCGGCATCACCTCTTCCTGGCTGATCGCCCGCCCGCGCAGCCACGCCCAGGCAAACGGCGCCGCCAGCGCCACGCTGAACCAGAACCCGGTCGTCATGCTCTCATCCCACCCGTTGAGCACGGGCCCGATGTCCACCCAGGTGGCACGGAACATGAGCGCCATCACCGCGACAATGGCGGCCAGAAAATCCCGTAGCCAATAAGCGGCCATCAGGGCCGCGGCCATCGCCAGGGTTCGTTCCACGCTTTGAAGCGTCAGAAAGTTGCCCCCTTGCGCCAGGGAACCGCCCAAAATACAGAACGAAGCCAATAGCGCCCACCACAACCATGGGTTCCTGATCCGGCGGCCAAGAATCGCCGGCAGCATCCAGCCCGCGGTGGCGTACAGGCCGCCGGCCAGCAGGAACATCGGCAGAACCAGGATTCCACTTGGCGTGGCGTACTGAGAAGCCAGCCGTCCCGCGAACTGAGCCACCTCCGGCTCCGGCCCAAAGCCCGAAACCAGGGACGCGGCCAATGCCACCCAGCCCGCCACGCCCAGCCCGCTCAGCACCCCGCGGCCCACCGGCCGGGTGAACGGCCGCCCCAGAAGCATCGAGTCCATGGAGGTCAGACTGCCTTGCAGGCGCTCCCGAAGATCCGATTCGCCCGCGCCGTAGGCCAAGGAGCCGAAAATCGCCTGCACAAGCACAGTCACCAGAACCGGCACCGCGCTCGCAATCAGGGACGCGTCCAGCAAAGCTTCCGCCGATGCCCCGCCGAGTGCCAGATATGGGTTGAGCCACAACTGGGCGGCGCCCACCCCGAATACAACTCCCAGAATCAGAATGCTGCGCCCGTAGGAAACCTCCTGTTCCATCGCCCGGCGGGCAAACCGGAAACAAGCCGCCACCACCCCCACGGCAAGAATGCTCAACCGCAGGAAGTTGATGAACTGGTCACTGCGTCTCACCGCGCCGGCCTGATACGCCGCCGACAGTTCGGCGGCCGGCACACGTTCCACCACCCTGCCGGCCCGCACGGAGACCGAGAATCGCACGGTCAGCTCAGGCAAGGCGTCCTCTTCGTCCGTCCACGTAAAACGGCCCACGGCCATCCCATGCGGGCCGGCTCCCGTGGCAAACTCAGGCCCGTGGAGTTCGAAATGGGTATCGGCCAGATACTCGTCCAGGTGGCTCTGGGCCAGACTGCGCATTTCGTTCTCGGGTGGCGGCGGTCCACCCGGCATATCCGGCATGCGGCCATCGCGGAAGCCGAGCACGTCTCCCTCGGAGCCCAGCAGCACCTCAATCCATTCGGTCTCGTCGGGCGAAGCCAGAACCACGCTCACCACCGCGACGGGCGCGAACTGGCGGGCAAACTCCGGAATCTCGCTCTTCCCGGCGTAGTATGCACCCAGTGAACTGTCGATGTTGATGCGCGCAATGGCGTTCCAGTCCTCGCAATCGCAGTCCAGTTCGGCCGCGGCGAATTTGTGAGCCGCCCGCTTGGCGGCATCCACCTGGACAATCCTGAATCCGTCCCGGCGTTCGCCGGCGTGACGCAATGAGATCCAATAGGCGGCCGGCGAAAGCAGCAGGGCCAGCACCAGGATTCGGTCACGCCACGTGCGGGGCATCAGGACTCCAGCCGCTTCACGGCCAGCAACGTGATATCGTCAAACTGCGGCGCCTGACCGGCATGGGCATCCACCGCGCGGATCACCACGTCCAGGATTTCGGCGCACGGCCGGCCCGCCGCCTCACTCACCGTGGCGGTAAGCCTGTCCAGCCCGAACTCTTCATCCGACATGTTCACCGCATCGGTCACGCCATCCGAGTAAAGCAGCAGCAGATCGCCGGGGTTGAGCACAAACGCCGCGCGATCGAAATCGCGGCGCGGAAACAGGCCCACCGGAAGTCCCGTGGTGCCCAGAAGTTCGACGCCACCCCCCGCACGCACGACGATACCGTCGGCGTGGCCGCCGTTCACGTATTCGCAGACGCCCGTCGACGGATCGTAGCCCAGGAAGAACGCCGTCGCGTACTTGTTCGGGGGCGTCGAGGCATGCAGAAGATCGTTCGTGCGCGCCGCCAGCAGGCTCAGATCGCCTTCGCTGGCAAGCAGCGTTCGCAGCGTAGCCTGGATGTTGCTCATCAGCAGGGCCGCCCCGATTCCCTTCCCCGAAATGTCCACCACCGTGAGCAGAAAGGACTGGGCACAGGCCGCCGCGGGCATCGGCAGCACGTCGTAGTAATCGCCGCCGCACTCTCGCGCCGGACGGTTCCGCGCCGCCAGTTCCGTGCTCGCCAGCGGCGGGAGCGATTTCGGGAACAGATCCTGCTGGATGCTGGCGGCCAGGGCCAACTCCTTTTCGATCTGCTTGCGGGCGACGGTGTCGCGGAAGTGCCAGGCATTGTCCAAGGCAATCGCTGCCTGCGCAACCAGACCGGAGCCGAATTCCAGATCCGTTTCGGTGTAGCCAATGTTCCCCAGACGCGGCCCGCACACCACCAGACCCATCACGGCATCCCCGCTCCGAAGCGGAAACACAGCCGAGCCCGGTGGCAGCGCGAGCAGCGTCCGGATCTCCTCCGGCAACGCCGATTCCAACAGCGCCGGTTCCGCAATCGCCGAAATTACCGGGCGCAGCGTAGGAGCGCCCGGCAATTCAATGCCCCGCAGGCGTTCGATCACTGGCTGATCGGGCTTCCAGGTGACGATGGCGTGCTTCCGGGCCACCCATCGGCCGGCAAGCGTCAACATCAGAAGCTGCGCCGCCTCCTCGGGGTCCGTCGTGGCGGCAAGACCGCGGCCCAGATCGATCAGGGCCCTCAACTCCTGCACCTTCTGGTCGAGCGTGCGGTTGGTGGAGACCACATCCTCATGCGCGCGCGCGTTGCGGATGCTGCCCGCCGCCAGCGCCAGGAGCGCCCCAATGAACTCCTGTTCGTCCTCGTCGAGAGCAGCCTTGAGCGGACGGTGCAAGGCCAGCAGTCCCAACGGCTCCTCCGCGGGGCCGATCGGGAACACCAGGTTCAGACCCAACGCGGCCGCCCGTTCGGCGTCGAACGGGTCGCCTTCCCGAAGACCGGGCAGGCCCCGGGTGAGCGCCGTGCCGTACCCGGTGAGGGAAATGGCCGCGCGCGAAGCCAAAAGGCGGCCCATCACTGTGCGCAGCAGATGCCGCAGCATCTCCTTCAGTTCGAGTGAAGAGTTGAGAAGCTTCGAGGACTCAAGCAGGGATTCGAGTCTCGATACGTCCAGGCGATTGTCCATACGGCCGTGCAGGCACTACCGTACCATGATCGCGAGCAGCCACGGCAACCGGCTAATCGCCGGGAGGCTGGGTGAACAACGGTTCTGATTCCGGCGACATCAACACCCACAGACCGTACAGGCCAACCACCGTACCAACGGGGATGCTGATCAGGTTGAGCGCCGAAACGATCAGCATCACTACCCGCGCCCACGGGCTGTATCGCATCAGGCCGAGCCCCGCGAAAATGGACGGTAAACCCAACACCATCCAGACAATCAGCATCACGTTGGTGGCCACGGAAATGAGTTGCAGAAGCGACGAGTCGATGTAGGCTTCCAGATCGAAAGCCGAAATCAGGCCGTCCACGCCACCCAGGAACACAAAGGTGATTAGGCCCGTGAGCAGTCCCGCAACGCCCAGGACGATGCTGAGTACGGCGAAGTTGCGGACGTGCATTTCCATGAAGTCTCTATTCTATCGGCATGCGAAGGGGTACAGGTTAACCGAAAGGTCAACCAATAGGTTAGCCCGGGCCCGGAACCCACTCCCGGCGCGAGCCCTAGCATGCGATGCTGGTGATTTGGAACCTGCCGAAAAGATCCGCCTGCCGCGCCAGCGGGCCTGCAATCAGTTGAACGAAAAAGGGAAACACTGCTGCGGACATCTGAAGCGCTGGTACGCCAACCCGCGCGAGACCCAGGCCGAGGTCTACCGTTGCGAGCGCTGCCACACCGTCTACCTGCCCAACCCCGCCGAAGAGCCCAGAACCGGAACGCTGGCCTGGTAGCCGTCACGGCTTTGGCCCGGCGCCCGCGTCGTGCACCCGGACCGTCACCGGACCAATCGCCTTGAACGGCAGCGCGAGAATGCCCCCGCTGTCCGTGCGGTCCTCGAACATCTCTTCCCCATCCACTTCGATATCGAACCGGCTGTTGGGCTTCAACCCCACCAGATAGAGCGACTCGGGCTCCTTGCCTTCCAGATCGATCTTCATCGGCGATTCGGCGGGCCGCAGCGTGATTTCACCCATCCGGATCGGGTCCGTCTGACGCTTCATGTCGATCAACCGGCGCGTGCCGTCCTCGAAGAACTGCAGTCGCTGGTCGTAGTAGCAGGCGAACGTGGCATCCTCATCCCAGTTCGAGCGCAGGAACAGCCGCCCGTTGCGCTTATCGTGAAAAATGTTGGGCAGGTGGTGATAGGTCAGCCCGGGCTGGTAAGGGTTGGCCCAGAGGAACTCGTAAACAACGCCATAGAGGCCCTTCATCAGATAGCGGTCCTGGATGAGCCAGCCTTGAATCACCTGGGTCTCGACCCCATTGGGATCGTAGGCCACCAGGGCGAGGTCCGCTGCACGGGAGCGGACGGCCAGGCGCACGTCCGGTTCGCCGTCGCCCGCGAAGAAGGGGATGCGGAATTCGTTCTCGGCGGCGGGATAGGAGGCCGGGTAGTAGCTCATCAGGTGAAAAATGGGCCACTCCTTGAAGAAGGCCAGCGCGTCTTCCTTGATTTCGATATTCAGGTTGTCCCGTATGGCGTGGGCCAGTTCGTAGAGGTCGTAGGTGTGCTCGCGGGGAATGGGCTGGCCGCGGCGTAGCGCCGGCGCGAGTTCCATGCGCCACCAGTCCACGATGACGGACCGCATGATCTTCTCTCCCAAGGGCCCGTGCGTCTCCGAGATAGCCGCCGCCGCGAAGACACGCGTTCTCTGGGTTGGAATATCCAGCTTGGCCGGCGGCGTGCCGAGGTACTGTTCCAGTTTTGCCGTCAGCAGCTTGACGTGGTGCGGCGCCAGGCGCGTGTAGCACCAGTCAAGAACGATGGCGGTCTGACGGGGGTCACTCGCCCGGGTCACCGCGAAGTCGGCGGCGGCGCGGCAGGCTTTCGGACGCTCCGTTACGATTCCGTAGAGGGCGCTTGAGATCCCCGGCTCGGCTAGTTCGGCCTGGCCGCCCATGACGGTTTCAAACTGCACCCAGCGGATGGACTCACGCTGGCGCTCGCGCCGCAGAAGCCGCAGCCGTTGCGGTGTCAGCAGCAGCCGCGGCGGATCCTTGTAGATGCGAAACTCTTCCTCAACGGCAACGGCTTCCGGTTTGGCGTTGGCCACAGGCGGCAACGCGGAGGGCTGTTGCGCAAGGCTCAGGCCAAGCCAGGCGGCGGGGATCCAGGCGGCTGCGGGAAGAACCGGCACATCAGCCAGTGTGTCACACCGACACACCCATAGCGGATACAGGCATCAATCAGCCAATGCCAGCCAGGGGGATCGCGGCGGCGGAAAGTGCTGAAAATGCGTCCTTCCGCGCCACCTGCACGGAATGGAAGCAAGTTTGCTATGCTAGCTCGTGAATTGATGAAGTCACTCTAAAACCTGCCCTCTGAATGCAACTGGCAGGCGGGCGAAGCGAGCGGGCTCGACAACGGCGTGCTTGCGGGAGTCGGTGCAGGAATTTCTTGTTTCACCGCTCCTTCTACCCAAGTGCGGGTTGCATCAGAGGGGTTTTTTGTGTCCAAACGAGAAGTTTGGCGTGAGGCTTTTTCCGGCGGTCATGCGCTCGTGCTTGGGTGAGACCCGTTCGCGGAACGGTGAAGCGAGTGCAAGGGGCCACGATTTTCGGGGCCGATGTTACCAGCAGCGGTCTGGCGGCGCCAGGCACGAGACAGGACGCGGACGTGCCGGCGTCAGGTGGGCAACCATCCGGCTGGACGGGTTGGCGAGCGGTTCCCTGCCCCTTGAGGGGCGCGCCGCATCGGAGGCGGTCTCATCTGCAATCCTCGACCACCGCTTCCGATGCGGCTTCCTAACCGGCTGTTGCCTGGGCGCAGCCTTCCATCCTACCTCAGGTCGCCGCCTCTACACGAAATCGATCTGGAAGATCCAGCCCGCCGTCGGACTGTCGTTGTTCGGCCAGCCCGGATGGATGCCCGCATCGCAGGCGATCAACTTGCCGTTGTGCATGGCAAGCCCGTGCGGGTCGCTCGACCCATCCACGAAATCAACGGTTTCAACGGCCCGGCCGGTGGCCAGGTCGTAGCGCACCAGACCGGGTTTGCCCTCTTTGTAGCTCTTGCTATCGTTGCCCACCACCTGCCACATGCTGCCGTTGTCGATGGTGATGTCGTGATACCGCACGCGGTCCGGAAAGGACTGGTAGAACGGGATCATCATCTCGGGCTGCCACGTCTTTGGGTCCACGCGGATGTTGCCGCGCAGGCGCAAAGCCGAAATCCAAAGCTTGCCGTCTTCCCAATGCGCGCCGTGGCTGCCGCCGCCGTCACCGCCCGGCATCCCCAGCGGAATCTGCCGGTGGCTGATGAGCTTTGAATTCAGGTCCACCTGAAAAACGCCCTGCGGCGGGGCGTTAGCCACCATCCAGATGTACCCGCCGCCGACGGCCATGCCGCTGGTATTCCGCGACGGCGTCTTGACCGTCTTCACAAGCTTGCCGTTCCAATCCACCAGCCAGCACGATTCGTCCAGGGACTTCGGCTCCGGCAGCTTGTACGATGCCGCCTGCGCGCCCGACAACTTCTGTTCGGCGATCCACAGTCCTTCCGGGGTGGCGGCCAGCCCGTTCGGAAAACCGTGGGGGCTCTTGAACAGCTTGGTTGTCTTCGCCTTCCGGGCGGTGGGCTTCGGCCCGCCTTTCGGCGCCTGCGCGAACGCGCGGCTCCAATTACCCAAGGCCAGGCCGGCGCCCGCGCCAGCCATCATGAATTCGCGTTTCGTCATCTTGATGTCCTCAACCGTACCGGCGATTATACTCCTCGGCGCGGGCAGAATGGGAGCGGCACGCTTTTTGCGACAATGGAGCGTACACGGATGGTTATCACCGGAATCTACTACGCTCTGGCGCTCGTGACGGGCGGAGTGGTTGTGTCATGGCTCACAAAGCCCGCCTTGGGCGCGCCTTTCTTCGTCCTGGCTTTGTTCTGTCTCTGGTTTTTCAGGGACCCGGAGCGTACACCGCCCCCCGGCGCCGTCGCCGTTTCCCCCGCCGACGGCAAGGTCCTGGTGGTCAAAGATGAAGGCGCCACCCGCCGCATCAGCATCTTTCTCAACGTCTTCGACGTGCACGTAAACCGTTCGCCGATCGCCGGCAAAATCACCAAGGTGGAGTACCATACCGGAAAGTTCCTGGTGGCCAGCAGGGAAGAGGCTTCCAAGGACAACGAAATGAACACCATCACCGTGGAGGGTGGCGGTTCGCGTGTCGTCTTCAGCCAGATCGCCGGTCTTATAGCCAGACGCATTGTCTGTTACAAACAGCCGGGCGACAACGTCCAACTGGGTGAGCGCGTCGGGCTGATCAAGTTCGGCTCCCGTGTCGATATCCACCTTGGCCCGGAGTGGTCCATTGAAGTGGCGCCCGGACAACGTGTGGAGGCGGGCACCACCGTACTGGCACGCCGGAAAGGAGTGTAGCCCCTTGCGCGTACTGCGTCAGAAACTGATCGATCCCAACAGCCCCGATCAACGGCCCCGCCGGGCTGCCTATGCCCTGCCAACCATGTTCACGGCGGGCAACATGTTCCTGGGCTTTCTCTCCGTGCTGAAAACGTTCGAAGGCTACCGGAACGCGCTCTCCGGAAACCTGGGGCCCAACCCCGAATGGGATTTCGCCGCCCGCTGCATCGGCGTCGCGGTGGTACTGGACGGACTGGACGGCCGCATCGCCCGCGCCACCAACACGGTGAGCGATTTCGGGCGCGAGATGGATTCGCTCGCGGACGTCATCACGTTTGGCGTCGCCCCAGCCGTTCTCAGCGTGGCCTGGGGCGTGCAATTTGTCTCCCAGGGCGCCAACCCGGACTTACTGGGACACGTCCACAACTTCGGCTACTTCGCGGCGTTCCTGTTCCTGTTGTGCTGCGCCGGGCGGCTGGCCCGGTTCAACGTGCAGGAGAATCCGGTGCCCAAGAACCCGGGCCGCCCCGGCAGGAAGTACTTCGTGGGCCTGCCGACCCCGGCATCGGCCGGTCTGGTGGCAGCCATCATCCACGCCACAGGCAGCACGCCGCTCACCTGGTGGCCGGCCTCCGCCGGGTGGATCCTGGCCATCGCCTGCATTTCGTTCCTCAACATCAGCACGTGGCGGTACCGTAGCTTCAAGGATTTCAACCTGTGGGGTGCAAGCACCGCGCGCGGCACGCTGCTAAGCGCCATCTACACCTGCGTGCTCGGGTACATGATCTGGCACTATTCCCAGCCGGTGCTGCTGGCTCTGGGGGTGGCGTACTGTTCAAGCGGCGTGGTGGTCCGGATCGGCGGCATCCTGCGGCGGTGGCTCAAGCCAAGCTCAAGCCCGCCGCCGCCTCAGGAGAAGCCCTCCGTTGCGTAAGTCGAAAGGCACAGTCATTCCCGGACGGCCGAGGGTGGCGCTGGTGGGCGCTGAGACGCTGTTGGGCCGCGAACTGCGGGAGATCGCCAATGACCGTTCTCTGCCCGCCATGATCGAACCGGTGAGCAGCGAACCGGAAGGCCGCAGTCTCATTGAGGTGGACGACGAAGCGGCCGTGGCTGCTCCGCTCAACGCCGAAACATTGGAGGCTGCCTCCGTCGTACTGCTCGCCGGCCCTGCCGCTGCCACCGCCCGCGTCGAAGAGATCGTCGCGGCGCTCTCCGCGGTCCCCCTGCTCATTGATGTCTCGCGCCAGGGCACGGGCCCGCGCCGTCTCGCCGCGCCCATGATCACACCCACGGTGCCCCAACGGAGTGCACGCGCGGTGTACCAGATCGCGCATCCGGTGGCCGTCGCCCTCACCGCCGTGCTGGACCCTCTGGCCAGCCGTCTCGACGCCCGCCGCGCCGTGGTCCACGCCTTCGAGCCCGCCAGCGAACGCGGAGCGGCCGGGTTCGACGAACTCCGGAAACAGACCACCGCCCTCCTGACGTTCAAACCCGTTCCCAAGGATCTTTTCGACACCCAGATCGCCTTCAACCTGACACCTGCGTACGGCCCCGATGCCAAGGTTTCCCTGGGCACGGCCGAGCGCGTGGCGGCCGCCCATCTGCGGGCTCTGCTCGACGGACGCGGCCTCGATTTGCCGGTTTCCTTGCGGCTGACACCCGGACCCGTGTTCCACGGATACAGCCTTTCCGTCTGGCTGGAGTTCGATGAACCCGTGGCGCCGGACCGCGTCGCCGCGGCGCTCGATTCCCCCCTCATCGACTATCGCGGGGCTGATACGGACCCGCCATCCAACGTGGGCGCCGCAGGCGACAGCACCATCTCCGTCGGGGCCCTGGAACCGGACCGCGTCAATCCCAGCGCCCTCTGGCTCTGGCTGTCCTGCGACAACCTCCGGCTCACCGCCGAAAATGCCATACTGCTGGCACGCGCCGGCTTGCAGAGCACCCTGGAGCGGGTGCAGTGAAGCCGCTGCTGGCGCTCACCGTTTCCGCCGCCGCGTTCATCACCGGCTGCGGCTACCATGTGGCCGGCCGCGCTGATACCCTGCCCAACACCGTACGCACCATCGCCATTCCGCCTTTCGCCAATTCCACGGTGAGCTATCGGCTTACCGAGCGTCTGCCCGCCGCCATCGGCCGCGAGTTTCTTACCCGCACACGCTACCGAGTGTCCAGCACCGCAGACCACGCCGATGCCGTGCTTACCGGCAATGTCGTCTCCGTCATTGCGTTCCCCACGCTCTTCGACCCCGCCTCCGGACGCGCCTCCGGCGTCCAAATGCAGGTGCTGCTTTCCGTCACCCTCAAGGAACGCGCGTCAGGCAAGGTGATCTTCACCCGCCCAGCCCTCGACTTCCGGCAGCGCTACGAAATTTCCATCGATCAGCGGGCGTTCTTCGACGAGAGCAGCGCCGCTTTTGAGCGATTGAACCAGGACGTCGCCAGGACCGTCGTCTCAGCCGTGCTGGAGAACTTCTAATGTCGCCCGCGCAGTTCCTCGCTTCACTCAAGAAGGGTCCTCCCGCGGGTTGCTATCTGTTCCTGGGGCCGGAGCATTATCAGCGCGACCGCTGCCGCCGGGCCCTCGTCGACGCCGTCCTCTCACCCGAAGAAGTTGAGCACGGCCTTACCCGCCATGACCTCGCCGAGACCACGCTCGCGGCGGTTGTTGACGATGCCGCATCGTTTTCCCTGTTCGCCCCCAAACGCATCGTCTGGGTCTCCTCGACGGAGGCCATCCTGCCCAAGGGCCGCGTTACCGAAGCCGCGGCCGCCGAACGTGCCGCCTCCAGTGGCATCGAAGCCTATCTGAAGAATCCTGTGCCAGGAGTCACCGTCGTGTTCGATGCCGCGCGCCTCGATCTGGACGGCGATGACAAGACAAAGGCCGAAAAACTGGCCAAGCTCTTTACCGGAGCGCTGGTGATAGAGTTCCGGCGCTACACGGTGGAGGAAGCTCTTGCCTTCACCCGGGACCAAGTTCGTGAACAACAGCTCAAGCTCAGCCCCGACGCCATCGAACTGCTCGTGGAGGCTCTCGGCGCGGATGTCGCCTGCATCGCCAACGAGCTTGAAAAACTACGGCTCTACGGAGCCCGCGAGCGTGCCATGGGAGCCGAGGAATTGGCCGCCATGATCCCCAACGCGCGGGCCGCCAATGTGTTCTCACTGGTGAACGCCCTGGCGCGACGGGACCGTCTGCGTTCCATCGACCTTCTCGACACCCTGGTCGCGGGCGGCGAGTATCTGCCCCTGGTTCTGGCCTTCCTGGGCACGCAGTTCCGCCTGGCGCTGGCCGCCGTGGAAGCGGGTGTGACCAGCCCGCCCCAGATTCAGGCCCACTTCAGCAAGAGCGGAACGCCCATGTGGCCCAGCCGGGCCCAGCAGGTGGCGCAAACCATCGCCGCGTTTCCGCGCGAGAAACTCCGGCGCGCCATCCGTCTGGTCTTCGAAGCCGACCGCGCACTGCGCGACGCACGGCCGGACGACAAGATCGTGATGGAAGCCTTCGTCTGGAACTTGACGGCGTAGAGAAGCGCTAACTAACCCGCTTTTCTCACGGCATCTGATCGCAGCCCAAACTGACGCCGCGGACAAGCTCGAAATGACTCGTGCGGATCCTCCGCGGGTGTCTCGGTCAGAAATTTGCGGCAAAATGGCTGC
>VFZY01000183.1 GCA_016870915.1 Acidobacteriota bacterium | reverse complement strand
GCGTCCCCAATCGGTCCCGCTCACGCTGGGTCATCAGTAGCTGGTCCTCTTGCATCCTCCAAGCCTGAGGCTGTCAAGGGGACATTTCTACTTTGCTCTAAGGGGACATTATCACTTTGCTGTGACAGGCAATATTGCCAGCTGTCGCCGCCACGTGAGAATGTCCTATTTGTGCCAGATAGAAATGCCCTATTGACACGGTCACGCTGGGGAATTGGAACAACAGGGAGTTCTGACGATGACCCAGTGGGATCGAGACCGCCTGGTGGTGCTGAAGAAGGCACAAAAGAAGCTGATCACACAAGAGCAAGCGGCCACCGAGCTCGACCTGACCGAACGACAGGTACGACGGCTTTTGGAGCGGCTGAAGAGCGACGGCGACAAAGCCGTTATCCACGGATTACGGGGGAAGGGGTCGAACCGGAAGCTGAGCCAAGCGACGCGAGAGCAGATTGTGAGGATCCTCTCCCGGCCAGAGTGGCAGGGCTTCGGGCCGACGCTTGCCGGCTACCGCCTGTCCATCCAGCGCGGCGGGCTCACCGTGTGGCACGAAACGGTCAAACTGATTCCGGCCAACTTCGCTCTCACCGGCGCCCTTGCCGTGAACCCGGTGCCCGAGTCCGTCACCGTCGTCAGCGCCACGCGCCTGCCGGGCTGGACCGCTCCCGGGATGAGACTCCCGGCCCGGTGCGCACCGCCTCGGACGCCGACATTCACGCGAGCGGCGCGCTCGATCTGTCCGATTTCCTCAATCGCCGCATCCAGGGCGTCTTCGTCAATGAGATCCAGGGCAATCCCCTGCAGCCCGACGTGAACTATCGCGGCTATACGGCTTCGCCCCTTCTTGGGACCCCGCAGGGCATCTCCATTTTCATCGATGGCGTCCGGCAGAACCAGCCGTTCGGCGACTCCGTCGGCTGGGATCTCATTCCCCGGGCCGCCATCTCCGAAATGGCCCTCGTGCCCGGCTCCAACCCCTCTTTGGCCTCAATACGCTGGGCGGGGCGCTTTCCCTTCGCACCAAGAGCTGTCTAAGCCACAACACCACGGCCCTCACCCTGCGAGGTAGCAGCTTCTCCCGTCGCGGATTTTGCCAGAGACACTCGCGCGGCTTGGTCCGCTGGCTCGTCACGTGCTGGCGATTCCGGACTTCTGCTGCTGCTCATCGCCAACCGCAGAGTGACAATTTACCGCAACCCGTCAGGCGAGCAGGCCGTGGACAACATTGCCGTGGACGTCGGTGAGCCGGAAGTCGCGCCCTGCGTAGCGGTAGGTGAGCTTCAGATGGTCCAGGCCCAACAGGTGGAGCATGGTGGCGTGGAGGTCATGGAAATGAACCTTGTTCTCCACCGAGTAGTAGCCGTAGTCGTCGGTGGCGCCAAAAGACAGGCCCGGCTTCACGCCTCCGCCGGCCAGCCACATGGTGAACGCTTCCGGATTATGGTCGCGGCCATCCGAACCCTGGGCGGTAGGGGTGCGGCCGAATTCCCCGCCCCACAGGACCAGCGTGTCGTTAAGAAGTCCCCGGCCCTTGAGATCGGTGAGCAGTGCTGAGATGGGCTGGTCCACTTCGCGGGCATTCTGTTCGTGGTCACGCTTCAGGTTGGCGTGCTGGTCCCACTTGTAAGTGTGGCTCACCTGGACGAATCGAACCCCGCGTTCGGATAGGCGCCGGGCCATCAGGCATTGGCGGCCGAAGTCCTCGGTGACGGGGTTATCCAGACCGTACATCTTGCGAGTGACTTCGCTTTCGCCGGAGATGTCCTGAAGTTCAGGCGCCTCGCTCTGCATGCGGAAGGCAAGTTCGAACGACTCGATGCGGCCTTCGAGCGCGCGGTCGGGACCGGTGCTTTCAAGCTGGCGGCGGTTCAGGGCCTGCGTGTAGTCGATCTCCATGCGCTGGATTTGGCGCGGGGTTTCGCGATTTTCGATGAACGGGATGCGGGCGTCACGGGCCGGTACGCCGACGGAACCGACGGGGGTGCCGGCATAGGGGGCCGGCAGGAAGGCCGATCCGAAGTTGTTCGCGCCGCCATGACTCTGGCTGGCGCAGATCGTGATGTAGCCGGGCATGCTCTGGTTTTCGCTACCCAGACCGTAGGTGATCCAGGAACCCATGCTGGGGCGGACGAAAGTATCGCTGCCGGTGTGGAGTTCCAGAAGTGCGCCGCCATGGCGGGAGTTTGAGCCCCACATGGACTTGACGATGCAGAGATCGTCGACATGGCTGGCGATTTTGGGGAAAAGGTCGCTCACCCAGGCTCCACTTTGGCCATACTGACGGAACTGCCACGGCGATTGGAGCAGATTGAACGTTTCAGCCGACACCACTTTGCGCTTGGCGAAGGGGAGGGGCTTGCCGTGATCGCGCTTAAGCAGCGGCTTGTAGTCGAAGGTATCTACCTGGGAGGGGCCGCCGTGCATGAACAGGAAGATCACACGCTTCGCCCGCGGGGTGAAGTGGGGCGGCCGAACGGCGAGCGGGCCGGCGCCGGAGCCGTTGGTGGTAGCGGCTTGCGCTTCCGAGCCCAGCAGGCCGGCAAGGGCGAGGCCACCAAAACCCGCGGAGCTGGCGCGCAGCAGTTCGCGGCGCGATGCCGTGCGATTGAGATATGAGTTCCAGTGCCGGTTCATGTGAGCATTCCCTTCGTTCAGATTAGTTCAGATAAATGAATTCGTTTGAAGCCACCAGCGCCTTGGCGAAGCTTTGCCAAGCCTGGGCACGGCGCTCGACGGGCTCGGATACTTTCCCAGGCAGGGCTTTTTCAATGTTGGCGATGAAGGTGAGCGCCCGATCGATCTCGGTTCCCGTGGCAGGACGCGAGAGCGCGCGTTCGTAGGCTTCCTGGATACGGGCTTCATCACCGCCGTCCAGCTTGAGCAGCGCGTCGGCAAACTTGCGCGAATGGCGCAGGGCGACCACGCTGTTCATCATGAAGAGCGCCTGCGGTGCGATGACGCTGGATTCCCGGTCGCCCTTGGGGACAGCGGGGTCCGGGAGATCGAACGCCGTGAACACTTCATACATGGAACTGCGGACAACCGGGATGTAAACCGCGCGGATGTTGCGGTCATAATCGACGCCGCCCCGGCGCGAGGTGTTGGCTACGTACTCGCGATCCTTGTAGGAAAGAATGCTCCCGCCCTCAACCGTGTTCAGATCGCCGGACACGGCCATGATGGCGTCGCGGATGGCTTCGGCTTCCAGGCGCTTGCGGTTGGCGCGCCAGAGAAGTGAGTTCTCGGGATCCGTTTCGAAGCTACGCTCGTCGTAGTCGCTGGCCATACGGTACGTGTTGGAGAGCATGATGAGGCGGTGCATGGCCTTGATGGACCAGTTCTCGGCGATGAATCGGCGGGCCAGCCAATCGAGGAGCGGCTGATTGACGGGCTTTTCGCCCAGACGGCCGAAGTTGTCGCTGGACGGCACGATGCCGGCGCCGAAGTGCCAGCGCCAGAGGCGGTTCACCATGACACGGCTGGTGAGCGGGTGGCCGGGTTCGGTGAGCCAGCGGGCCAGTTCAAGCCGGCCGCTGCGAGCGGTGTCGATGGGCTGCTGATTCTCGCCGGCGATGGCGCGGAGGAACCGGCGGGGAACTTTTTCACCAAGCGTCCAATGGGAACCCCGGATGTTGATAGCGAGGTCGGCGATCTCCTTGCCTTCGCGTACGCCCATGGCGCGAGGGAGTTGGGGCGTTGCGGCTTCGAGACTCTTGACTTCTTCTTCGACGCGCTCGATCTCGGCCCGCGCGGCGGCGGGGTAGTGGTCGCGGGCGTCGCTGGGGGCGCGGAACGGTCCGTACTTCTCAACCAAGAGCTGACGCAGGGATTCGAGGCCCGGGTCTTTGAGAGCAGCGTCCTTCTTCTCGCGCTCGGCCTTGGGCAGCGCTTCCCACTGCCGGGCGGCTTCGGTAAAGAGTTCCTGATACCGGCCAGCGACTGCTTCACGGCTCTGAGCCTCAAAGCCCGCGAAGAGCTTGGCAGCCGGCGAGGCCCATGCGGAAGTTGGCTTGCCGAAGTTTTCAAAAAGAAAGAGCTGCGAAGCGGGTGCTCCGTTCGAACGTTCCAGGTGCTCCACCATCTGTTCGAGGAAGCTGACGCTGACGCCGTGCCGGCTCGCGATCTGTGCTTCGGTACGGGGAGCCGTGCCGGCCGGCAGCGGGCTGGGGCCAACGCGCAGCTTGCCGAAGTAAGGGAACCGTGACCGGTGCTGGAAGCGGAGGACATTGACACCGGCTTTGAAGGCAAAGATTCCACTGGCGGCCCAGCCGCCATCGTCCGGCGAGGCCTCACGGTTCTGCACCGCGGGCAGGCCGCGCGACACCAGTTCACCGTTGAGGTATAAGTCCGCCGTCCCCGCACCCCGTTCCTCATCGAAAAGATCGATCTGGTAGTCACCGGCGCCCGGCACTTCGAGGCGGTATTCGGTGTAGTAGGGTCCTTTGACGCCCTTGGGAACGTTGTTCTTCTTGCGTTCGATGGTGGTGATGTTGGCGGCGTCGAAACCTGTGGCTTCCCGCTCCACGGCGGGCCCGGCGAGAGGCGACAGCTTGCCTCCGCGTGTTGACATCACCTCGTGCGCGGCCAGAAGGTAGGGCCCGATTCGGGCCTTGGCGGCATCGGTAAGCACGCGGTTTTCACGGCCTGAGATCTTGCCGGCTTCCTTCCGCTTGGCCTCGATGGAGGCTTCGTGGGCTTCCAGGCGGTCGCGGTCGGCCTTGGGCGCCAGAACATGCTCGTGCCATTTGGCAACGACGTTGAAGTGCTCCATGGTCTTGGTGCTCTTGAAGATACCGGCCAGCGAATAGTAGTCGGCTGTGGGAACAGGGTCAAACTTATGGTCGTGGCAGCGTGCGCAGCCGATCGTGAGGCCCATGAAGGTGCGGCCCACGGTGTCGAGTTGCTCATCGATGATGTCCATCTCCATCTTGAGCGGGTCATCTTCGGCGAGCATCTTGGCGCCAAGGGAGAGGAACCCTGTCGCGGTCCAGCGTTCGAACTGGGTTTTCTCGTCAGGCGACGGCATCAGATCGCCCGCAATCTGTTCTTCAAGGAAAGCGTTGTAAGGCTTGTCCTTGTTGAATGCCTGGATCACATAGTCGCGATAGCGGAAGGCGTTCTTATAGACCAGGTTCTCATCCAGACCGTTCGAATCGGCGTAGCGGGCGACATCGAGCCAATGGCGGCCCCAGCGTTCGCCGTAACGCGGCGAAGCGAGCAGGCGGTCAATAACGCGTTCGAAGGCCCGCGGAGAGTTGTCGTCCAGGAACGCACGGACCTCGGCTGGTGTGGGTGGCAGTCCGGTCAGATCATAGCTGGCGCGCCGGATGAGGTTGCGCTTGCTGGCGGGACGGGCCGGTGTAAGCCCTTTTTCCTCCAGTTTGGCGAGGATGAAGCGGTCAATCGGATTGCCGGCTGCCCACTCCTTGTTCTTGACGGCAGGCAGCGGCGTTTCGGCAGGTGGAACAAAGGACCAGAACCTGGCCGCTGAGCCCTCTTGTGAAACGGTTGCACCCCAGGGAGCACCCATTTCCACCCACTGCGCGAGCCGTGCGACTTCGGGCTCGGTGAGTTTGGGGCCGGGCGGCATCTTGAGAGGTCCAGCGGTGTGACGGACCGCATTCAGCAGCAGGCTTTCAGACGGTTTGCCCGCAACGATGGCGGCTCCGCGGCCTCCGCCGCGCATCAGCGCATCGCGCCCGTCCAGGCGCAACCCGCCGGCGGGCGCGGCCGCGCCGTGACAGGCAATGCACTTGGCGGCGAACAACGGGCGGACGTTCTTTTCAAAGAACTCGGCGCCGGATTCGGCCGCGATCATGCCGGGGATCAGGACAAGGCTGATTCCGAGGGTCAGCAGAAGCCGCATGTAGATATCGTATCGGTTGTGGATCGCATAGACAAATCCCTCTCGGGATTCCCTGCTGAATGGAACGCCTGGCCAGCGCTCAAACTGCTGGCAGGAGTGCGTCAGCGGTACGGAACTGGACGTCCCCGCGCCCCGCTCTCCGATCTGCAGCAAGGCAGGGCCGGAGGCGCTCAGTTTCCGGCTCGATTCGCAGGGTGTGGCGAAATGGGAAAATCTCGAATGGCCGCCCTCAGCGGCGAAGACTTGCAACAAAACAGCTCACCATGACCCATCCTGTGCAATCCATTCGGCGCTCTTACTCGTTACGCCGGCGCGATCTGCTGGCCGGACTTCCGTTGCTGGCGCGCGGGGCGCCGCCGGAGGCGCGGGCCATCACGCGCGGGCCCAGGTTCCACTGGTTCGGGTACTACGACAAGCTGCAGTTTGACCCCACGGGACGGCGCGTGTTGGGCATGGAGGTGGACTTCGAACACCGGTCCCCGCGGGCCGAGGACACCATCCGGGTGGGCATGGTGGACACCGGCGGTAATGACCACTGGGTGGAACTGGGCGATACGCGGGCGTGGAACTGGCAACAGGGCTGCATGCTGCAGTGGCTGCCCGGCTCAAAGAGCACGGTGCTGTGGAACGATCGCGTGGATGGAGATTTCGTCTGCCACCTGCTGGACACCGGCACCGGCAAACGACGTACCATTCCCAGCCCGGTGTACGCCATAAGCCCGGATGCCAAATGGGGCATCACGTGCGACTTCAGGCGTTTGAACGACTGCCGGCCCGGCTACGGCTACGCCGGCGTACCGGACCCGAACCGCGACGTGGCGGCGCCGGACAATGCCGGCATCTGGCGAGTGGATCTGGCCACCGGGCGCCGCGAGTTGATCATCTCCATCGCGCAGGCCGCGGCGATCACCCACCCGCCAGGCTATTCGAAGGACGCCAAGCACTGGTTCAATCACCTGCTGGTTTCGCCGGACGGGAAGCGCTTCATCTTCCTGCATCGCTGGCGGGGCGATAAGGAGGGCGCCGGATTTTCGACGCGCCTCTTCACAGCCTCCGCGGAAGGCAAGGACCTGTACGTGCTGGACCCGGCGGGGCGAACCTCGCACTTCATCTGGCGTGACAAGAGCACAGTGCTGGCGTGGGCCTGGCACGCCTCGCACGGCGACAAGTTCTATCTGTTTCACGATCGGACGGAGCGGGTGGATGTGGTGGCGCCGGATCTGATGCCGGTCAACGGGCACTGTACGTACCCGCCGGGCAACCGTTGGATTCTGAATGACACGTACCCGGATAAGGACCGACTGCAGCACGTCTATCTCTACGACACCCGAACCCACACGCGGCACGCGCTGGGCAGCTTTCATTCTCCGGCCCGGTACACCGGAGAGTGGCGGTGCGACACCCACCCGCGTTTTTCGCCCGATGGCCGGCGCGTGGTGATCGACTCAGCGCACAACGGCGGCCGCCAGATGTACCTCATCGACACAGCGGGCGTCACAAGCCCTGCGTAGCGGGAATAAAATAAGGAAAACCATGCGACTGCGATCTCTTCTCAGGCTGGCGTCGGCCTGTTGCCTGCCCATGGCCGCCGAGGTGTCCTTCAATCGCGACATCCGGCCCATCATGTCCGATACATGTTTCCGCTGCCATGGTCCGGACCGCAATACGCGCATGGCCGGATTACGGCTGGATCTGCGGGAGGAAGCGCTGAAGAAGACCTCGACGGGCGTGGTGCCGATTGTGCCCGGCCGCCCGGACGACAGCGCCATTGTGGCCCGCGTGTTCGCCACCGGAGCCAAGGTGATGCCGCCCGCTTTCGCCCACAAGGAACTGACCAGGGCGCAGAAGGATACCATTCGCCAGTGGGTGGCCGAGGGCGCGCGGTACGAAGGCCACTGGGCGTATCAGCCGGTGCGGCGGCCCGCGGTTTCGGGAAACGAGAACCCGATTGATCAGTTGATCGAAGCGCGGCTTACGCGGGAGGGCGTGAAAGCTTCCCCCGAAGCCGGCGCGCGGACCCTGGTGCGGCGCGTGACGCTGGATCTCACGGGACTGCCGCCCACGCCCGCTGAGATGGCGGCGTATCTTTCGGACAAACGCCCCGGCGCCTACGAACGCCTGGTGGACCGGCTGCTCGCTTCACCGCGCTACGCCGAACGGCAGACCCAGCACTGGCTGGATGCGGTGCGCTATGCCGACACCTGCGGCTTCCACGGCGACAACCCGTTCCCGGCCTGGCCGTATCGCGACTACGTGCTGCGGGCTTTCCGCGACAACAAACCATTCGATCTGTTCACCCGTGAGCAGTTGGCCGGCGACCTGCTGCCAGGCTCGACGAATGAGCAAAAGGTGGCTTCGGCCTTCAACCGCCTGAACCGCACCTCGGCGGAAGGCGGCTTGCAACCCAAGGAGTATCTGGCGAAGTACGCGGCGGACCGCGTGCGCACGGTGAGCACGGTCTGGATGGGATCGACGATGGGCTGCGCCGAATGCCATGACCATAAGTTCGATCCGTTCCAGGCGCGCGACTTCTATTCCATGAAGGCCTTCTTTGCCGACATTCGCGAGACAGGTCTGGTTCCGGATCGCGGCCCCAAGGCGTGGGGATCTCAGCTCCTGCTGCCGGATGATTCCCAGCGGGAGAAGTTGAGAAAGATCGACGAACAGACGGCGGCCGTGAAGAACCGCGTGGAACAGAAGCTTGCCGCCCTGGGTGTGTTCCGCGACCGTTGGGAAGCCGCGCTGGCCGATGATACGGGCCGTAAAGAGCTCGACTGGCGGTTTCAGCGCCCCGTGCGGGCTGCGGCTGAACGGGGCACGAAGCTGGCCGTCTTCAACGACGAACTGGTGGACCGCTACACCAGCGTGGGAGCGTCGCTGGTGCCCGAAAAGAAGCCCGGCGCGGGCCTGATCGTGGCGAGCGGGCCGAATCCGGACAACGAGACGTTTGAGATCGAGATCCAACCGGGAGCCGGCCGGTGGACGGCGGCGGGGATCGAGATTCACGCCGATGAGAGTCTACCGGGCTCGCGCGTGGCTCGCGGGGCGGACCGGTTTGTGATTACGGAAGTGGAGATCGAACGGAAGCCGCGCGGCGAGCGCCTGCCGATGATCCTGGCCGCTTCGAGCGTCACCTTCAATGCGCCCGGTCTGGCGGAGATGTCCGTACTGGATGGCAACCCGGCCACGGGCTGGGGCGTGGCCACCTACGGCGAACGCGACCCGATGCTGGCCCTGCGGTTCGCGCAGCCCGTGGAAACCACCGCGGGCGAAGCGCTGGTGGTGCGCATTCGGCATGATTCGGCGGTGCGGCGGGCGGTGATTGGCCGGTTCCGCATCGCGTTGACCAGCGGCCGGCACTCGGCCCCGTGGTCCGGGCGTCCGGGTGAGTGGACCGCCGCGGGTCTCTCCGCGCCAGCCGCGCAAGCCCTGGCCAAGAAGCCGGCCGAGCGCACGGAGGAACAGCGCAAGGTGGTGGATGAGTATCTGGCCTACTCGCATCCGGACTTTGAAGCGCTCACCGTCGAGTTGGCGCAGCTTGACGCCTCGCGCAGCCTGCTTGAGGCCGGGATTGCGCGTGTCGTGGTGACGGAACCGGTGGAGCCCGAGCCCACGCGCCTGCTGCCCCGCGGCAACTTCCTCGACGAAAGCGGAGAAGTTGTGCAGCCTGCCATTCCCGCCGTGTTCGGCAAGTTGACCACAGCCGGACGCGCCACCCGGCTGGATCTGGCGAACTGGCTGACTGCGCCGGACAATCCGCTGACGCCGCGGGTGACGGTGAACCGCCTGTGGCGCCAGTTCTTTGGAACCGGATTGACCCGCGTGCTGGACGATTTTGGATCGCAGGGTGAACTGCCCACACACGCGGAACTGCTGGATTGGCTGGCGGCGGAGTTCGTGCAGCCGTCCTGGAACGCCCAAGCGGCCCACGGATGGGACGTCAGGCACATCGTTCGAACCATCGTGCTGAGCCGGGCCTACCGGCGCGCCTCCCTCCCCCGGGCCGATCTGGACCCACGAGACGCCGACAACCGCCTCTACGCACGCCAGAACCGGTATCGCGTGGAGGCTGAAGCGGTGCGCGACATCGCACTGGCGGTCTCAGGCGTGTTGACCGAAAAGTTCGGCGGGCCGAGCGTTCGTCCGTATCAGCCGGAGGGCTATCTGGCTACCCTCAACTTCCCCAAGCGCGATTACTCGGCGTCTCGAGGCGAAGATCAGTACCGGCGCGGGCTCTATACGCACTGGCAGCGCTCCTTCCTGCATCCCTCGATGGCCGCATTCGATGCGCCCACCCGGGAAGAGTGCGTGATCAACCGGAGCGTCTCGAACACACCACTGCAGGCTCTGGTGCTGCTCAACGACCCCACCTATGTGGAAGCGGCTCGCGTATTCGCGCAGAAGGCGTTGCAGGACGGCAAAGCGGACCCAATTGGCTGGGCCTTTGAACGCGCCACGGGCCGGGCGCCGGCAGCCGGCGAACGCACGGTTCTGACCAACCTGCGGGCTCGCAGTCTGGCACGGTACCGGCAGCAGCCCGCGGCCGCGCAGGCATTGGCCAACGCGGGCGAATATGAGCGGCCTCGCGGCCTTCCGGCAGCGGAACTTGCGGCGATGGTCACCGTCACAAGAGCCATTCTCAACATCCACGAGACCATTTCAAGGGATTAGGACCAGCAGGAGACACCAATGACCACGCACCTCCAACGCCGGGCATTTCTGGGCCGTACCGCGGCCGGTCTGGGCCTTACCGCGCTCAACACGCTGATCGACCCCGGGTTGCTCGGCGCGCCCGCATCCACGGCCGCCCGATGGCCCGGCGCCGTGAGCCCTCTGCACTTCACGCAAAAGGCCAAACGGGTGATCTTTCTCTATCAGGCCGGCGGACCGTCCCATCTGGAGACCTTCGACAACAAGCCCAAACTGGCGGAGATGCACGGCAAGCCGATGCCGGAGTCCTTCACCAAGGGGCAACAGATTGCGCAGTTGCAAGGCCGGCCCCTGATCTGTTTCGGCCCGCAGCACCAGTTCCAGCGCTTTGGCCGGTCCGGACAGGAGATCTGCGGCCTCTTCCCGAAGATCGGGTCCGTGGCCGACGACATCTGCATCGTCCGTTCGATGCACACGGAGCAGATCAATCACGACCCGGCCCACACAGTGATGAATACCGGATCGATTCTGCCGGGGCGGCCAAGCATGGGCTCCTGGCTGGTGTACGGTCTCGGCGCGGAGACCGAAGATCTGCCCGGTTTCGTGGTGCTGATGTCATCGGGACGCGGCGGGCAGAATCAGCCAGTGGCGGCGCGGCAATGGTCCGCGGGGATGTTGCCCAGCCGGTTCCAGGGCGTAAAGATGAACTCGGCCGGGGACCCGGTGCTGTACATCAACAACCCCAACGGGCTGGACGCGGCCGTGCAAAAGGATTCCATCGACGCAATCAATGCGCTGAACCGGATGGAGCACCGCACCCTGCGTGATCCCGAAATCCTGACGCGGGTGGCGCAATACGAGATGGCGTTCCGCATGCAGACCAGCGTTCCGGGCCTGATGGACATGAGCCAGGAGCCGCAGAGCATTCTGGACCTGTACGGCGCCCGGCCCGGCGACGGATCGTTCGCTTCGAACTGCCTGCTGGCCCGGCGGTTGGCGGAGCGCGGCGTGCGCTTCATCCAGCTTTATCATCGCGACTGGGACCATCATGGCGACGTCAAGGTCAACGTCGAACTGAAGGCGCCCGAAGTGGACCAGGCGACCGCGGCGCTGATCACGGACCTGAAGCAGCGCGGCCTGTTCGACGACACCCTGATCGTCTGGGGCGGCGAGTTTGGCCGCACTCCGATGTCGCAGGGCGGCAACGGCCGGGATCATCACATTAAGGGCTTCACTTACCTGCTGGCGGGTGGAGGCATCAAAGGCGGCCTGACCTACGGGGCTACGGATGACCTGGGCTACGCCGCGGTGGAAGATCCGGTGAGCGTGCATGACTTCCACGCCACCATGCTTTACCTGATGGGCATCGACCACAAACGGCTCACTGTGAAGCAGCAGGGCCTGGATGTGCGGCTCACGGGAATCTCCGGGGATGTGGTGCGCGGCATCCTGTCCTGAACGCGTTCACATGGCCTGGCGCACGGCACTGGTGAGCGATTCGACCGTGAAAGGCTTCTGAAGAATCGGGTCGCCGCCGTCCACCCGCGTCCAGGCTTCATCCACGCAACCGGACACGATCAGGGCTTTCAGCGAGGGCTGGAAGCGGCGGGCCTCTTCAATAAACTGACAGCCGGACATACCTTGCATGATGAGGTCCGTCACCAGCAGATCGAAGCGCTGGCCCGACGAAAACGCTTCCAGTGCCGCCGTGCTGCCGGGCACATCGCGCACGGTGTAACCGGCGTTGGCCAGAATCAGCGCCCCAAGGGC
Organism: Acidobacteriota bacterium; assembly: GCA_016870915.1. Taxonomy (GTDB): domain Bacteria; phylum Acidobacteriota; class Terriglobia; order Bryobacterales; family Bryobacteraceae; genus VFZY01. The sequence continues at coordinate 1,865 of VFZY01000183.1, read as the reverse complement.
GCGCACCGCCGCATCGGCTTCCACCACCAGGATGGAGCCCCGCCCCGACCGCGGCATCGGCGGGGGCACGGCATCCGTCAGCGGTCGGGCTGAACTGGCATCGAACGAAACGGTAAAAGTGGTGCCCTGCCCAAGCGTGCTATCCACGCTGATCCGCCCTTGCGCCTGCATGACCGCGCCGTGAACAATGGCCAACCCCAAGCCGGTGCCCGCACGCCCCCGGGTGGTGAAGAACGGCTCAAAGACTCGCGGCCGTACGTCCTCCGGAATGCCATGGCCGGTGTCGGTGACCATGAGCACCACGCCGCCCCGGGCCTCGGTCCTGATGGTGAGCCGCCCGCCGGTGGGCATGGCGTCGCGCGCGTTCGCGGCCAGATTGAGGAGAATCGTCTCCGCCTGCGAACGGTCCAGAAGGCACCACGGGAGGTCTGGATCCAGGTGAGCCTCCACCAGAATGTCCTCACCCATCAGGCGGCGCAGCATGTTGATCATGTCGCGCACCACCGGGTTCAGGTTCAGCGGGCGGGGCTCAATGATCTGACGCCGGCTGACGGCCAACAGTTGCGCTGTAAGATCCGCCGCGCGCCGCGCCGCCCTGCGAATCTCCTCGGCGGCGTTGGCGGCGGCGCCACCTGTCACGGGCAGAAGATCCGCATATCCTGAAATGATGGTCAGCAGATTGTTGAAATCGTGAGCCACACCACCCGCCAGACGGCCCAGCGCCTCCATGTTGGTTGACACTCGCTGTCTTTCCTCGAAAGCCTTGCGGTGCGTGATATCCTCAGTCACTCCGCCGACGCGCCGCGGGACGCCATCCACATCTTCAATGCAGTGGGACCGCATCCACAACCAGCGAATGGAGCCATCAGGAGCCCGCAGCCGGAACTCGCACTCCGTCGGCTCGGTGGAGTTCCGCTGGCGGGCAACCGTCGCCAGCAGCGCCGGAAGGTCTTCTTCAACCACGTGATTCAGGAGGGACCTGGAGTCCTCCACGATCCGGTCCTCTTCAACACCCCACACCTTCGCGGCGGAAGGGCTGATGTACTCCGGCGTTCCTCCAGGCTCCCGGCGCGCCCAGAAGACCTTGCCGGTGATCTCGGCGATGTGCTGCAAAAGGTCCTGCGTGGCGCGCAGGTCACGTTCCAGGCGCTTGTAGCAGCTAACGTCGGTGGCGATACCGAAGAGACCCAGCAGGGCGCCAGACGGGCCGTACAGGGGCCCTTTGACCACCCGGAACGTCTTGAGCTCTCCAGCCAGAAGCACCGACTCCTCGAAGCGCTCCGGCACTCCCTGGGCCAAGATCCGATGGTCGGCCTGTTCCAATCTGGCGGCTGTCTCGGCGTCGAAGAGCACCGTATAGTCCCGGCCTAAGATTTCGTCGACCGTCTTGCCAACCCGGGCAGCCCCGAGAGGGTTCATATAGATGAAGCGGCCCTGAAGATCCTTGACAAAAATCGCGTCCTCGGCGGCTTCAACAATGGAACGCACCAAATCCCAAGGGGCGTTGGTAGCCGCGAACCCGCCGTCTACCTCTGATTGCATTCTGGAAGTACTCTCCCGGAGCAACTTAACGGGCCGAGTATACAACAGGTCGCAGGGATGGCACGGGCCTTGATCTGCACCGTTTGATCTGCACCGTTTGATCTGCACCCTTCGTACAACCCGGCATACAAGAACGTGTGCGAAAAGAGAAGGGCAAACCGCAGCGAATGGAACAAAACGGGAATGGAATAAACCGTGTCGGAGCCAAGTAGAAAGTTCCTATTCCCGGCCAAGTAGAAAGTTCCGGTTTTGGGAATCCGTTTCGGGACCCCATGGTATGTTCGCATAGCCACGCCGGGGTCGCGCCTGGCGTCGTTACCCAA
>VFZY01000182.1 GCA_016870915.1 Acidobacteriota bacterium | reverse complement strand
CTTACAGAGAGGCACCGGAAAACATCACCTCAGCAAGACGCTACGCCAAGTCAACAGCCCGATCAAGCACCGACGCGACGCCGATCACTCAGGTGGCCCGCGTCTCCATCGGTGCATAATTTAGGTTGCATGGAGGTCACAAAGTGTTTTCTTCTTCCAAGGGTTTCGCCATTCGATCCCTCGCCACAATGGCCCTGGTTGCCGTTTCGCTCCATGCGCAAACGGGCCAAGGCATCATCACCGGCGTGGTAACCGACAAGACCGGCTCCGTGGTGCCAGGCGTGAACATCCGGCTCACAGCCAGGGAATCGGGCTTCTCCTATTCCGCGGTCAGCAACGACGAGGGGCTGTACCGGGCGCCTTATCTGAACCCGGGGATCTACGAAATTTCGTTTGAGGGGCAAGGTTTCAAGCGTCTGATTCGTTCCGGCGTGCAGGTGCGTTCTACGGAGACGGCGCGCGTCGACGCGGAACTGGACGTGGGCAATGTGGTGGAAAAGGTGGAGGTGACCGCCAACGCCGCGATCATCGAAACCGAAACCTCCATGACCGGACATCTTGTCACCGGCAAAGAGCTGGTCAAGCTTCCCACGCCGCAGATGAAGGTGGAGAGCATGTTGTGGTATGTGCCGGGCGTCACCAGCCAGGCCGGCGCCGGCCATGCGGTGGGCGGCCGCTCGCGCGCGTTCGTGATGGCTAACGACGGCGTGTCGGGCATGACCCCCGGCACGGGCTCGATCGGCACCGGCCGCAATATGTCCACTTCTCAGCACGCGATGGAAGAGATCAAAGTGCTCACCACCGCGCTGCCCGCGGAGTATGGCCACTCCGGCGGCGGCTTGATGAACGTGAACTACAAGTCCGGCGGCAATCAGTTGCATGGCTTGGCCGAAGAGCGCTACATGGCGCGGCACTTCATTCACCGCAACTTTCAGGACGCGCAACGGCCCACCAACAACTTCGGATTCCACCTCATGTCGGCGATGATCAGCGGTCCCATCGCGATCCCCAAGCTCTACGACGGCCGCAACCGCACGTTCTTCATGTGGGCCTTCCAGCGACATCACGAGAAGGCGTCGGAGAACGCCAACATCAATGTGCCGAGCCCGGCGATGCTGGCCGGCGACTTCAGCTTCAACGGCCTCGGCCAACCGGTGTACGACCCCGCTTCGCTTACGCGCGATGCCGCCGGCGCCTATTCGCGCACGCAGTTTCCAGGCAACCGGATTCCGCTCAGCCGCCTCGATCCGGTCTATCAGAAGTTCCAGAGCCTGAATCCGTTCGAAGTGGAGAACAACCGGTTCAACCAGGCCTTCATGACCGCCACCGGGCCGCGCGACAACCGCAGCGCCGATACGGTTTTCCGGTCTTACCGCACCAGCTTCGACAACAAGGTCGACCACTCTTTCTCAGATCGCCATAAGATTTTCGGCCGCTGGTCGTACTTCCGGCACCGCTCATTCAACGGCCGCTGGCAGATTGGCGCCGCCAGGCGCGACTTCGATTTCAACGCTGTGCCCATTCCCATCAATCACAACCAGGTGGTTCTGTCGGACACCTTTACCCTCAGCCCCGTGATGGTGAACGAAATCCGGCTGGGCTTCAACCGGCGGTTCAACCTCCGGGAGCCCGGAACTACCGGTCAGGATTGGGCCCGGCAATTGGGGATTCCCAACGTGAGCGGAGCCACGTTCCCCACGTTTGTCTGCGCATCGGTGTTTACGGCCGAGTGCGCCGCCAGCCAAGGCGGCCGCCGTCTGATCATCGATTTTCCGGGCGGGCCTTCGCAAGACGTCAACGAGAGCTTCAGCTTTCAGAACAACCTCACGCGGGTCGCCGGACGCCACACCTTCAAGATGGGCTATGAGCTCATGCGGACGCGGCACAACGTACGCGTGGCCGACAATCCGTCGGGCATCTACGCCTTCGGCGGCACCGATTTTCCGTTCCGTCCCAACACCGGCAACGCATTCGCGGCGTTCATGCTCGGCTCCGTGCAGCGCGCGGACTTTACACAGAGTCTCGCCACGTGGCTGCCCCGCTGGTGGAGTCACGCCGCCTACCTGCAGGACGACTTCAAGTTCAGCAAGCGTCTCACGTTGAACCTCGGCGTGCGCTGGCAATACGAGTCGCCGTTCTCCACTAAATACGGCCAGCAGAGCCAGTTCGATCCCACCGCGCGCGATCCGCTCACCGGACGCCCCGGTGCCATCCTGCACGGCACCGGCCTGCTTGCCAAGCGCGACCTGAATAACTTCCAGCCCCGCGTCGGCCTGGCGTACTCCATGCGCGACGGCCTGGTGTTCCGCGGCGGTTTTGCCATTAACACGCTGGATCTGTGGACGGCCGGCCTGAACGAAAACTTCGAAGAGTACTTTGCCTCGGCCGCGGCTGAGCGCGAGCCCGGCAACCCGGACATCGCCTTCTATCTCCGCAACGGCCCGCCCGCCACGCGGTTTAACATTCAGCCCGACGGCAGCGCACCGTTCGTGGGCACCAACTTCGGCGCCCGCACGGCTTCGTGGCGCGACCCCAACATGCGCCTCCCCTACATCATGAACTGGAACGGCGGCGTGCAGAAGCAGATGGGCTCGTCCACGCTGGTGGAGTTGGTCTATCAGGGTTCGGCGGGTGTCGGTTTGCTGAACCGGTGGGACATCAACCAGATTCCTCTCAATATCTCCACCGACCAGACCCAGTTGCGTCAGATCTTCCAGGCTACGCAGAACTTCAAGCCTTATACCCAGTTCGGCAATGTCTTCCATTATTCCAACTACGGCCACTCTTCGTTCCACTCGGGCACGGTCAAGGTGGAGAGGCGGATGTCGAAGGGCTACAGCATCGTCAGCTTCTATACGTTTGCCAAGTCGATCGACGAAGCCTCCGATGACGGCGCCGCGGGAGGCGTCACCTTCTACAACCGGCGCCTCGAAAAGGCCCGCTCGAACTACGACGTGACCCACCGCTGGGTCACCTACGCGCTGTGGGAACTGCCGTTCGGCAAGGGACGCAAGTGGATGAACTCGTCGAACTGGTTCGTCAACGGTGCGCTCGGAGGCTGGGAGTTGAATGTCATCCAGACGCTCGAAAGCGGCCTGCCGATGTCGTTCTCGCACGCCGGTTCGCCGAATCAGTATCTGCCGGGCACACAGCGCCCGGACATGGTGCCCGGCCGCACCCACGACAGCATCCGTCTCGAATGGGACCGCAAGGGTCCCAACCGGCACCAGACCGCCCTGGCGCTGCCCTGGGCCGACATCAATGCCTTTGCCTATCCGGCCGCGTTCAATGCGGGCACCTCGGGCCGCAACATTCTCACAGGCCCGGGGAACTTCTGGTATCAGACGTCGATCTCCAAGACGTTCACCATCAAGGAACGGATTCAGGCCTCGGTGCGCTATGACGTGAACAACCCGCTGAAGTATTACTTCTTCAATCAGCCCACCAATCAGGTGGATCTGCGCGCGGCCAACCGGAACAACTTCGGGAAGATCACCGGCAACCAGGGGAGCTTCTCGGGTCTCGGCGGACGGTTGTATCAACAGATCGTGCTCCAGGTTCGGTTCTAACTGCCAAACGTCCGAACGGCGCCTTGGGCCATGCGCAAAGCGTGGTTCAGGGCGCCGTTTTCCATTTGCCTTGGCGGTGTCACATCGGTTCGATAATGCTGCTAATCCTGCACGCTGGCCGGCGGGTCCTCGCACAAGTTCAGAAAGGGGAGAGGGTTGACTTATGTGGCTTTGCAAGCGGCGCGGCCGGTGGCGCTACGACCTGGTGTTTCGGGCGGCGCCGGTGGTGGCCCTGACCGCGAGCGCCCGACTGGGCGATTCGCGAGGTTTGCCTGCGCGCCGCCATGAACGATTACGTCCCTAAGCCGATTGAGCGCGGAGAGTCGTACCGGGTGGTCAGGCAGTCAGTAGAGCCGCGGGCCGGAGGATAAGCTATCATCCAAGAGTCCTCAACCCAAGGAGGGGATTCGGATGTGGATTCGCAAGGGTGACCGTGACCGGCGGAAGGGCGTGGATTCGCCCATGCCAACGCAGTTGGTATCGACCGAGGAGTTCATTCCCCGGCACCAGACCGAAGAGCAGAAGCGGGTGGAGCAGCTGATCGGCAGTCTGGCGGACGGCAAGGCAAAGAAGCTTGGCATGGACCGGCGGACGTTCATGCGCTCTCCGATGGGGATGGCGACCTGTTTTTGGGCCTCGAACCAGGTGTTCGGCGCCAACTTCGAGGTGGACGAAGCCGAGACGATGGAGGAGGCGGCTTCCGCGGAGAAGTGGCCAAAGGGCGAATACTTCGTGCTGGATGTGCAGGCACACTTCACCAACGGCTTTGCCCTGAACTTCCGCACGGACCCGAGCATCGTGGGCATGGGTTTCAATCTCAAGAACGATGCCGCCTCTTACGGCTTCCGGAATTTCGTGAAGGAGTTCTTCTTCGACTCCGAGACCGACATGATCATCATTTCGGGCGTGCCGGGGCGCGAGATCCTGCGGGACAAGGACGGCAAGATCCCCGAGGGGGCCATGCGGCGCGGCGGCATTCTGCCGAGCTGGCTGATGTCCCAGGCATCGCGCGATATCAACAAGCTGGCCAGTTCCACGCGCGCGTTGTGCCAGGGCAACCTGGCCCCGAACCATTACTGGGACAAGGCCAACAACAAGATCAACGAAGCCGAGACGCTGGAACAGATGGAGCGCGAGGTGAAGCAGTATGGCATTGCATCGTGGAAGTGGTATTGCCATACGGACCCGGGACAATCGGGCGGGGGCTTCCAGCTTGACGATGACAAGGCGGCGTGGTTCTATGCCCAGACGCGGAAGCTTGGCATCAAGCTGATCAGCGTGCATAAGGGGTATTCGTACCAGTCGCGGACGCTGGGCCATCTGGCGAATCCGAAGGACGTGGAGAAGGCGGCGCTGGAGAACCCGGATATCAACTTCGTGATCTACCATTCGGCGCTGAAGCATGGGGTGAATGAGCCGGAGTTCAAGGATCCGAAGAACTACGACGCGGTTACCGGCGACTTCGCCTGGCACAACGTTCTGATGGACATCAAGAGGCGCAATCCCAAGATCCGGAACGTTTACCCGGAGATCGGGAGCTTCTTCGGCCCGCTGGTGATTGCCAACCCTCAGCTTGCGATGCATGGCATTGGGAAGAACATCAAGTACTACGGCGCGGACCATGTGGTGTGGGGGACGGACTGCATCTGGTGGGGGTCGCCGCAGTGGGTGATTGAAGCGTTCAAGCGGTTCCAGATCTCGGATGAGATGTGCGAAAAGTTCGGCTACAAGAAGATCAGCAAGGAAGACAAGGCCAAGATCTTCGGGCTGAACGCGGCCCGGCTTTACAAGATCGACCTGAAGAAGAAACGGAACCCGCTGCCCAAGGACGCACTGGATCATTTGAAGGATTCGTATCTGGCCGAAGGCGGGCAGCGGAACAATTTCGCCCACGGCTGGGTGCGGGCTGACGATTAGCCGGCATGCGGGCAGGCTTTCTATTCCTTCTACTGGCGGCGGCGGGTGGCGCGCAGCCCACGGTGAAGGCCCGGTACCACCATGTGGCGATCAACTCGGTGGATGTGGCGCGGTCGGTTGAGTTCTACGCGAAGAGGTTTGCGGCGGAACGCGCGGAATATGCCGGGGCGCCGGCTTTGCGGACGCAGCAGTCGTGGATCCTGTTCAACCGGGTGGGTGTACCGGCGCCGTCGGGGTTGACGTCAGCCATCTGGCACATTGGCTGGGGGGCGCCGGACATGCGGACGGAGTACCGCCGGCAGCTTGACTTGGGCACGCCGTTCGATACGCCGGTGACGATGTTGTTCCCGAATTTCTATTTCTCCTATGTGCGGGATCCGGATGGTGTGCTGATTGAGCTGAACTCGGCGCCGGCAAGCAATTTTGGCCACATCCATCTTTTCGCCGAGGATGTGGTGGCTTCGGCCGAGTGGTACATCAAGCACCTGGGTTTGACGATTCGCGGGAATCAGAAGCTGTCGCGGGAGGACCGTGTGCTGATGAACACGAACGTGGGTCCGATTGCGTCGCTGATGGCGGATGGCGTGAACGTGATCCTGTTTTCGACGTTCTACGCCAGGCGGCAGTATCCGGAGGCGTGGAAGGGTGTGGCTGGGCTGGCTTCCACCGAGGGCCGTGTGGTGGAGCGCCTGGGATTCGCCGTGGAGGACGTGGGGGCGGCGGTGAAGGCGTTGCGAGGGGCGGGTGTGAGGGTGCTTTCCGAGGATTCGAACGGGGCGCTGATTGAGGGTCCGGACCGGATTCGGATTCTACTCGTGAAGTCCTCTTAGCGCTTAGCGGGCCGGCGCGCTTTCGAGAAGGGCGGCCACCCGCTTCCAGCCCTGCGATCGGGCGATGTCGAGCGCGGTCCGGCCTTCGCGTGTGGTTGCGGCTGGGTCGCTGCCCAATTCCAGTGCGGCGCGGACGGCTTCAAGGGCTCGTGATTCGGCATCGTCCTTGGGCGCGGGCACCCAGGCGGAAGCTTTGCCATGGCCGCAGGCGGCCACCAGCGGGGGAATGATCTCGTGGTGTTCCTGGAACCGGTCTCCGGCGATGTACCGGACGTCGTGAGCGCTCTGGACGTTAGCGCCGTGGGCGGCCAGGAGGCGCATGAGGCCAGGTTCCTGGAAACGCGCGGCGAGCCAGAAGGGCGTGGCTCCGATGAGGGCGGGCGGAAAGTGATAATCGGTGGAAGAGCGGCGGGTGGGAGTCCAGGTGGTGAGTGGAGCGTTGGGGTTGGCTTTGTGCGTGAGCAGAGCCTTGGCCATTCGTTCATCGCGGCGCATGACGGCGATGATGAGGGCCGGGAATCCGGCTTGTGCCAGATTGGGGTCGGCACCGCGGCTGAGCAGGAATTCCACCATGGCGGTGTGGCCGATGTGGGCGGCGAAAACGGTTGCCGTGACACCCCAAGCGTCCGCGTCGTTGAGATTGGCGCCGGCATCGGCCAGGACTCGCAGGGCTTCCAGGTGTCCCTGGCGGGCGGCAAAGAGCAGCGCGGTCTGGCCGCCGTGCGGGATCATCCGGTTGTAGCCCGAGTAGCCGTGGGGTGGAACGGCCATCATCTGGCTCCAGGATTCGGAGCGGGCGTGAAGATCGGCGCGGGCGCGAATGAGCGCGGTGACAATGGCGGTGTGGCCCTGGCTGGCGGCCCACATGAGCGCGGTCTGGCCCCGAGGTCCGCGGGCGTTGGGGTTGGCTGCGTGGGCCAGCAGGCGATTCACCACTTCCGTGTGGCCCGACCTGGCCGCGATCATGAGCGGGGTCTCACCTTTCCTGAGCGGTGCATTGACAGCGGCCCCGGCATCGAGCAGGAGCTTGACCATTTCGGCATTTCCGTTCAGGCTGGCGTTCCAGAGGGGAGTGACGCCGAGATCATTGGCTGCGTTGACATCGGCCTTCGCTGCCAGGAGTTGCCGGACGCGCGCAAGGTCGTCCTGATGACTGGCCGTGAGGAGGTCGGCGGCTGGTTCGGCGGCCCACGCCGCCGCGGCGGCCAGTGTGAGCAGCGCCCTCATACGCCGGCGACGGGGGAGAGAGGCAAAGCGCCGGTGCTGCCGCCAAGTTTTTCGACGGGCGCGCCCAGTTTGTCGAGCAGTGTGACCAGCAGGTTCGCCATGCCCGGCTTGCCGGCATAGCGGATATGGCGGCCGCCTTTCCAGGCGCCGCAGCCTCCGCCGGCCAGAAGAAGCGGCAGATTGTCGCCGGAGTGGCGCGAGGAGTTCGAGATGCCGGAGCCGTAGAGGATGGTCATGTGATCGAGCAGTGTGCCATCCCCGTCCGGCGTCTGGCGGAGGCGCTCCAGATACTTGGCAAACAACTCCGTGTGATACCGGTTGATGCGCGACATGCGCTCGATCAGTTCCGGGACTTCCTCGTGGTGGGAGAGCGGGTGATGGGCATCCGGCACGCCGATCTGCGGATAGGGCCGGGCACTCTGCTCCTTGGAAAGCATGAAAGTGACCACGCGCGTGAGATCGGACTGGAACGCGAGCAGTTGCAGGTCCAGCATGATCCGAAGGTGCTGCTCGAACTCTTCCGGGGCGCCCTCGGGCTGGTCCATGCGGGGCAGTTGACGGTCCTTTTGGGTCTCGGCCTGGCCGATGCGGCGCTCGACATCGCGGACGGATTCGGTGAACTGTTCGAGCTTGGTCCTGTCGCTGGAGCCAAGCCCGGCACGAAGGGAGGTGAGCTTGGCGGTGACCGAATCGAGAATGCTGCGCTGCTGCGCGAGCCGTGCGGCGCGAATGGCGGGGTCCGTGGAGCCGCTGTCGCCGAAGAGCTTTTCGAAGATGGCCCGCGGATTCCATTCCATGGGCAAGGGCTGGGTGGCGTTGCGCCAGGAGATGGTGTGGGTGTAGGCGCAACTCAGGATGCCGGTGCAGGCGCCCGCGTTGGCGGGCCGGTCCATGGACATCTCAAGCGAAGCGAGTTGAGTCTCGCGGCCCAGGCGCCGGGCGAGGATCTGGTCCATGGATGTGTCCGCGATGACTTCCACTTCATTGCGGCCGCCGCGTGTGGTGCCGGTGAGGAATGACCCGGAGGCGCCGGCGTGGATGTAGTTCCAGTTGGCCTTGATGCCGGAAAGCAGCAGGATCTGGTGGCGGAACGGTGCGAGCGGTTCGAGGATGGGCGTGGTTTCGTAGCCCGCGCCTTCGGACTTGGGTGACCAGTACTCCATGGCCATGCCATTGGGCACGTAGAACGCCAGGAACCGGTGAGCGGGTTTGGCGGGGGTGGCGGCGCGGGCCATGGAGTCGAGGAAAGGCAGAGGAAGGGCCGCACCGGCTCCGCGCAGTAATGTGCGGCGCGGCAGTTGCTTACTTAGATACGGCATGGCTGGTCTGATGGGGCGGAGGCGGTTCGAAGGCCGGGCTCCGCACTATCCCAAGGATAATCGAAGACCAGCGGAATTGCGCGGGGCGGGCCTGGCGAACGATGCGGCGAATGGCGGGCTGGTCGTGGGTTTCGAGCGGGCGGCCGAGGGCGTAGGCAAGCAGCTTGGTGGTGAGGGCTCGCGGGAACTGTTCGGGGTCGGCTGTGAGGTGGGCCCGGAGTCCGGCCAGTCCTTCGACGGTTTGGCCGTTGGGGAGCGCGGTGTAGGTGTCGACGGGGTGGCCATGCTCGTCGTTGAGGCGCCAGCCGCCGATGACGTCGAAGTTTTCGAGGGCAAAGCCGAGGGGGTCGATCACGGAGTGGCAACTGTTGCAGGAAGGGTTGTTGCGATGGCGCGCGAGGCGTTCCCGGATGGAGCGGGCGGCGATTGCGGGCTGGCCATCGAGAGAGGTATCGAGACCGGGGGGCGGGGGCGGAACGGGCTCTCCGAGGATGTTGTTGAGGAGCCACTTGCCGCGAAGAACCGGCGAGGTGCGGTCAGGGTAAGAAGTAGTGGCGAGGATGGCTCCGTGGGCGAGGAGCCCTCCGCGCGGAGAGTTGGCGGGCAGGCTGACGCGGCGCATGCGGCTGCCGGCGATTCCGGAAAGGCCGTAGTGTTCAGCCAGCCGCTGATTGGCGAACGTGTGGCGGGCGGTGAGCAGTTCAGTGACGGGGCGGTCTTCGCGGATGGATTCGCCGACAAAGAGGCTGGTTTCGGCGCGTAAGGCTTCAAGGAGACTGTCATCGTAGGTGGGATATCGCACCGGGTCGACTGTGACCTCGGAGAGGCGGCGCAGGTTGAGCCACTGGGCGGCGAAGTTTGTGGTGAGGGCGTGGGCGGCGCGCGGATCGGAGAGCATGCGCCGCACTTCCTGTTCGAGTGTGGCGGGCCGGGCGAGTTCGCCGCGTTCGGCGAGGGTGAGCAGGCGGTCGTCGGGCAGGCTGCTCCACAGGAAGAAAGAGAGGCGGGACGCGAGTTCGAGGCTGGACGGGGGCAGGCCAGGCCGGTGGATGCGAAGCAGGAAGTCCGGATCGGCGAGGAGGCGTTCGATGGCGAATTGAATGCCATGGTCGAAGGAGCCGCCGGTGCGCCTGCCGGTGTCGAAGAACTTGAGGATCTCGGTGATATCGGCGGCGGTGGCGGGACGGCGGAAAGCGAGCCGGGTGAGACGCGTGAGGATGCGGGCGGCGCAGGAGCGTTCTTCGGCGGGCGCGCCCGGGTGGCAGACGAAGATAGCCTGGCGGCTGGGTGTGTGGAGCGCGGCGCGTTCGGTGGTGAGCGGGCCTGAGATTTCGACCCGGTCGACGTAGGCGTGGCCCATGTACACTTGGTCGTTGGTAATGACGCGGCCCCGCTGGCGCGGCTGCGGCAGGCCCTCCTCTTCCCACAGTTCGCGAACAAAGGCTGCGGCGATGATGTGGGGACCGGCTTCGACACGGACACGGACGGTGAGGTGCTGGTCGCCGGTGACCTGCATGAAGCGCTCCCACTCGGGGTCGCCCGCGAAGCCGGGTTCTCCGTCGCCTGCGTAGCTGGCTCCGGCCGGGGTTCCGGGCGCATTGCCGCCGGCGGTGAAGCGCTTGAGGAGCTTGCCATCGAGGCGGATTTCGATGTCCTGGGGCCAGCCCATGCCTTTGAGGTAATCCTGATACTGGCGCTGGAGGCGGACGCGGAACTCGTAGTCGCCGGTGGAGGGGAAGACGCGGCGGACGGCGATGCCGCCACGGGAGCCGAGGGGGAGATCCTCGCCCTGGCGGTCGTCCTGCATGATGTGGAGCGGGATCTTGAAGGTTTCGACCGTCGGGCGATCGGGCGGCAGGCCGATGGCGAGGCGCGAAGCCTGGCGGGCGACGGAGAGGTAACGTTCGACGTGCGCGGTGGAGATTGAGAGCGCGGCGGCCAGGTTGTCGAAGCTGCCGTCGGCGGTCTCATCGCCCGGGAGGAGCGGTTCCACGTCGAGATCGAGCGCGAGCAGGTCGCGCAGGGCGTTGCGGTATTCGGCGCGGTTGAGCCGGTGCACGACGGGATGGCGAATGGTGTGAGGCTCAGCGTCCGCGGCGGCATCGAGGGCCGATTCGATGGCGACGGCGGCTGCGCGAGCCTGTTCGGCCGTGGGGCGGGGAAGGCCGGGCGGTGGCATGGCCCCGGCGCGAAGTTTGGCGGCGGCGCGTTCCCAGAGGGCGGAATCGGCGGGCGCGGGGTTAAGAACAACGCCGCCCGCTTTTGTCTTGGGGTTGTGGCAGGTGGCGCAGTACTGCCCGATGAGTGCCTGCGTGGAAGGCGCGATATCGGGCGGCGCGGCGTCCAGGGGAAAGGTGCAGGGAATGGCGCTGGCCAGGAACTGGAGCATCCGTCGCGGCGCCATGAACCGACGGTATAGCAGTGGCCCGGCCGCGGTCAAGCCTGGGGCGAGCGTTTTCCCGCTGAGTGACGTACCATAGCGGCGTTTCCGTGTTATAACAGTTCATTCCCATGCGTGAAAAATTCTATGGCTGGTGGATGACCGCGTTCGCGTTCCTGACGTTTGGCATCGCGGTTGGCATCCCGTACTACGGTGGTCCGTTCTTCTACGACTACTACGAGAAGTCGTTTGGGTGGAAGCGGCCGGATGTGACGCTGGGGTTTCCGCTGGCGGCGACGCTGACGTTGTGGGTGGGTCCGCTGCTGGTGCACCGGTTTAGCCCGCGGAAGCTGATTGTGGTTGGCACAGGGTTGACCGGACTGGCGTTCCTGGGATTCAGCCAGATGAACGGCAATCTGACGTTCTACTACGGACTCTGGCTGCTGTACATCGTGGGATACATCTTCTCCGGCCCGATTCCGCATCAGGTGATCACGTCGAACTGGTTCCGCTCACATCGCGGGAAGGCGATGGGTTTCGTCTACCTGGGGGTGGGCGTGTTTGGCGGCATCTCGGCGAAGTTCATCGCCAAGCCGCTGACGAACGCGTTCGGGTTCCAGGGCGCGCTGATGGCCATTGGCGGGATGATGCTGCTGGCGTGGCCGGTGGCGATGTTCCTGATGCGCGACCGGCCGTCGGAGGTGGGCCAGTTCCCGGATGGCGCGGCCGAGGCGGTGGCGGAGACGAAGGAGGCGCCGAAGTCGTTTTCGTTCCTGATGAGGCAGAAGGCGTTCTGGCTGCTGGTGGTGGGCAGCTTCTGTTCGATTGGTTCGATCGGTTCGATCAATCAGCACATGAAGTTTGTGTTCAAGGAGCAAGGCTTCACGGATCAGAAGGTCCTGGACAACATGTTCAGCGATGCCACGCTCTACATCCTGTTCGCGAGCATTGGCGGGCGGCTGTTCATGGGCTGGATGGCGGACCGCTACTCGAAGAAGTGGGTGATGACACTGACCTATGTGCTGGTGGCGGGCACCATTCCGCTGCTGAGTCTGGTGCGGCCGGAAGCGCCCGAGATGGTGTATGTGTTCAGCGTGCTGTTCGGGTTCGGCATGGGCGCCGACTACATGCTGATTCCGCTTATGGCGGCGGAGCAGTTCGGCGTCAATTCGCTGGCTCGCGCGATGAGCATCATTCTTCCGACGGATACGATTGGGCAGACGTGGTTCCCGTACCTGGTCTCGATTCTGCACGGGTCGATGGGCGGCTATGGGCAGGTGCTGCAACTGGTGTTCGGGCTGTCGTTTGTGGGCGCGGTGGCGATCGCCTTGCTACCCTCAAAGAAACAGCGGAATGAAACACTTTACGTACCGGAGTCTGGCCGATCTTCAGCATGATGTTGAGCGGCTGGGACTGCGCAACATCCACTTTGAAAGCGAGCCTCAGCGCGTTCGAGAGATCCTAACCCAGCCCGTGATGGTTGGCCGGGCGCGTGTGGGTAATGCCATGGCCATCCACCCGATGGAGGGCTGCGATAGCACCGCCGACGGGCGTCCCGACACCTTGACGACGCGCCGGTACGTCCGCTTTGGGCGCGGCGGCGCGAAGCTGATCTGGTTCGAGGCAACCGCCGTCCGCCAGGATGGCCGCGCCAACGCCCGCCAGTTGTGGATCCACCGCGGGAACGTGGATGACTACGCGCGCCTTTTGGAGACGATGCTGCGGGAACACGCGGCGGTGTGGGGCCGGAACAATGACGTACTGGTGCCGGTGCAGTTGACGCATTCCGGGCGTTACTCGTATCCGGTGAAATCGATCGCCTACCACCATCCCCAGGTGGATCAGAAGACGGGGACTCCGGCGGATTATCCCCTGTTGAGCGACAGTGACCTGGAGCGCCTGGAGGATGACTACCTGGAGGCCGCGCGGCTGGTGTACCAGGCGGGATTCCGCGCCGTGGATATCAAAGTCACGCACGGGTATCTGCTGAACGAACTGCTGGGCGCCCGGGTGCGCGAGGGCCGCTATGGCGGTTCGCTCGAGAATCGCGCGCGGATGGTGCGCAACATCATCGGCAAGATCCGGGCGGAGTTTGGCGGCCGGATGATGATCGCCATGCGGCTGGGCTGCTACGACAGCGTGCCGTATGTGAAGGATCCGGGGACCGGTGTGGGCGTGCCGATCCCTTACCAGACTCCGTACGACTATAGCTGGGGCGTGGATCGTGAAGATCCCTCGCGTGAAGATCTGCGTGAGGTGAAGCAGTTCATCGCATGGATGATCGCCGATGGGGTGGAACTGCTGAACGTGTCGCTTGGCTGCCCCTATTACAACCCGCACGTGTTGCGGCCGTTTGAAAAGCCGGACGACGGCAACTACGAGCAGCCGGAGCATCCGCTGGTGGGCGTCGACCGGCACTTCCGGATCGCGGGGGAACTGCAGCGGACCTTTCCTGAACTGCCCATCGTGGGCGGCGGCTACAGTTGGCTGCAGAAGTATGCCATCAACGCCGGGGCGCGGAACGTGGCCGATGGAAATGCTCGCTTCTTCGGGCTTGGCCGCGGGGTGCTGGCCTATCCGGAGTTCGCCACCGCGATCATCGAAAAGGCGGAGCTGGATGAATTGAAAGTGTGCAAGACGCTCACCTACTGCACGTTTCTGATGCGGCAGAAGACGCATCCAACCGGCCAGTACCCGTGCGGCTGCCCTCCGTTCGACAAGGAGGGCTACGGGGCCATCATGAAGGAAGCGCGGCAGTCACAGCGTCTGGCACAGATCCGCACCTTCTAAGGAACTCATCCGGCCACTTCAAGTGAGATGAGCGCGTAACCCATTGATTTTGCTTTGGCGTGAAGTTTGGCCTCCAGCCTTTTCTGATACCGGAGTTGGTCGGCGGCGAATTTAGAGTCGTCGAACTCCTGGCGTGTGGTGATCAAGTGGAAG
>VFZY01000181.1 GCA_016870915.1 Acidobacteriota bacterium | reverse complement strand
TCAGCCGGAAGGTTGGATCCTGCGAGAGCCGCTCGGCATCGTTGACATCCTCGTAGCCGGCAATCCGGCTGTAGACGGACTGGCGCAGTAGGTCCGCCAGCGGAAGCTGGGTATTCTTGCCGCGCCGTGAGTCAGTCAGGTGTTGGGCAATGAGAGCACCGAAGCCCAGCCGTTCATCCAACTCACGCACCAGGATCAGACCACCATCGGAAGTAACGCGCGATCCCTGGAAGTCGATCTTGAGAAGGCCGTTGAACGAGAGCTGAAAGGGCTGGTTTTGTTTGTCACCCATTGGGTGCTGTCCTCCGCAGGGGTCTTCGCTGCCTTCAAACCCCTATCGATATTGATGCGGACGAGCATCCAGGAGATTCGCACGCGCGGCTCAAAACGGAAATGTGGGCTAAAGTCTTATGGAGATGCTTCGAATGATCAGAAGCCTGGGGTTGTCTTGTTTTGCCGGGCTGGCCGGCGCCCAAGACCCGGCCCCGGGGCCGCAATCGCGCACCGAGGAGATCGAGCAGCTCCGCCGGGCCAAGGAGAAGACCCTTCAACCGGACCAACTGCCCAAGGGCGAGCAAGCGCTGAACGAGGTTCGGGACCGCCAGTTGATTGAACGGTTCACGGCGGGGGTGGCCGGCGTTCGCCTGAAGATGGGGGGGCTTGCGACCGGGTCGGGATTCGCGCTGGGGCCCGAGTATGTGAAGACGGACCTTGGCCGGGCGTTCAGCCTGCGCAGTTCCGCCCAGGCGTCGTTCCGGCGCTGGTACATCGTGGACCTGGAGCTGGACGCGCCGGATCTGGCCAATCGGCGCAGCTATCTCAACATGAAGGTGGCGCATCGCAACTACGCCTCGCTCAACTACTACGGCCCGGGCGCGGATTCCGAGCGCAACGGCCGGGCGAATTTCCGGTTCGAGGACCAGACGTACGATTTCACCACCGGCTACCGGCCCTGGTCCAGCCTGCGGCTGGGCATCCTGGGCGGCTTTTCGCAGGTAAACACGGGGCCGGGAAATGACCGCCGCTTCGCGTCGCTTGAGCGAATCTACAGCAACCGCCAGGCGCCGGGGATCGACGACGGGACGTCGTTCCTGCGGGGCGGGTTCGAACTGGTGCACGATACGCGGGACACGCCGGGCGGGGCTCGCAAGGGCGGGTTCCACATGGCCCGCTGGACGTACTTCCGGGACAACCACTTGCGGCACTTCACGTTCCGGCGGCTGGAGTTGGAAGCCCAGCGTTACTACAACTTTTTTGAAGAGCGGCGCGTGCTGGCCTTCCGCGCCCGGTCCGTTCTGCACGATACGAACAAGCGCAACCTGGTTCCGGTCTACTATCAGGCCGTGGTGGGCGGCGCCGACGATCTGCGCGGGTTCCGGCCGTTCCGGTTCTACGACAACCACAGCATCATTCTCAACGGTGAATACCGCTGGGAGGTGTTCAGCGGCCTGGACGGAGCCGTTTTCGCCGACGGCGGCAAAGTCTTCCACCGCCTGGACGACTGGAACAAGCGCAACTTCGAGGGCAGCTTCGGTTTCGGGCTGCGGTTCAATGTCCGGAACAGCGTCTTCATGAGGATCGACACGGGGTTCAGCCGTGAGGGGTTTCAGATTTGGTTCAAATTCAACGACAGCTTCACCACCAACGACCGGCCGTGACGTTCCTGGCAGCCCTTCTGGCCGTGGGCGCCGCCCAGGGAGCGAACACGCCCAAGTTCTACCCCGACGACCCGCTGCTGAAGGCGCCGCGCCCGCATTCGATCAAGAACCCGGTGAAGAGACGGAAGCTGAACGACCTCTTCGACCTGTTCCTTTACACCTTTGCCAACCCCGCCGAAAAGCAGACGCCGGCCAAACCCATTCGCGCCATGGGCACCAACACGCTGGATGAAGTGCCCGACATTCCGTGGTGGTTTGAGAACCGTCATGGAAGCCGGCCGATGACCATCCCCCAGCTTGTGCTGGGTCCCGGCGGGGGCAACAATGCGCCTTCGCGGGAGGGCGCATGGCACGTCCTTTCCGCCAAGAATCAGGGCGTTACGCCGGGGTTCATGGTGCAGGACAGCAAGGGCCGGCGGTATCTGATCAAGTTTGACCCGTCGACGAACCCGGAGATGGCCACGGCCGCCGACGTGATCGGCTCGCGGCTGTTCCATGCCCTGGGCTATTTCGTGCCGGAGAACTACCTGATCCGCTTCGACCGGCAGCAGCTTGTGGTGGACCCCAAGACCACGTTCACGGACCTGGACGGGAAGAAGCGCCGGATGCGGGAGTCCGATGTCGACACCATTCTGCGGCGGATCGCGCGAGACAAGAGCGGCCGTTACCGCGCGGTGGCAAGCCTCTTTCTGAAGGGGGACCTGCTGGGTCCATTCCGCTACCATGGCACGCGCACCGATGACCCGAACGACATTTTTCCCCACGAACACCGCCGCGATCTGAGGGGGCTGTTCGTGTTCTGCGCCTGGCTGGGCCACGACGATTCGCGGTCTATCAATACTTTGGATACGCTGGTGGAAGAAGATGGAGCGCGTTTCATACGCCATGATCTGATCGATTTCGGGTCCATTCTGGGCAGCGCCAGCACGAAGTCGAACTCGGCCCGTTCGGGGCACGAGTACCTGTTTGCCTTCAAGCCGTCGCTCAAGCAGTTCTTCACGCTGGGCCTCTATGTGCCCGAATGGGCGCGGGTGGATTATCCGCATTTCCCCTCGGTGGGCAAGTTCCATTGGTCCGATTTCGACCCCGAGAAGTACCGCACGGAGTATCCCAACCCGGCCTTCATCAACCGGTTGCCCGATGACTCCTTCTGGGCCGCCAAGCAGGTGATGCGATTCACCGACGATCAGATCCGGGCCATTGTGCGCATGGGCCAGTACAGCGACCGCAAGGCCGAGGACTGGGTGGTGGAGTGCCTCATCAAACGGCGTGACCGGATCGGCCAGACGTACTTCAAGCAGGTGCTTCCACTCGACGGCTTCCGGATCAACGGGCGCCAGCTTGAGTTCGACGACCTGGCGGTGAAGTACGGCCACATCCCGAATCGCCGCCTCAATGCCAACTGGAGCGTTTTCGATAACCTCACCCGCCGCCGCACCGCCATCGCCAGCCCCGCGGCCTTCACCATTCCCGAAAGCGATGCCCCCTTTCTCGCCGCCGAGATCTGGGGCGATGAAACCGCCAAGAACGTGGTTGTTTACCTGCGGCGGACGGCCACCGGCCGCGACGTGGTGGGAATTGAGCGCAACTGGTGAGGGATGAATCGCCTGTGAGCCCAATCATCAGCCCCGATACCGGCCGCCCGCAGCGGCTGCCCCCAGGGCAGAGCCTGACACGCAAGTGGCCGGTGCTGGACGCCCATGGCGCGCCGGCCATCGACCCCGGCAAGTGGCGGCTCTCGGTGGAGGGCCTGGTGCATCAGCCCGTGGAACTTACCTGGAACGAGTTCGAGGCTCTGCCGCGAGTCCAGGTGTTCGCCGATTTTCACTGCGTCACGCGCTGGTCGCGGCTGGATAATCTGTGGGAGGG
Source organism: Acidobacteriota bacterium (assembly GCA_016870915.1). GTDB lineage: Bacteria > Acidobacteriota > Terriglobia > Bryobacterales > Bryobacteraceae > VFZY01. The sequence continues at coordinate 10,661 of VFZY01000181.1, read as the reverse complement.
TGTTGCCGTGAGCACGCTGCTTGGTCTGGCTGGCGGCGCCCGGCCCGAAGCGGCTTTCGTCCTGGCGCACGGCTACGACTACGGCTGGACCACCAATCTGCCGTTGGATCAGGCGGTGGCGGAGGACGCCCTGGTGGCGATTTCGCATGACGGGGAACCGCTTACGGCGGAGCATGGCGGCCCGGCCCGTCTGATCGTGCCGCGGCTCTACGCGTGGAAAAGCGCCAAGTGGCTCTCGCGGATCGAGTTGATTGCCGAGGACCGGGCTGGATTCTGGGAGCGCAACGGGTATCACATGCTGGGTGACCCGTGGCGCGAACAACGCTTCGGCTGGGGTTAGGCTCAGGCTATTTCGCAAAGAGGCTGAACAGACCGCCCCAGGAATTGGACTGCTTCTTTTCCGCCGCCTCACCCGCTTTGCCCGCGAGCTTTCCGGCCAAGGCAGCCACCGACTTCTGGAAGGGACCGGGGGCCACGGGCTTGCCATCCATCAGGGCGTTCTGCACCGCTTCATAGTCAGAGGGCAGCAACTGATAGATGGGGTTGTGCAGCGCTGTCTCAATGGTTTCCTGGCTCAGACCCACTTCGCGGCTGTAGCGATTGACAAGCAGCTTGACCCTGGAGGAAGGGATGTGGTTGCGTTCAAGAAAAGCGAGCGCCCGCTGCGTGGCCTGGAGCGCCGGCAGTTCGTTGGTGGTGACCAGCAGCACCTCATCCGCGGCGCGAGCCAGGGCCAGGTTCCAGGCGCCGTACAGGCCGAACGCATCCACCACCACAGTGTCATAGAAGCCGCGGGCCCAGTTCAGAATGGCGGCTGGATCCTCCCGTTCATTCGAGCCATCCACGGAGCTTTCGGGTGAAAGCAGCACTTCAATGCCCTGGGTGTGCGTCACCAGCTGCTTCCACACGTCGGCATCCAGCGATTGGGCGTTGTGCAGAACGTCGAGGAAAGAATAGCTGGAACGCAGCTTCAAGCAGAAGGAGACCGTACCCGCCAAAGGGTCAAGATCCGCCAGCAGGAGCTTCTTCGCGCCCAGCTTCTTCAGGTGGAACGACAGATTGCAGGCGATGGTGGTGGCGCCCGAGGCGCCCTTGGCGGGGATGACACAGAGGAGGCGTCCGCGCGTGGGGTCGCCGGCGAGAAGGATCTGCTTGCCGGCCTTCTGCAGCGCCGGCGCGAGTTGATCCTCCGTGAAGGGCCGGATGAGAAACTCGGTCGCCCCCTGCCGCATGCAGCGCAGGACCATGTCGGGGTCGCTGGTTCTGAACAGCGGAATCACCGGGGGCTTCTGGCTGCTTTGCGCCAGTTCAGCCAGTAACGCAAACGCCTGGTCCGCGCCGGACTGGATATCCAACAGAACCAGGTGGCACTGAGCAGCCGCCTGGGCCGCCGCCTCATAGGCCGTCACCGTCTGCACCGTGGCGGACGGAAGACACTCCGCCAGCAGTTCGCGGGCTTCGGTTTGCACGGTGCTGTCGGGTGAGACCAGAAGTAATCGCCAGTCGGGCATTCCAGGGTGCGCTTTCTTGGGATGGCCCGGGCCGATCTCCGGGCGGAGGATACAGTTATCCATCGGCGGGATTGAGTAATCCTTGAAGGGCTATTCCCAGGGCCCGTCCGGCCGATAAGCCCGGTGTGGAACCGAACGGCAAGACAAAACCAACCTATGTTCTGCTTTGTGAGACGCAGCCGCTGACAGCTCTGGGCGTTTGCTACGCCGCGGAGCGAGCCGGCTTTGAGATGCTTCCCGGCGGTGATTCGGCCGCGGCGGCGCTTGAAACCGCGTTCCGGCAGCGGCCGGCGGTCCTGTTGATGGACAAGGCGCTGGGAGTGCAGGCCGCCCTTGACATGGTGCCGGCGCTGCGGCGCGGGGCGCCGGAAACGGCGCTGGTTCTGTGGGGGGTCTCCATCACCGAAGCCGAAGCACTGCGGTGCCTCCAGGCCGGCGTGCGCGGCGTGCTGCGCAAGGCCTCTTCGCCGGAGATCCTCATCGAGTGCCTGAAGGCGGTGGCGGCCGGCCAGAACTGGATGGAAGACAGCGTGTTCAAGGCGCCGCCCGCTTCAGAGCGCAGCCACCGCTCCGAACTCACCCCGCGCGAACAGCAGGTGATGGAACTTGTCGAACACGGGTTGAAGAACCGCGAGATCGCGCGTGAACTGGGTATCCGCCCGGGCACGGTGAAGATCCACCTGAAGCACATCTTCGAGAAGACCGGTGTGCGCGGACGCTACGGTCTGGCCCTTACCGGCATGCGCCAGAAGGGGCTGCTGTCCATTCCGCCGGGCGAGGGTCCACGGCAGGCCGCGTGATATTCTGAGGGCGTGCGGAACGCCTATTGTTTCGCCCTGATTCTGGGCGCTCTTCAGATCCCCGGGTGGCCGCAAGCCAACCCGGCTCCATCCAAGCTTCTCGACATCCTGGCCGAAGAGTTGGATCGTAATTTTCAGGCGTTGAAGAAAGCCGATCCGGCCCCGTACTTCATCTCCTACGCCATCACCGAGGATGAGACTCACGCGGTGCAGGCGAGCAATGGCGCCCTGGTTTCGGCCAACAGCCGCAAGCACCGGTACCTGGATGTCACGGTGCGTGTGGGGTCGCCGAAGCTCGACAACTACCATCGCATTCGCGGTGAGTTTCCGCGGTTCGCCAGCGGCGCCACGGTGTCGCTTGACGACGAGCCCAACTCGGTCAAGCGTACGTTATGGCTGGAAACGGACCGTGTCTACCGGGCCGCGGCGCAGCGCCTGATCCGCATTCGCACAAACCAGGAAGTGAAGGTGGCGGAGGAAGACAACTCCGACGACTTTTCCGTTGAAAAGCCGGTTGTCGCGCGAAAGCCGGTGGCGGCGCTCACCTTTGACCGCGAGGGCTGGTCGCGCCGGGTGCGTGCCTGGAGCGCTCTGTACCGCGATTTTCCGGACGTGCTCAGCAGCAGCACCGCCGCCACGGCTCAGCGGGAGGTAAAGTACTTCGTCTCCTCGGAAGGCGCCCGCCTGGAGCACGGCCGCACGTTCGCCCGCGTACTGATCTCCGCCTACGGCAAAGCGGCCGACGGCATGAACCTTTCCGCCGGCGAGACGTTTGAAGCGGTGGACCCCTCGCGGCTGCCGGCCGACAAGGTGATCCAAGCGGCGGTCAAGAAGTCCGCCATGCAGTTGGGCGATCTGCTGCGGGCCCCTCTGGCCGATCCCTTTGTCGGGCCCGCCATCCTGAGTGGCCGCGCCGCCGGGGTGTTCTTCCATGAGATCTTCGGCCATCGCGTGGAAGGCCACAGACAAAAAGATGAAGCCGAGGGCCAGACGTTCACCAAGAGCGTGGGCCAGCCGGTGCTGCCGGACTTCCTTTCCGTGACCTTTGACCCGCTGCGCCACACCCAGGGCGCTGTGGATCTCAACGGCTGGTACGACTACGACGACGAGGGTGTGGAAGCGCGACGCGTCGGCCTGGTGGAGAACGGCATTCTGAAGACGTTTCTGCTGTCCCGATCCCCCATCAAGGGCTTCCCTTCATCGAACGGCCATGGCCGCAAGCAGCCGGGGGCTGAGGTGGTTTCGCGCCAGTCAAACCTCATTGTGGACTCAGGGCGGCGCGTCCCGGAAGCGGCCCTGCGCAAGATGCTGATCGACGAGGTGAAGCGCCAGAACAAGCCGTACGGGCTCTACTTCGAGCACGTCACCTCAGGCTACACAACCACCGGACGGCGCGGTCTGCAGGCGTTCACGGTGGTGCCGCAGATTGTCTATCGCGTGTACGGCGACGGGCGCGCCGATGAACTGGTGCGAGGCGTGGACATTGTGGGAACGCCGCTTGCCAGCTTCGCGAAGATTGCCGCGACGTCGGACACGATGCAGGTGTTCAACGGGTACTGCGGCGCCGAATCGGGCAACGTGCCGGTTTCGGCCGTGGCGCCCGCGCTGCTGGTTTCCGACGTCGAGATTCAGAAGAAGGACCGCTCGCAGGATCTGCCGCCCATCCTGACGCGGCCCGCCGCGGCAAGGAGCGCCCAATGAAACGGTTCGTGGCCTGTTTGATGCTGGCCGCGCTGGGGCAAGCGCCGGCGCAAACGCAGGCGCAGGCGCCGGACAAGGACGCGGTGCTGGCCGCGATGACCGATGAAATGGCGCGCCTGAAATCGCTGAGGCTGGACAATGTCGACCGGCCGTACTTCGCCGAGTACGCGATGGATGAAGCTCGCGGCTTCAGCCTGACCGCGTCGCTCGGCGGGCTGATGAGCGAGCGGGAGACGGGATTCCGTGTGCCGCGAGTCCGGGTGCGGGTGGGCGACTACAAGTTCGACAACACCAATCACGTCTATTCGGATTATTCGTTCGGCGCGCGCTATGATTCGGATTCGCTGCCGCTCGACAACGACTACGCCGCCATCCGGGAGCATCTCTGGCTGGCGACGGACCGGGCTTACAAGAGCGCCGTGGCGGCCATCGGACGCAAGCGGGCCGCGCTGCGCAATGTCAACGTGAACGAACAGTTGAACGACTTTGCCCGCGCGGAACCCGTGACGCTCCATCTGCCGCTTAACCCGGCACGGCTGGACCGGGCCGAATGGCGCCGGCGCGTGGTGGAAATATCGCGCATCTTCGCCGATTACCCGGAACTGCGCTCCTCCAGTGTGGACTTTGAATTCGCCGACGGCAGCACCTATCTGGTGAACTCCGAGGGGGCCTCCGTACGGTATCCCGACCGGCTGGTGTACTACCGGGCACGGGCGGCCGCGCAGGCTCCCGATGGAATGGTTCTCAGGGATCATGTGGTGCTGCCCACGCTCGATCCGCTGAAATTGCCGCCGGAGGCGGACTTGCGCCGGGCGACAACTCGCGTGGCGGAGAATGTGCGTGCGCTGCTGAAGGCGCCGGTGGCGCGCGATTCGTATTCCGGTCCGGTTCTGTTTGAAGGGGAGGCTTCCCCGCAGTTGTTTGCGCAGTTGCTGGCGCTGCAGTTGAACGGCTCCCGGCAGCCGGTGAGCGAACCGGGACGGCCGGCGCCGGTGCCCGCCTCGGAGCTGTGGGGCCGCATTGGGTCGCGCGTGCTGCCGGAGTGGATGGACGTGATGGACGACCCAACGCAGAAGGAGTATCGCGGCCGGGCGCTCTACGGGAACTACGTGGTGGACTTTGAAGGCGTGGCGCCAAAGCCCGTTCCGGTGGTGGAGAAGGGCATCCTGAAAAGCTATCTGCTGACTCGGCAGCCCGTGAGGGGCTTTGAGGGATCGAACGGCCACGCACGGCTGCCTGGCAACTTCGGCGCTTCGACGGCGTACCCCAGCAATTTCTTCGTCCGCGCCGGAGAGCGCGTGAGCGCCGCGGCGTTGAAGACCAAGCTGATGGACTTCGTCAAGCAGCGCGACCTGCCGTTTGGCGTGATTGTGCGGCGGCTCGACTTTCCATCCTCGGCGGGCGGTGAGGAGTTGCAGCGCATCGTGGCCGGCGCCAGCCAATCCGGCTCGTCGCGGCCGGTGAGCCTGCCCATTCTGGTCTACCGCGTTTATCCGGATGGACGGGAGGAACTGGTGCGCGGATGGCGTTTCCGCGGGCTGAACAGCCGGTCGCTTCGGGACATCGCGGCGGCATCGGAAGACGAGCACGTCTTTGATTTTGTGGGCAACCTGGCGTTGTTTGCGTTGATGGACGCGGGGGGATACGTCACCGGCTGCAGCATCGTGGCGCCCTCGGTGCTGATCGAAGACATTGAGTTGGAGAAGCCGCAGGACGAGCTGCCGAAGATTCCGGTGGTTCCGCCGCCGCCGCTCGTCAGCCAGAGATGAGGATCCTCAGCCGCACCATCTTCAAGGAGGTTGCGGGCAGCGCCCTGCTGGGCACGCTGCTGTTCAGCTTCGTGCTGTTTCTGCGTGAGCTGAGCAGGCTGTTCGAGCAGCTTGTCCGCGGGTCGGCCCCATCGAAGACGGTGGCCTATCTTTCGGGGCTGGTGCTTCCGCCGGTGCTGGTTTTCTCGGTGCCCATCGGCATGCTGGCCGGCGTACTGATCGCGCTCAGCCGCATGTCGAGCGACGGCGAGATCACGGCGATGCGCGCCACAGGACAGCCGGCGCGGCGCGTGGTGGGCCCGGTGGTGGCGCTGGCGTTGCTGGGCACGCTGGCGGGCTACGCATCGAGCGTATGGCTGACGCCATGGTCGATTCGCGAGACCTACCGGATCATCAACCAACTGATCGCCGCGCAGCTCACCGCGGAGATCCAGCCACGGGTTTTCGAGGAACAGTTTCCGAACACCATCCTTTACGTGGGCGATGTGATCACCGGAACTCAGGTGCATTGGAAACGCATCTTCATCGCCGACCTGACGCCGGCCGACCAGCGCAAGAGCGGCGCGCGGGAGCCGGGTGACGGGCCAAGAATCACGGTGGCCGAGGATGCCCTGGCGCTTCCGGACGCGGCCACCAACCGGATTCAGCTTTCGATGGTGAACGGCAGCACGCACGAGATCGGCCGGAACCCGGAGGAAGACTACAACTCCGAATTCCCCAAAGGCGATCAGATTCTGGCGGCCCAGAAACGCGATGAAAAACGAGCCAAGGCGTACAGTGAGCTGGACACGATTCCCCTGTACCGGGAGGCACGCACCAACGTGGATGCCGCCATTGAACTCCATCGCAGGCTGGCACTGCCCCCGGCATGCCTGTTGCTGGCGCTGATCGGCGCACCGCTGGGCGTGTCGTCCCGCAAGTCGGGCAAGTCCGCGGCTTATGTTCTCACGGTCGCCATTGCGTTCATGTACTGGATTGGCCTGGTGAGCATGATCGGCCTGGCGCAGCAGCGCAAACTGCCGGTGGCGCTGGCGGTATGGACGCCGAACCTGATCATCGCCATGGTGGCCGTGGTTCTGATGGCGCGCATGGAGACTCCCGGCGACCGCGATCTGGTGGGCTGGCTGCGGTCGCGGTTCACCCGGCTGGGGCAGGCGCTGGGCGGCGTGATTGAGCGCGGCCCGGGACGGCTGGGCTCCGCGCCGCGGCGCTTCTTCCTGGGCCCCCACGTCATCGACACCTATGTGCTGAGCAGCTTTGTGTTCTACTTCCTGCTGCTGCTGATCAGCTTTGTTCTCATTTTCCATGTGTTCACGTTCTTCGAACTGCTGGGCGACCTGATCCGCAACCGGATATCGATGACCCGGTTCCTCACCTATCTTGTGTTCCTCACGCCGAAGCTGATCTATGACTTCATGCCGTTCAGCGTTCTGGTGGGCGTGCTTGTGACCTTCGGCGTGATGGCGAAGAACAATGAAGTGACCGCGCTCAAGGCCTGCGGCGTCAGCCTGTATCGCGTGGCTCTGCCGGTGCTGGTGGCGAGCCTGGCGGTGAGCGGCGCCCTGTTCGCGTTTGACCACTATTACGTTCCGGAAGCGAATCGCATTCAGGATTCGATCCGCAATGAGATCAAAGGGCGCCCGCCGCAGACGTACCAGAATCCCACCCGAAAATGGATCTTCGGCAACGGCCCGCGGATCTACTACTACAAGCATTTCGACGCCACCGAGAATCTCATGGTGGGTGTCAACGTGTATGACCTGGATCCGCGCAGCTACCATCTGCAGCGGCTGATCACGGCGGAGCGCGCCCGCTGGGAGCCATCGCTGGGACGCTGGGTGTTCCAGGACGGACGCATGCGCCGGTTCAACGGCGTGAAAGTGACAGCGTTTGAGGACTTCACCGGCGGCACGCAGACGTACGGGGAGCTTTCGGAGCCGCCCGACTACTTCCTGCAGAAGGTGAAACTCGACAAGCAGATGAACTTCGAGGAGTTGCGCAGCCACATTCAGGATCTGGAGCAGCGCGGCTTCGACACCATCCGGCTCAAGGTGCAGTATCACAAAAAGTTCGCCGTGCCACTGTTTGCCTTCATCATGGCTCTGCTTTCCGTGCCATTTTCGTTTCTCACCGGAAGCCGCGGGGCGATGGCCGGCGTCGGCGTCAGCTTTGGCGTGGCCATCGCCTACATCTCCGTGAGTTCCCTGTTTGAGCAGGTGGGCAACATCAACCAGTTGCCTCCGGCGATGGCGGCCTGGGCCCCGGACGGCATCTTCGGTCTTGCGGGCGTCTACTTTCTGGCCCGGATGCGAACGTAGCGGCCCACGGAGCAGCGTACTCAAAAATGAGCGCGGCGGTCCGATAAGGGAGCCGTGGTACTGTGGCAATCCGCGCTGTCTGTTTCGCTGTTCCTGGGCACGCCCATTCCATGGGCCGTGTGTTATTCGGACGCGGTGCCTGCCGACGAGCTTGAGCGGTACTCGCTGCTGGTGCTTCACGGACGGTATCACCCTCCGCTGCCCGCGCTTTCTTCGGCCGGGAAGCGTCTGTTCGGCTACGTGAGCCTGGGCGAAGTGGAGAAGACGCAGCCTCACTTTACGGCTGTGCGCAAACAGGGCCTGCTGCGAGGCGAGAACGCCAACTGGCCGGGCAGCTACTTTGTGGACCTTCGCGATCCACGGTGGCACGAGTGTGTGCTGCGGCAGTTGATTCCCGAGATCCGTGCGCAGGGGTTTCACGGCGTCTTCCTGGACACGATCGACACGGCGGAGCACCTTGAGACGCTGGATCCGGGGGCCCATCGGGGCATGATGGCCGCGGCGCTCGATCTGGTTCGCGCCATCCGGCACGGCTATCCGGATATGCCGCTGATTCTCAACCGGGGATTCTTCCTGCTGGAAGAGGCGGCGCCTTTGGTGGACTACGTTCTTGCCGAGTCGATCTATTCCGATTACGACAGTGCCAGAAAGGCCTATCGCCGCGTGCCCGCCGCCGAGTATTCGGAAACGGTCCGAAAACTGGCCGCGGCGCGAACGCGAAACCCGGGGCTCACGGTGTTGAGTTGACTCTCGACTATTGGAAGCCGTCCGACACCGCCACCATACGCGAAATCTACCGGCGGCAACGGTCGCATGGTTTCCACCCCTACGTGGCCACCGTGGAGTTGAACAGGATTGTGCCGGAACCAACCCCATGAAGCATGCTGCGATGCTGCTGCTGGCCGCGTTGACGGCCGGCGCGGCTGAGCGGGCGCTGCCCCGGGTTGTTCTCGGCATCTGGGACTCGGCTGACGAGAAGGAACGAATCAACCATCTTCACCTTCTGGCGGAGATGCCGCTGAACCATCTTGGCCTGGTGCTTGAGATGGTGGACGTGAACAAGACTCTGCCAGCCATCGACCACCGGGACGACATCCGCGGCATTGTCTCGTGGCTGCAGGACGACAGGATGCGCGATCCCCAAGCGTACGCCCGCTGGGTGGAGGCCGCGGTCGCCCGCGGCCTGAAGTATGTGCTGATCGGCGACCCGGGCGTGAGCCATGACCGGGCCGGCAAGCGGATGCCCGTTGAGTTGATGACCTCGCTTTTTCGCGCGGCCGGCGTGGAGTACCGCGGCGACTGGTCGCGTATCACCTACGACGCGCGCATCGCGGCGAAGACGCAACTGGTTGACTTCGAACAGTCCGTGGGACCGATGCTGCCTCCCTTCGAACTGGTGCGGGCGGTGCACCCTTCAGCAGCGGTCCACTTGCGCGTCCGGCGCGCGGGGCCACCCGTTCAGCAGTCCGATCTGATTGTCACGGGCGGGCATGGAGGCTGGGTGGCGCCCGGGTATATCTACTACTCCGACGCGTCCGCCAACCGGCGCTGGCGGATCAACCCATTCGAATTTTTCAGTCAGAGCCTCGACGCCGGCAGTCTTCCCAAGCCGGACGGCACGACACTCAACGGCCGGCGCATTTACTACAGCCACGTGGACGGGGACGGGTGGCGGAGTCTGGTGGATATCGCGAGTTATCGCAAGCAGGGCGCCAACACGGCGGACGTGCTGATCCGCGAGATTGTGGAGGCGTATCCCGATCTACCGGTGACCGTGGCCCCGGTGATGGCGGATCTCGACACGGCGTGGCACGGCACTCCTCGCACGGTGGCCCAGGCGAAGAAGGTGTTCTCGTATCCGTGGGTGGAGGCGGGATCGCACACCTATAGCCATCCGCTCGACTGGGAGTTCTTTGAGCACTACAGCCGCGACTCGGAGAAAGAATACGGCCGGGATGGCAAACATGAATACGACAAAGCCAGGGCGTACTCGGACCAGCCGTTTGACCTGATCCATGAGATCGGCGGGGCGGCTGAATTTCTCAACAAACTGCTGCCCAGGGGCAAGCGCGTGGAGGTTGTGCAGTGGCCCGGAGATACAAACCCGTTCCCGGAAGCACTGCGGCAGACACGCCTGGCCGGCCTGAGGAACATCAACGGCGGTGACTCAAGGCTGGATGGCGAGTTCCCATCGTATTCCTGGGTGGCTCCATACGGTTTTCTGGCAGGCACCGAGCGGCAGATCTATTCTTCGAACTCGAACGAGAACACGTACACGAATCTGTGGACCAGCCGTTTCTTCGGATTCCGATACCTGGACAAGACCGTCACGGCCACTGAGTCGCCCATCCGGGTGCGGCCGTTCAACGTTTACCCGGGATTTCCATTTTGGGTCTCCCGGACCCCGACAGTGTACATCAACGCCTCACTCCCGTGCCGGATTTGATCAGAATCCCCTTTCCGAGGGCGGGCCAGTGCCTGCGGATGGCTTCTTTCGACCATCGCACAAAAACGAAAACTGACAACATGCCTGTTTCCAGCAGTTCTTTCGACACCTCTCCC
>VFZY01000180.1 GCA_016870915.1 Acidobacteriota bacterium | reverse complement strand
TCTGATTGGCTACACTCTGTCATAGGGGAAAGCCGCTCCTCTCTTCGCACAACTTTTACTAGAAAAATCAGTTATGCCAGAGAATGCGGCTTTCCGCTACACTTCCCGTGAGAAAAACGGGCTAGCGATGTTACGGTACGGCCCATTTGCTCGGCTATGTCCCCGGAGCGGTGCGGCCCGGGGCCAAGCGCGGCCATGGCCCGCAGGTACTTCTTCTCGCCCTGCGTGAGCCTGTCGAACCTGACCCGGAAAAAGCTCTCATCGAGCGCCGCCACGGCTTGCCGGGATGCGTTGACCACGTCCTGGTGCCGGATGGGATTGGCCGGTGCGGTATCCCAGGCATGTTTGCCCCATTCCTGCAGGAAGTAGGGGTAGCCCTGAGTTTTCCGGATGATCAGGTCGATCGCATCCGCTTCAATCGAAACACCTTCGTGCTCCGCCGGACGCTCAATCGCTTCCTTGGCGTCGTGTGGATTCAACGGTCCAATCTCCGGGAAGTCGAAGAGCCGCTCCGCATACGATTTGGCGTTCCCCATCCGCCCCCGCAACTGGGGGAGTCCCGCGCCGACGACTGTGACGGGCAACTGCTCTTGTGCACAACGGTGAATGGCTGAGATGAGCGCCGCCATCTGTGTCTCTTCCACGTATTGCAACTCGTCGATGAACAGAACCAACGCCGTGTCCGCCGCCCTGGCCGCGAAGCCCACCTGCGCGAGGAGAGTGGCTAGATCGATCTCAAGATCGCCGTTATCGGCCAGACCGGGCTCAGGGTCGTAGTCCAACCCCACTTCGATGTCTTCGAAGGTGAGCTTCAGCTTGCTCACGAAACCCGCCAAGGCTCTCAGACCCCGCACAGCCAGGTCCTTGGCGGCCTCTTTCCTGCTCAATTGCAGCAGGGCCAATCGCAGCGCCGGCGCGAGAAGAGCGGGAAGCGATCGGCCCTCCGGGGCCTCGATTCGGATGGTCTGGATGCCCTCCGTTTCCGCCTTACGGCGTATCTGGTCCAGAAGGACTGTCTTGCCCACACCGCGCAGTCCAACCATCATGATGCTCTTCGCCGCTCGGCCCAGCCGCAGCCGCTTGAGCCGGATGGCGATGTCGTTCAGAATGACACCGCGGCCAGCAAGTTCAGGGGGCGGGTTGCCGGCGCCAGGAGCGTACGGGTTCCGAACCGGGTCCATGTAGCAATATTAGCAGTATTACGCTTGTTCCATAATTTGGATAATATCCGTATATCTCGTCTTCTTACGCCTCTTCAACCGGATTCATCACACCGCCAATGGCACGCACCAATTGATCCCACCTGGACTGCTCCGCCGTGAGTTGCTTCCTGCCCCGGGCGGTCAGCTTGTAGAACTTGGCGCGCTGGTTGTTCTGGCTCATGCCCCACTCTGAAGCCAGCCACCCCCTGCTTCTCCAAACGGTGCAGAGCTGGATAAAGCGACCCGGTCTCCACCTGAAGAACATCCCCCGAGTTCGTTAAACTGAGTCCATGGGCACACTACGCTCATTGGCCGGCGAGGAATTGGCCCGCGCGCTTGACCGGCTCCGGAATCCGAGACCCGGCGGCAAGGTTGAAGCAGCCAGGGAATTCGGCGTTGATCTCACCCTGCTGATGGAGCAACTCAAACTTTCGCCCGCCGAACGCGCCAGCCGGATGCACCGTTTGGCCCTGGCCGCCGAGTCGGTGCGGGGTGCCGTCCGTCAAAACGAAGCATGAACCTTGAGCGCCTCATCCAGCAACTGTGCGACTCCCAGGTGGACTTCGTCGTAATCGGCGGTTGGGCCGCGATTTTCCATGGCAGCGTTCACGTCACCAACGATCTCGACATCTGTTATTCAAGGGACAAGGAAAACCTTCGAAAGCTGGCCGCCGCTCTGGCGCCTTTTCACCCCCGTCTCCGTGGCTTTCCAGACGGCCTGCCGTTCATCTGGGATGCCACGACCTTGGCCAACGGGGCATTGTTCACGCTGACAACAGACCTTGGCATCATCGATCTGCTGGCCGAAGTGTCAGGCGTTGGAACGTTCGAGGAGGCATGCGCATCTTCAGTGGAGGTTAACGCCTTCGGGCGACGCCTCCGAGCCCTCGATTTGCCGGCTCTGATTTGTGCCAAGAAAGCCGCCGGGCGGCCCAAGGACCTGCTGATGCTCCCTGAACTGGAAGGCCTCCTGGAAGCTTCGCGGGATGAATAGCCGCACGATGCCAGCGAAGCTGAGATCAGGAGCCGTTCATGCGCGAAGCGCTATCGGAACGAATCACGGTTGACCCCAACGTCCGTTTCGGAAAACCCTGCATCCGCGGTCATCGAATCACCGTTCAGGAACTCCTGTCGTGGCTGGCCGAGGGCGCGTCCCCGGGGCAGATCCTCGAAGACTACCCACTATTGGAGCCTGAAGACTTTCTCGCGGTGTATGCCTACTCGGCCGAACTTGCTGGTGCGGCCAAGGCCTCCCAAGTGTGAGGCTTCTTTTCGCCGAAGCGTTGTCGCCCTGCCAAGCCCCTGCATCATCAAGACCGGCGCAACCACTTCTCCGTCCACGACCCCTTCCCCGGCGAAAACTGCCGTGCCGCCGCGCGCAGATACGGCTTCAGCTCCCGCGTCCAATAGGCCATGAAACCCGTTTCCCCGATCTCCCGCACCTGCGTCCGGTAGTGCCCCAACACCTCCCCGGCCAGCATGCCCCCCGCGTGCACCGCACCCCACTGCGCCGCCTTCGAGAGCATCCAGAGCCGTGCCGGAACGCTGCGCACCGTCGTCATCGCCATCAGCGATGACACCGCGAACACAGAACGCTGCTGCCGTGCCGCCTCCGTTTCAATCGCCGACCACCCCTCCCTGATCGCATCCGGCGACGGCAGCGGGATCGTGCTCGCATTGCGGCGCACCGTCTCCCACTCCTGGCGCAAACCCGCCACGTCCAGCGGAGGACTGTTGATCGCCCCCGCCAGATGCGCCGACGTCCGTTCCAGCCCTTCCAGAATCGCCTCCATCGAATGGAACGATTCCCCGGCCGGCAGCAATCCCTCCTCCTGCAAACTGGCGGCGATCCGCCCCATCAGTTCACGCCCCGCGCCTGAAAGATCCGCCAGCGCCGCCATCACCCAAACCGGCGACGCCCGGAACGCCAGAATCCCGAACCACTCAATCCCATTCCCCGCCGCTCGTCGAACCGCGAAGTCCCCGCTCAGCGACCCCTCGGCCGGGTACGCGTCCCGAACCTCGCCCACCTGCTCAATCAGAAACCGCAGCGTGCCTTCCACCAGATTCGAGTACAGGCGCGTGCGGCGGAAGCCCTCCGGTAACGTCAGCTCCGTGGCCTCGCGCAGCAGGCCGCCCGCCACCGCCGAAGCAGCCCGCAGGGCGCGTTCGGGCAGCGACAACACGTAATGCGCCACTCGCTGGTGTAGATCCATTCCTGATGAACTCAATCCTGGTTCAAGTGTAGCGGCAGAGTGCCCTGATACCATGGAACGGCATGGGGCCACGTGGGATCTCGAGTGTAGTCGTGGTGTCCTGGCTGGTGTTGGGCGCCGCGGGCGTGGCCTACGCGAGCCGGACCGGTGTGCCAGCCTGGGCCGCCGGCTTTCTGCTCGCCGCCTTTCTCATCGAAGGCCCCCTCTACCTGCTGGCGGGCATGGAGACGGGCCGCGCGGCCTTCGCCCGCCTGCCGCGCGACGTTCAGCCTTGGGTTCTGGGCCTGAGCGCCCTGGCGCCTTATCTGATCTACTCCATCCCGTGTGGCGTCTATCAGTGGCCCCACTTCGGCACCCTCGCCGGGCTGATCGGTCTCATGGCCTTCTGGTATTGCGTAGCGCCGCGCCATGCGTTGTTCGACGTCCTCTTCCTCGCCCTGTTCGGCATGCTGATGCTCTCCTCCACCTTCAAGACCATCTATGCGGCGCCCGCCGGGGCTCCGCGCGTCGATATCCTCGGCAAGCTCATGTGGGTGCGGCTGGCGGTGCTCGCCGTCGTCGTCGGCCGGGGGTTTCCCGTCGCTTTCGGATTCCTTCCGTCGGCGGCACAGTGGAAGATCGGCGCCAGGCAGTTCCTGTTGTTTCTGCCCGTGGGCGCCGCCGTTGGATTCGGGTTGGGGATCTTCCAACTGGACAAAGCCATGCCATGGGCTCCCCAGACCGCTCTCACGGCCCTGGGCGCCTTTCTCGGAACTCTGCTGGTCGTCGCCTACTTCGAGGAGTTCATCTTCCGCGGCGTCCTGCAGCAGTGGCTGGGCGAATGGATGGGCCGGCCAATCCTGGGGCTGATCCTCACCTCGGCGATCTTCGGCGCCTCCCACCTGCCGTTCCGCTTTTTCCCGAACTGGAAGTTCGCCCTGCTCGCCGCGATCGCCGGGCTGTTCTACGGGCGGGCTTACCGGGAGGCTCGCGATACCAGGGCGGCAATGGCGGCCCATGCCCTGGTGGTCACCGTGTGGACAGTTGCCCTGGGGAAGGCCTAATCGACTCCCGCGAAGTCAACGAATGCTTGAGAATTGGAATGCCTGACAATATGGACACCCAGCCGGCCGAAGCCCGCCCGGTGCGCGAAACCTGTTCGGTCTATACCGAGTTCGCCATGCCCAACGACGCCAACGTACTCGGCAATCTCTTCGGTGGCAAGGTGATGGCCCTGGTGGACCTCGCCGGCGCCGCCGCTGCCGTGCGCCACGCCCGCGCCACCGTGGTCACCGCCTCGGTGGACGAACTCACCTTCCTCCACCCCATCCACATCGGCGAGATCATCACCCTGCACGCCTCCGTCAATCGCGTGTTCCACACGTCGATGGAAGTGGGTGTCAAGGTGGTGGCCGAAAATCCCCTCACCGGCGTGTCGCGCCACACCTGTTCGGCGTACCTCACCTTTGTGGCGATCAGTGCCCAGGGCACACGGCTCCGGCTGCCGCAGGTGCGGCCCGAAAGCCCGGTGGAGATCCGGCGCTGGGAACAGGCCGCGCTCCGCCGGGAGCATCGTCTGCGGATGCGATCCCAGCGCCAGGCCCGCCAGTAACTGCCGGGCCTATTCGGCCTTGTGCATGTATTTGATGTTGTGCTTGTACAGCAGCAGGTTCGGGTCGCCTTCGCGATTCACCTTCAGGCACAACTTGTCGTACCACTCAATGACGCCCTGCAGCACCTCGCCATCGTTCAACACGATGGTCATCGGCGTCTTCGACTGCATCTGCTTCAGGTAGTAGAAATTCTCAGCATTCGTCTGCTCGGGGGGTGTGGCCTTCTTAACCACGGGTGTCCGCGGGGGAGCGGATTTCTCTCTCGCCTCACTCAACGGAGGACGTACAAAACGGCGGTTGCCTGTTTCCACCAGGGTGCTCCAGTCTGTGGCCCCGTATTGGGGCGAAATACTTCTTGCTTCCGTCATATCACAAGAGGGGGGGCTACGCAATTTGGCAGCCGCCGGCCGCCGGTTTCCCGGGGTGTGGATTCCGGGGCATAATCAACCCTATGAACAAAATCGTGGGCCGCGCCTTGTGGGCGGCCGTTTCCGTGGTGGCCGCCTTGGCGATCGCCCAGATTGCCGGGGAACGCGGCGAGCCCGTCAACAGCATGTGGGTGGTCTTGGCCGCGGTCTGCACCTTCCTCATTGGCTTCCGCTTCTACGCCAAGTTCATCGCCGCCAAGGTCATGCTGCTCGACGACCGCCGGGCCACCCCCGCCGAACGCCTCCGCAACGGCCATGACTTCGAACCCACCAACAAATGGATCCTCTTCGGCCACCACTTCGCCGCCATCGCCGGGCCCGGTCCGCTCGTCGGACCCACGCTCGCCGCGCAGTTCGGCTACCTTCCCGGCACCCTCTGGATTCTCGTGGGCTGCGTGCTCGGCGGCGCCGTGCAGGATTTCATCATCCTGTTCTGCTCCATGCGCCGGAACGGAAAATCGCTGGGCCAGATGGCGCGCGAAGAGATCGGCCGTGTGGGCGGATTCACCGCCCTGGTCACCGTCCTGCTCATCATGATCATCCTGCTGGCCGTGGTCGCGCTGGTGGTGGTGAACGCCCTCAAAGGCAGCCCGTGGGGCACCTTCACCATCGCCGCCACCATGCCCATAGCCGTGTTCATGGGCCTCTACCTGCGTTATCTGCGGCCCGGAAAAGTGCTTGAAGTCTCAGCCATCGGATTCGTTCTCGTCCTCGCCAGCATCTTCGGCGGAGAATGGGTGGCGCATCACGCCGTGCTGGGGCCCATGTTCACGCTGTCCGGCGTGGCATTGGCCGTCTCCGTCATCATCTACGGCTTTGCCGCCAGCGCCCTGCCCGTGTGGCTGCTGCTGGCCCCGCGCGATTACCTCAGCACTTTCGTGAAACTCGGCGTCGTGCTTCTTCTGGGCGCGGGCATCCTCTTCGTCCGGCCTGAACTCCAGTTGCCCGCCGTCACCCGGTTCGTCGATGGTTCCGGCCCCATCTTCGCCGGTAAGATCTTCCCGTTCTGCTTCATCACCATCGCCTGTGGAGCCATCTCCGGGTTCCACTCCCTCATCTCTTCCGGCACTACCCCCAAGATGATTGCCCGCGAAAGCCACGCTTGGCCCGTCGGCTACGGCTCCATGCTGCTCGAAGGCTTCGTCGCCATCATGGCCATCATCTCCGCGGCCGCGCTGCAGCCCGGTATCTTCTTCGCCGTCAACTCGCCCGCGGGCATCGTCGGCGCCACACCGGAAGCCGCCACCGCCACCATCACTGCCTGGGGCTTTCCGGTCACGCCCCAACAGATGGCCCAGCTTGCCGATCAGGTGGGCGAATCGTCGCTGTTCTATCGCACCGGCGGCGCACCCTCGCTCGCACTCGGCATGGCGCACATCTTCGCGGAAGGCATGCGCGGCGCCGGGCGCGCCATCCTCGGCTTCTGGTACCACTTCGCCATCATGTTCGAGGCCCTGTTCATCCTCACCGTCATCGACGCCGGAACCCGCGTCGGCCGGTTCATGCTGCAGGATCTGCTGGGGCAGATTCACGCCCCGCTCGGACGCACAAGCTGGATGCCCGGTGTCATCGGCTCCAGCGCCGCCATCGTGCTCGCCTGGGGTTACTTCCTCTATCAGGGTGTAATTGACCCCCTGGGCGGCATCAACACCCTCTGGCCCCTGTTCGGCATCGCCAACCAACTGCTCGCCACCATCGCCCTCTGCGTAGCCACCACCGTGCTCATCAAAATGCACCGCGCCCGCTACCTCTGGATCACCTGCGTGCCCATGACCTGGCTCGTCGTGGCCTGTTATTCCGCCGCCTGGCAGAAGATCTTCTCCGATGTGCCCCGCATCGGCTTCCTGGCCCGCGCCAACCAGTTGCAGGGGCTCATCGATTCCGGCAAAGTCACCGGCGCCAAGGTCGCCGAAACCCAAACCATGATCTTCAACGAACGGCTCGACGCCGCCGTCTGCGCCCTCTTTCTGGTGCTGGTCACCACCATCCTCGTCGACTCCATCCGTCTCTGGGCCGGCATCCTGAAGGGGTCGCGCCCCGCCGCCGTCACCGAGACCCCCTTCGTCCTCACCCAGCTTCGCCCCGAGGAGATCTAACCATGAACACACTATGGCTGCACCTGCGGAACGCCGGCCGTCTGGCCTGGGGCCTCCTCCGCGAACTGGGCGATGAAAACGCCTACGCTCGCCATCTCGAAGTCCACGGCCGCACCCACTCCGGGGCCGAATGGCGCCGCTTCAGCGAAGAGCGCCTGCGCGCAAAGTACGCGAGGGCGAAATGCTGCTAGCCGCGCTCCTCGCCGCTCTCCCGGCACTCGCCCAATCCACGCCCCGGCCCGTACCCGCCATGCGCGACCAGGCCGTCACCCAGCAGCAGTGGCTCAAGATGCGCCTGGAACGCGTGCTGCCGCCCCTCATGCGGAAGCACGGCATCGAGATGTGGCTGGTCATCTGCCGCGAATACAATGAGGACCCGGTGTTCATGTCCCTGGTCTCCCCCACCATGTACGCCGCCCGCCGCCGCACCATCTACGTCTTCCACGATCGCGGACCCGAACGCGGCGTCGACCGTCTCGCCCTCGGCGGCGGCTCCCAGGGCGGTCTCTACACCGTCTACCGCGATCCCCAGGTGGAGGGCCGCGAAATCTACGGCGAAGGCCAATGGACCCTCCTCCGCAAACTCATCGATGAGCGCCGCCCCGCCACCATCGGCGTCAACATCTCACACACCCACGCCTTTTCCGACGGGCTCTCCGCCGGCGAGTGGCAGAAGCTGGAAACCGTCCTCGGGCCGGAGAACCTGAAGCGCGTCGTCCGCGCCGAGAATCTCCCGCTTGAATACATCGAGACCCGCCTGCCGGAAATGCTGCCCGTCTTCCGCACCATGATGGAGACGGTCCATTCCCTCATCGCCCGCGCGTTCTCGAACGAAGTGATTCAGCCCGGCAAGACCACCAATCAGGATGTCGTCTGGTGGCTGCGCCAGCAGGTAGCGGACCTCGGGCTCGGCACCTGGTTCCACCCCAGCGTCCGCATCCAGCGCCGCGGCCGCACCGACGTCGGATTCCTGGCCGAAGAGGCCCCCGTCGTGATCGAGCGCGGCGACGTCCTGCACACCGATTTCGGCATCACCGCCATGCGCCTCAACACCGACACCCAGCACATGGGCTACGTCCTCCGTTCCGGCGAAACCCAGCCGCCACCCGGTCTCATGGCCGCCCTGCGCAACGGCAATCGCATGCAGGATCTGGTGCTGGAACGCCTGAAACCCGGCCAAAGCGGCAACCAGGTGCTGGCCGCCGTCCTCGCCGCCATGAAGGAGGAAGGCCTCCGCGGCGAGATCTACTCCCACACCGTCGGCGACCACGGCCACGGCGCCGGCCCCCTCATCGGCCTCTGGGACCGTCAGGAAGGCGTGCCCGGCCGCGGCGATGTGCCCGTGCTCGCTAACTCCTGGTACTCCATCGAGTTGGCGTCACGCACCAACGTCCCCGAATGGGACGGCCAGGAGCTCTTCGTGGGCCTGGAAGAGGACGCAGCCATCGGCCCGGAGGGCCGCGCCGCCTGGGTCCTGCGGCGCCAGACCGCGTTCCATCTGGTGAAGTAGAACGCCGCCCGCTCTTAACATTCTTAACGAACGCTTTTCGGTCATTTAACCCCCTTTTTTCGAGCTTCCGGTTACGCTCGAAAGTGAAAGGTTCGATTGACCATGACAGCCGTTCCCGTTCTCGACGCCGACACGATGATGATGCTCCAGGCCCGCGAGGGTGACACCGCCAGCCTGGAAACGCTGCTGGCCAAGCACCGCCGGCACCTGGTGCACCTGCTCTACCGTCTGGTTCAGAACCAGGCCGTCGCCGAGGAACTGGCCCAGGAAGTCTTCCTGCGCGTCTATCTCTCACGCCACCGCTATGAGGCATCGGCCAAGTTCGCCACCTGGCTGAACCGCATCGCCACCAACCGCGCTCTCAACTGGCTGCGCGATGAGAAGCATGCCCGCCGCTCGGAAAGCCTGGAATCGGTCACCCCCACCGGAACCCGCAAGCAGTTTCAAAGCGGCGCCCTTGGCGCGGACTCCGGGATGCGCCGCGAAGAGATGTTCGCCGAAATCCGCGGCGCCGTCTCCGCCCTTCCCGAACGTCAGCGCAGCGCGGTCGTCATGCACAAGTACCTCGAAATGGACTACGTCTCCATCGCCGAAGCCCTCAGCACCACCGTCCCCTCCGTCAAGTCCATCCTCTTCCGCGCTTACTCCGTGCTCCGCCACCGCCTCGGCCACCTCGACCGCTGCCGCGCCTGATCACGCACCTGCAATCGCCAGCGTTCGCCCATAGACCTCGGCGAACAACGGCGCCACACGATCCGCGGCCCAGCGCTCCAGCCCGATATCCTCGTCCCCCCGCACCAGCAGCGTCACCGTCTTCTCCGTCACCCGGCACTCAATCCCTTCCACCCGCTGCCCCCGGTTCTTGTCCAGCGCATCCGCCAGCCGGATCAGCGGCACCAGCAACTGCACCGCCCGCCGCGCCTCGGCGTCCAGCGCCTGAAACTCCGCGTGCCGCGCCGCCGGCGGGGTCTTGCGATAGTACCGGCACAGCAGCGCGATCACATCCCGCTCCGCGCTGGTGAATCCCGCCAGATCGGAGTTCGCCACCAGATACCAGGAATGCTTGTGGTGGCCCGTGTCGCTCACAAAGTGGCCGGCGTCGCGCAGGTGGCACGCCGCGTCCAGCAGCTTGCCCCAGTCGGCTTGCAGCCCGTGCAGCGGTTGCAGCGTCTCAAACAACTGGGCGGCAAAGCCCGCCGTTGCCCGCGCGTTCGGCAGCAACACGCCAAACCGCCGCGCCATCGCTTCCACGAACTTCCGCTGCTCCCGGCTCATCCGGATGCGGTCCCGTCCCACGCCGCGCAAGGCCAGGTCGGCGATCAGCCCGTCGCGCAGCCCCGCGCTCGAATAGTCAAGCCACCGCGCCCCAAACGCCCGCAGCGCACGGTGAAACACCGCGGCCCCGGCCACAATGATCTCCGCCCGCCGCGGCCCAAAGCCCGGCAGCTTGCCGCGTTCAGCCAGGCTCTTGGCCGCCACACTCAGATAGAACGCCTTCACCTGGGCCGCCGAAGCCCGCAGCCGGTCGGCTTCTTCGCGCTGCGCCCGCGGCACCCGATGCACGGAACAGACAATCGCCGCCGCCGTGGCCGAAGACGCCACCACGCGCTGAATCGCGGCCCCGCCCAGCCGCGATGCGATCTTCCGCACCGGCAGCGCCAGCTTCTCGTCGATGAACTCCTCCAACTGGTGCAGTTCATCCGCGCCCGGCCGGTCCGCCCCCAGAAAGACTTCAGTCAACCGCACCGCGCCCAGCGGCCGGGAATGCGCTTCCACCAGTTCGCCGTCGACGCTCAGCATGAACTCGGCGCTGCCGCCCCCCAGGTCAATCATCAGCACCCGCTGCCGGGGCTGCGGCCACACCGTCTGAAGTCCCAGATGAATCAGCCGGGCTTCTTCCTGGCCGGAAATCGTCTCCACTCGCTGCCCAATCGCCGCCGACGCCCGCTCAATGAACTCCCGCTGATTCCCCGCGTCGCGCGTGGCGCTGGTGGCCACCGCCCGCACCGCCGCCACATCCAGCTTCCGGTACGTCTCCGCCATCCGCGCCAGCACACTGCAGGTCAGCTGCATCGATTCGCGCGACACCTGCCCGTCGCGGAACACGCCCTCGCCCAGGCGTGTCACCTGGCGGTCCGCCGCCAGGCGCTGAGGCGGCGCGCCCGGCTGCACCTCCGCCGCCAGCATCCGCACGGAGTTGCTGCCAATATCGATGGCTGCGTAACGCGGCATCTGTCTCTATGATAAATTCCTTTCTTGGTACCCTATCTCGTCCCCAACCGGTATAGAGGCAAACTCATCGTTGTTGAGGGAATCGACGGCTCCGGCAAGTCCACCCAGTTGGCGCTCCTTAGCCAGTGGCTGCGGTCGCAGGGCTTGGCCGTGGCCTTCAGCGAATGGAACTCGTCGCCTCTGGTGAAACAGACCACGCGCCGCGGCAAGCGCAAGGAGATGTTCACCCCCGCCACCTTCAGCCTCATTCACGCCACCGACTTCGCCGACCGCATGGAAGGCTACATCGTTCCCCTCCTCAAAGCCGGCGCCATCGTCTGCGCCGACCGCTACGCCTACACCGCCTACGCCCGCGACGTCGTCCGCGGCGTCAGCCCCCGCTGGATCCGCAACCTCTACCGGTTCGCCATCCAGCCCACCATGGCCTTCTACTTCCGCGTGCCGCTCGACGTCGCCCTCGGCCGCATCCTGGGCGGCCGCGAAGCCATCAAGTACTACGAGGCCGGCATGGACCTGGGCCTCAGCCGCAACGTCGAAGAGAGCTTCCGGCTCTTCCAGGGCCGCATCCTCAAGGAGTATGACTCCATGGCGCAGGAGATGGGCTTCCACATCATCGACGCCGGCGGCAGCATTGAGGAGCAGCAGAAGGAGATGCGCCGCATCGTCATGGAAGTGCTGGGGCCGAATCTCGATCAAGTACTGCGCGCCACCCTCCCCCCGGGAGCCTCCCATGGCTAACCACTGGCCCCCCCTCGCACCCTACGGCGACCCCCTGCCCGGCGTCGACCTCACCGGCCTCCAAGGCAAGCTCATCGTCATCGAAGGGCCCGATTCCGTCGGCCGCTCCACCCAGGTGATGCTCCTCAAGAGCTGGCTCGAACAGGTGGGCCACGCCGTGCTCGACACCGGCATGGCACGCTCCGCGCTCGCCGGACGCGGCATCCAGCGGGCGAAGGACGGCAACACCTTCGGCCCCGTCACCATGACCCTCTTCTACGCCACCGACTTCGCCGACCGCCTGGAAAACGAAATCATCCCCGCCCTCCGCGCCGGCTTCGTCGTCCTCACCGACCGCTACATCTTCTCCCTCATGGCGCGAGCCCTCGCCCGCGGCGAAAGCCGCACCTGGCTTGAGGAACTCGGCGGCTTCGCCCTGGCGCCCCATCTCACCCTCTACATGCGCGCCGAGGTGAATGACCTGGTGCCGCGCGTCGTCCTGGGCCGCGGCCGTTTCGATTTCTGGGAAAGCGGCATGGACGTGCGCCTCGGGCCCGACATGCATGACAGCTTCGTCCGCTACCAGGCCCGGGTCATCACCGCGCTCGATCGCATGGCCGGCAAGTACAACTTCGAGATCATCGACGCCGCGCGCCCGCCCATGGTCATCTTTCGCGACATGCGCCGGTCCATCACCCGTCTGTTCCGCAAAACCAAAACCTGATCGCAAAGGAGATCCCATGTGCGGCCACCTTCACCCGCATCCCCGGATGCCGAGACGCAAGTTTCTCAGGCAGGTGGCCGTTGGCCCGCTCGCCTGCTCGCTGGGCACGGGCCACTGGCTGGAGGCCGCGCCGCAAGCCGCCGCCCCGCCCCGCTATGACGTCATCGTCCGCGGCGGCCGCGTCGTCGACCCCGCCCGCAAACTCTCCGCCATCCGCGACATCGCCATTCGCGGCACCAAAGTCGCCCGCGTCGCGGAGAACATCCCCCTCTCCGAAGCCCGCCTGGTGCTCGACGCGCGCGGCCGCATCGTCACCCCCGGCCTCATCGACATCCACGTCCACGTCTATGACGGCGTCGCGCCATTGGGCATCCCCGCGGACCCGAACTGCATCGCCAAGGGCGTCACCACCGCCGTTGACGCCGGTTCCGCCGGCGCCCACACCTTCCCCGGTCTCCGCCGCATGGTCATCAACACCGCGGCCACGCGCCTCTACGCGCTGCTCAACATCTCCGTCGTGGGCCAGTCCACGCTCTCCGACGACAACCCGTGGGGCGAACTGCTCGACCTGCGCTACGCCAACCCCAAGCTCGCCATCCGCACCATCGAACAGAACCGCGATGTCATCCTGGGTGTCAAAATCCGCCTCACCCGCAACATCGCCGGCGACCACGACCTGGAAGCCCTCAAGCTCGCCCGCGAAGCCTCGGACGCCGTCGGCCTCCCGCTGATGGTCCACATCGGAGGCCAGTATTCGCCCTTGCCCCGCATCCTCGCCATGCTAAAACGCGGCGATGTCATCACCCACAGCTTCCGCGGCGGCGAAGGCGGCATTCTCGACGCCCAGGGCCGCATCATCCCCGACGTGCGCCGGGCCGTTGAACAGGGCGTGCACTTGGACGTCGGCCACGGCGCGGGAAGCTTCTCCTGGCGCACCGCGGAAACGGCGGTGAAACAGGAACTGCTCCCCGGCACCATCTCAAGCGATGTGCACCAGTTCAACGTAGCCGGCCCCGTCTTCGACCTGGCGACCATCCTCTCGAAATTCCTCCACCTCGGCCTGACGCTCGAACAGGTGATAGAAAGAGCCACGGCATCCCCCGCCCGAGTCTTCGGCTTCCCCAGCGGTCTCGGGACCCTGGCCGAAGGAGCCGAAGCCGACATCGCCATCCTCAAAATGGAAGAAGGCGACTTCGAATTCCTCGACTCCGAACAACCCCGCCAGCTAAGAATCGCCCACCGCAAACTGGTCCCCGTGGCAACACTCAAAGGAGGCCAGCTCTACGGCTCCGCCACCATCCCCGTCGTCCGGGCCTAAGAGAACGGGCACCACCGATCCAAAACCGAGAGGCCCCTCCGTGCCAACATAGCTGAGACAACTCCCCTGGCCTTAATTACTGAGCAGGGCGAGAATAGGAATCAGCGTGAATTCTCAGACTCGCAACAAGAACGGGCTCCCTCCGGCTCCCACGGTT
>VFZY01000179.1 GCA_016870915.1 Acidobacteriota bacterium | reverse complement strand
TGTTTGTCACCCATTGGGTGCTGTCCTCCGCAGGGGTCTTCGCTGCCTTCAAACCCCTATCGATATTGATGCGGACGAGCATCCAGGAGATTCGCACGCGCGGCTCAAAACGGAAATGTGGGCTAGAACGCTGGCAGCAAACGTGTAGTCCCTCATAGGTAGAAGTCTAGCGCGCCCAGCAACGGGACCGCTGGCTGGACTACAATACCAAATAGCGTTTCGCTTCAGATTTCGGGGAGTGCCTCACACTACCCCGGGGAAAAACACGGCCCATTCAATACAAGGAGAGAGTGTGCATCACATGAACAGGGAGCATCTACGTGCTTTCAGCAGTCTGCTTGCCCGGCTCGGCTGGTCAGTCCTGCTTGTCGTAGCCCTTGCCGGCGGCCTTCTGGCTCAGTCCGACAATTCGACCATCTCGGGAATCGTCAAAGATCCCAGCGGCAGCGCCGTACCCAACGCCAAGGTTGTGGTGAAAAACGAAGCCACCGGCTTCGAACGCAGCACCACCACCAACGACTCCGGCTTCTACACCGCCACCAACATTTCACCCGGCTTCTACACCCTCACCGTCGAAGCTTCGGGATTCAAGAACTTCACCAGGACCCGCAACCAGCTCCTGGCCGCCCTTCCGCTCCAGGTCAACGTCGATCTCACCGTCGGCCAGGTCACCGAATCGGTCAACGTTGAGGCCAACGTCGCCCAGTTGAACACCGAGTCCGCCGCTGTCGGCAAGACCGTCGAGCAGGTGCAGATCCAGAACCTGGCCCTCAACGGCCGCAACCCGCTCTTCCTCGCCATGCTCAAGCCCGGCGTGCGCCGCGGCGCCCCGCTTACCGGATTCAGCTATGCCCTCGATTCGGGCGGCTTCACCATCAACGGCGGACGCAGCCAGGATTCCCTCATCACCTTCGACGGCGCCGTCGGCATCCGCACCCGCGCCAACGGCACATCCATCACCACCGCCGATGCCGATTCCATCCAGGAAGTCCAGGTGCTCACCGCCAACTACGCCGCCGAATACGGCCGCAGCGGCGGCGGCCAGATCCGCATGGTCACCCGCTCGGGCGGCAGGGACTTTCATGGGTCGCTCTATGAGTACGTCAGGAACAATATCCTCGACGCCAATAGCTGGGCCCGGAACCGGAACCCTGCGACCGGCTTCGTCGCGCCCGTTAAGTTCAACCAGTTCGGCTTCAACGTCAGCGGCCCGGTGATGATTCCCAAGGTCTTCAACCGCAACCGCGAGAAGCTCTTCTTCCTGTTCAGCCAGGAATACGTCCGCCGCCGGTTTGAAGACACCAGTTTCCAGCGCGTCCCCACGGCGGCCATGCGCACCGGAAACTTCAGCGAACTGCTCGGACCCAGTATCTACTACGGTTCCCCGCGCATCCTCCTCGATCCCCAGAACAACAATCAGCCCTTTGCCGGCAACATCATTCCCGCGGCGCGCCAGTCGCCCAACGGCATGGCGTTCCTCCGCACATACCCGCAACCGAACGGCCTGTTCGCGAATGCCAACTTCTTCCAGGTGCGTCCCGGCTGGCAGAATCAGCGCAAGGATACCGTCTCCATCGACTACAACCCCACCGCCAGCCAGGTCATCCGGTTCCGCCACAACAACTACAACTGGACCGCGCTCGACACGTTCCGCGGCGGCTTTGACTACGCCATCACCGACTGGTCGCGTCCCAACAAGACCGCCACTCTCGGCCACACCTGGACCCTCGGCCCCTCGATGATCAACGAACTCCTCGCGGCGGTTTCCGTCGACCGCGTCTACATCGGCGTCGACCGGCGCGGCGAGCGCTACCTCCGCTCCCGCTCCGGCATCAACTACCCGTACATTTTCCGCGACCGGAAGGAAATCAACGACAAGATTCCCACCATCGAGATTCCCAACGTCGGCACCATCGATGGCGGTCCGTACCCGGCCAGCTCCACCGGGCCCATCTACAACCTCTCGAACAACTTCACCAAGATCTCCGGCAACCACACCTTCAAGTTCGGGGCGCTGTTTGAGCGCAGCGGCCAGAACGACTTCGACCAGATCAACGTGAGCGGCGTTCCCGGCGGCACCAACAACCAGAACGGACGGTTCATCTTCAACGACGTCCGTCCGGGCAACGCCCCCGGCACCGGCACCGGCCTCGGCAACGTGGCCCTCGGTCTGTTCTCCAGCTATGCCGAAATCGGCCCGCGCAGCTTTACGCCCTATCGCAGCCACATGTTCGAATTCTTCGGACAGGATGCCTGGCGCGTCAACTCGAAGCTGAAGATCGAGTTGGGATTCCGTGGCACCTGGATGAACGGCTATTACAAGTCCCTGTGGGGTAACATCGCCGTGTTCCGCCCCGACGTCTACAACACCTCGGGTGCGGCCGTCCTCGATCGCGCCACCGGAAACGTCCTCTCGGGCGACCGCTTCAACGGCGTCCGCATTCCCGGCAAGGAGTTTCCCGCCGCCGGCAAGGGCCGGGTTCCGGCCATCGATAGCGGTAACTTCAACCGCCTTCTCGACGGCGGCAGCCCGTACCCGGCGCCCAACCAGATGAATGTTGTCCCCCGGCTCGGCTTGGCCTATTCCGCCACCGGCAAGGATGTCGTTCGCCTCGGCTTCGGTGGCTTCATTTCCCGCCCCGGCGTCTACGACAGCGTCTTCCTCGGCGGCAACCCGCCATGGCAGCCCATGGTGTCGGTGACCAACGGCCTCGCCGATAACCCGGGCGGCGGTCCCCAAACGGCCTTCCCGCAGTTCTTCATGACCATCGATCCGGCCTACAAAGTGCCGCGCGGCTACAACTGGAACGCCTCCTATCAGCGCCAGTTGACCAGCGACACCACCGTGGAACTCGGCTACATCGGCTCCGTCGGCAACTACCTGTCGCGCGAGCGCGACCTGAACCAGCTCCCCACCGGCACCACGTTCCGCCCCGAAAACGCCGGCGCCAACGTGAACTTCCTGCGCACCTACAAGGGCTTCGCCAACATCCCGATGCTCGAACATTCAGGACGCAGCACCTACCACGGTCTGCAGGCTGAATTGAGCCGCCGGTTCGCCAAAGGGCTCCTCTACGGCATCGCCTACACCTACTCCAAGACCAGGGACAACAACTCCGGTCCGCGCGATGGCTTCATTGATGTCTTCAACCAGAAACTCAATTGGGGCAAGTCCGCCAACGACGTCCGCCACATCGCCATCTCCAACTTCCTGTGGGAGATGCCGTACTTCAGCAGCGCCGGCCGGCTCGCCCGTACCACGCTCGGCGGCTGGCAGGTCTCAGGGATCATTCAGTTCCAGACCGGTGGCCCCATCAGCATCGGTAACGGCGATGACTACCTCGGCATCGGCTCCTCGAACGGTAAGACCTGGAACCTCAACGGCACCCCCGATCGTCCCAGGCAGTTCGCCAACCAGACCGCGGCGGGTAACTTCGCGGGCGTCAATACCTTCTGGTTCAATCCGCAGGTCGGCGGCAGCCCCTGGGCCACCCGCCCGGCCAACGGCACTCTGCCCAATCAGAACCGCAACTCCGTGGCGTTCAACAACGTCGGCTTCCAGAACTGGAACCTGGCGCTCTTCAAGAACTTCCGGTTTGCTGAGCGGCAGAACATTCAGCTCCGCGGCGAGGCCTTCAACTTCCCGAATCACCCGAACTGGAATGGTGTGGACCAGAATCCCACCTCAGCCACCTTCGGCATGGTCACCGGGAAGAGCAGCGAACGGAACATCCAGTTGAGTCTCCGCTACTCTTTCTAGCGGAATCTCGAAACGTTGTAATTTCTTGACCCCGTCAGGCCACTACCTGATTGGGCAAAGTAGTACACTAGCGGCCTGGCCTGGGTCCTCCCGAGGTCAGGCCGTTTTTTTCGCCTCCGCCCGCAGATACTCCCCCAGCCGCCGCGTGCCCCGCACCGGCGCAACGAAGTCGCTCCCGCTGACCACCCGGACGAAAGCCATCAGATCCGCCATCCGCGGCGCGAACGGGCGCGCCAGCCCGCTCATCGCCGTCGGTGCCCATAACGGCAGATTCCGCACCCGCACCGGTTCGCCTGCCGCCAGACACGCCAGTTCCGCCATCTCCCGCCGGGTCACCACCTCCGGACCCCCTGCCTCCACCACACCTTCCGCCCTCGATTCACACGCCTCCGCGCACACCTCCGCCAGGTCCTCCTCCGCGATCGGATTCGACCGCGCCTCCCCACCCCCAAACACCACCGTCTGCCCCTTCCGGGCCATGTCCAGCAAAGGCCGGTACGCCGAAAAGAACCCCGTCGGCGCCACAATCCCATGGCTTAGCCCCGAACTGGCCACCGCCCGCGCCACCCGGGCATGGGCATCCAGGTACGCGTTACTCGGATACTCTTCGGCCCGCAGCACCGACACATAGACGAACCGCCCCACGCCCGACCGCCGCGCCGCCGCCAGAAGATTCAGATTCGCCGGAATGTCCACCTGCCGGTACCCGGGTCCGCGCGGCGCCAGTTGCGCGCTCACCGTCTGGCCCAGGCACGAGAACACAACATCCACTCCCGCCGTGCCCATGACGCCCCCCGCCAGCGCGTCGGCCACCACCGTTTCGTCCGCCTCCGCCACCCCGCCCCGCCTCGACAGCGCCCGCACCCAATGGCCCCGCCGCCGCAGTTCAGCCACAACGAATCGGCCCAGGGCGCCCGCCGCGCCCGCCACAAGAATGTTCATCGATTTCGTGCTCCTTGGGGTGCAATGCCGGCGCCGCCGCGCGAACGCTCCGTCCTCGTGAGCCAGCGGTCGGGCGGCATGATCACGATGGTCAGCGACCACAGTCACCGGCTCTAGTCAGGATAGGCCACCCTCGGTCCGTGCGCAAAAGCACCTCAGTCCCCCGCGTCTGCACCCCAGGACTACGGGCCAATCGGCGCCCAGGCAGAAGCCTGCAAGTGGCCTCCCTCACCCGCCGCCCCACACCCCCCCGCGGGACCCAAAAAACCGTATTCACCGCCGCCGGAAGTTTATTTTTGATTTGTTTTCAATAAATTGCAAAACATAGGACGAAACCCCGAAACATACGATCTGTAGAATCGGCACGGAGAACAAACCATGGCTACCTCAATCAAATCCAACACCTCCCGCGCCAACGGCGCCCTCTCTAACGGACCCGTCACCCCCCAAGGCAAAGCCCGGTCCGCCCAAAACTCCCTCAAACACGGCCTCCACGCCAAAGGCCGGGTCCTCCCCTGGGAATCCCAGGAAGACTTCGACCAGCTCAAGCAGAGCCTCCACGACTACTACCTCATCCCCGAAATCCACCGCTACCTCGTCGACCAGCTCGCCTCCGAACTCTGGCACATCCAACGAGCCGAGCGTTTCGAAGAGGCCCTCCTCATCTCCAACCACGCCGAAGCCCGCGCCAACCTCATCACCCGCGGCGCCAAGAACCCCACCCAGGACCAGATCCTCGCCAACACCTACATCCGCCTCAACACCTGCTCCAGCTACGTCACCGCTCTCCGCGAACGCAGCCGCGCCCACCGCCACGCCCGCCTCCTGCGCGCCGAACTCGACAAACTCCTCCGCCAGGTCCTGGACGACCTCCGGCCCAACAAACCGGCGCCCGAACCCGTCACCATCTTCGACACCTTCGCCCCAGGCGCCCCCGGTATCCTCAGGTTCGTTCCAACACTCCCTGAAACGCCCCCTGAGCGCCAGCCCGGCCAACCCCTCCCGCCAGACCGCAAACCCCATCCGGAGGCGCCAGTCACCACCCAATCATGACCCCAATACCCGCCCCACCACCGGCCCCCTCCACCCCGCACAGGATCAGTGTCTTCACCCACCACTCTCGTACAATTGAGGTACACCCCATGACACCTCTTCGCTGTTGGGCAGCCTCACTCGTCTCCCTTGCCTTCATCTTCGCGCTCCAGACCCCGTCCTCCTCCAACGCCCGCCTCGATCAGCTTCAACGCCACCGCAACCTCGGCAAGGCCTTCTACGAAAACCCCACCATGCAGGCCCAGGCCGCCGCCGAACTCAAGAAAGCCTTCGATCTCGCCCCGCAGTCCCTGCGCGACCAGCTCAACTACGGCCTCGCCCTCATCCGCGCCGCCAAAACCCGTGAAGGCATGGCCATCCTCGAAGCCGTCCAGAAAAAGGACCCCAAGCTCCCCTACACCTGGTTCAACCTCGGCATCGAACTCAAGAAACTCGGCGACTACCCCGCCGCCCGGGCCCAGTTCGAAACCATGGTCAAGCTCGCGCCCGATGAGCCCATCTCCCACTACAACCTCGGCGTCCTGATGAAGCTCACCAACGCCGCCCCCCAAGCCGTCCGTGAATTCGAAATCGCCTCCCGCCTCGACCCCAATCTCGCCGCCGCCCACTTCCAGCTCTTCAACGCCTACCGCCAAAGCGGCCGCACCGCCGACGCTCAGCGCGAACTCCAGGTTTTCCAGGCCATCAAGAAGCGCCAGGAAGGCGCCGCGATTCCCGAAGACGTCGACTGGTCCTACTGGTCCGAACTCTGGGACCCCGTCGAAGGTCAGGTCGAAATCACGGCCCCAGCCACGCTCCAGTTCACTCCCCGCAAAGCCGGCACGCTCCAATCCATCGCCGCCATCCTCCCCCTCGACACCAATGGCGACGGCCGGCCGGAGCTTCTCACCGGCTCCGCCCAGGGCCTCACCTCCTACCCCGCCGCAACCATCGCCAATCTCAAGCAAGTTCGCCACCTCGCCGAAGGCGACTACGACAACGACGGCCTCACCGACCTCTGCGTCATCTCCTCCGAAGGCCCCGTCCTTCTTCACAACACAAAATCCGGCTTCACCCGCGTCGATCTCAAGCTCCCCGCCGGACCTGCAACCGCTGTCTGGCTCGACTACGATCACGACTACGACCTCGACCTCTTCCTCCTCGGCGCCCAGTCATTCCTCTTCCGCAACGAAGGCTCCGCCGGATTCGCCGACCGCACCACTACCTTCCCCTTCGTCCAGGCCAACGCCCTCGGCGCACGAGCCTTCCGCGTCATCGCCGACACCAAGGGCTTCGATCTCCTGGTCACCTACGCAAACCGCCCCGCGGTGCTCTATCAGGACCGTCTGGCCGGCGTCTACGAACCCATCGAGATCGCCGCCATCCCCGCCGGCGCCGCCAGCCCGCTCCCCGGCGACTTCGACAACGACGGCTGGCTCGACATCGCCTACCTCGCCGCCGGCAACCTCAACATCGCCTGGAATCATCGCGGCCGCTTCCAACCCGGACCCGCCGTCGCGCCCGCCACCACCTTCGCCGCCGCCGACCTCGAAAACCGCGGCGTCCTCGACCTCGTCACCCCCTCAGGCGTAGCCCGCAACCTCGGCAAAGGCGCCTTCGCTCCCGCAAAGCCAGCCGCCGGCATCGCGCCCGCAACCACCCTGCTCGCCGAATCCGACCTCGATCTCGACGGCCGCACCGATCTCCTCGCCGCCGATGCCCAGGGCAACCTCACCCAACTCCTCAACACCACCCCGCTCCGCACCCGCTGGCTCCGCGTCGGCCTCACCGGCGTCAAGAACATCCGCCAGTCGCCCCTCGCCGAAGTGGAAGTCAAAACCGGCCTGCTCTATCAGAAACGCATCTACAACGGCCAGCCCCTTCTCTTCGGCCTCGGCGCCAACACCCAGGCCGACACCATTCGCATCACCTGGCCCAACGGCCTCATCCAGAATGAGCCCCGCCAACTCGCCGGCAAAGGCTACGACTACAAGGAGGCCCAGCGCCTCTCCGGCTCTTGCCCCATCATCTGGACCTGGGATGGCCGCCGCTTCCGCTACATCACCGACGTGCTCGGCGTCGCGCCCCTCGGCGCTTCCAGCGGCGATGGCAGTTACTTCGCCACCGATCACGATGAGTACATCCACATCCCCGCCGATGCCCTCGTCCCCCGCAACGGCCGCCTCCAGATCCGAGTCACCGAAGAGCTTTCCGAAGTCAGCTATCTCGATCAGATCCACCTCATCGCCGTCGACCACCCCGCCGCGTACTCCCTGGTCACCAGCGAAAAATGGAAGAGCCCGCCCTTCCCCGAATTCCAGCTCTATCCCGTCACCACACGCATCCACCCCAGGCGAGCTCTCGAAGACAACGGCCGCGACATCGCCTCGCGCCTCGCCGCCCAGGATCGCTTCTACGCCGACGGCTTCCCCCGCGACTACGCCGGCCGCGCCCAGCCCCACACCCTCACCCTCGATTTCGGCAGCGCCGCGCCCGCCAACGACGGCCTTCTCGTCCTCCACGGCTGGGTCGATTGGGCCGACGGCAGCACCTTCCTCAGCGTCGCGCAGGAGCGCCGCGGCGGCCTTCAGCCCCCATCCCTGCAGGTGCGCAACCAGAAGGGCGAATGGCAAACCGTCATTGAGGACATGGGCATGCCCGATGGCAAACCCAAGACCATCGCCGTCGATCTGCGCGGCAAGTTCCTCAGCGCGTCACGCGAAGTCCGCATCGTCACCAACCTCTGCGTCTTCTGGGACGAAATCTACCTTGCTCACGGCCCCCGCGCCCTCCCCGGCCTCAGCCGGCATCGCCTCCAGCCCCTCGCCGCCGATCTGCGCTTCCGCGGCTTCTCGCCCTCGAAGATCCACCCGGAGCGCCGCCAGCCGGAAGTCTTCTCCTACGATCATCCGAACCCCGTCTCGCTGTGGAATCCCACGCCCGGCCTCTACACCCGCTACGGCGACGTCCGTCAACTCCTCAGCCACATCGATGACCGCCTTGCCGTGATGGGCGCGGGCGATGAAGTGGCCCTCGAATTCGACGCCGCCTCGCTGCCGCCGCTCGCCCCGGGGCACGTTCGTGAATACCTGCTCCATGTCGATGGCTGGGCCAAGGACCGTGATGCCAACACGGCATTCTCACAGACCGTTCAGCCTCTCCCGTTCCACGGCATGACCGGCTACCCCTACGGTCCCGCCGAGCGCCACCCCCATCCCGCTTACGAAAAGGAATTCAACACCCGGCCCGCGCTCACGCTCATCCGCCCGCTCATTCAACGGACGGTCTCAGGGCAATGAAACGCCTCTCCGTCATCCTCTTCGCCGCGCTCATGGTCAACACGGCGTACCTCGCCGGCTTTGCCTCGCCCACCATCTTCTACATGGCGAACGTCCTGTTCCATGTCCTCGGTGGTGTGGCCGCGGTGGGGCTCTTTCTCTGGTGCTGGCGCACCGATATCCGCCGCGCTGCCATGCTGTCGCTGGTGCTCTGCGCCGCCGCGGGAGCGTGGCTCATGTGGGTCTACAACACGCTCGATCAACGCTGGCTGCTCTGGTCCCACATCGGTCTCGGCCTCCTCGGCCTCGCCCTGCTTCCGGCCCGCTTCCGCAACCGTTCACTCATCCTCGCCGCCATCCCGCTGGCCATTCTCACCTACCGCTCCCTCGTGCCGGACCCGGCCGATTCCATCCGCAATCCGCTCGTGGTCCCCACCTCCATGGAAGAGGAAGGCGGCGGCCCCAAGTCCCCCTTCTGGCCCTCGTCCGCCAAGACCAACGTCGGCGGCACCATCCCCTCCAACTTCTTCATGGATTCGAAGCTCTGCGGCGAATGCCACAAGGACGTCTACGAGCAGTGGAACAGCTCCGTCCACCACTTCGCCAGCTTCAACAATCAGTTTTACCGGAAGTCCATCGAATACATGCAGTCGCTCGACGGCACCCGCGGCAGCAAGTGGTGCGCCGGCTGTCACGATCACGCCGTCTTCTTCAACGGCCGCTTTGATAAGCCCATCAAGGACCAGATCGACACGCCGGAAGCCCAGAACGGCCTCGGCTGCGTCTCCTGCCACTCCATCGTCCATGTCGATGGCTCCATGGGCAACGGGGGCTTCACCATCGAGTATCCGCCGCTCCACGATCTCGCCTCCAGCCGCCACCCCCTCATCCGCAAACTCGACCGCTTCCTCACCTTCACGGACCCGGAACCGCACCGCCGCACCTTCATGAAGCCCTTCATGCGCGGCAACGCCGAATACTGCTCCACCTGCCACAAAGTCCACCTCGATGTGCCTGTGAACAACTATCGCTGGCTGCGCGGCTTCAATGACTACGACAACTGGCAGGCCAGCGGCATCTCCGGCCAGGGCGCCCGGTCTTTCTACTACCCGCCGCAATCGCAAAGCTGCTCCGATTGCCACATGCCGCTTGTCGATTCGAAGGATCCCGGCAACCGCAACGGCAAGGTTCACTCCCATCGCTTCCCCGCCGCCAACATGGCCGTCGCCTACGCCAATCGCGACAAGGAACAGATGGACGTCACCGAAAAGTTCCTCAAGTCCGGCTTCATCACCGTCGATATCTTCGCCGCCGCACCGGTCGAAAAGACCGGTGAAGTCGAAATGCGCCGCCGTTCGGGCGAAGGTCCGCAGCTCATGTCCACCTTCGCCGTCGGCGAGGAAGCCGAATCGCCCAACGCCGGCTTCATTCGCGAAGTGGGCAAGCTCGCCGCGCCCATCGATGCCGCCGGCGCCAGTTACCGCCCCGGCGATACCGTCCGCGTCGATGTCGTCGTGCGCACCCGCAAAATCGGCCACTTCTTCCCCGGCGGCACAGTCGACTCATTCGACGTCTGGCTCGAACTCACCGGCGAAGACGCCACCGGCAAAAAGGTCTTCTGGAGCGGCCGCGTCGAAGACAACGGCAAGGGACCGGTGGAACGCGGAGCCCACTTCTACCGCAGCTACCTGCTCGACGCCGAAGGCAACATGATCAACAAGCGGAACGCCTTCCAGGCGCGAAGCGTCCTCTACGTGCGCCTCATCCCGCCCGGCGCCGCCGACGTTGCCCACTTCCGCGTCAAGATCCCGCCGGACGCCAAGGGACCCATCAAGCTCCACGCCAAACTCAATTACCGCAAGTTCGCTCACTACTACACCCAGTTCGTCTACGCCGGCCAGCCCGCGCCCGGGCAGGAGACGAAAGCGACGCGCGATTTCGACAGCCGCGATTACACCTTCCATCCCTCGGACATTCCGAAAAACGTCTCCGGCGCCATCAAGGACCACATTCCCGATGTCCCCATCGTCACCATGGCCGAAGCACGCTCCGAACTTCCCCTCGGCCCCGCCACCGAATGGAAGCCCGTCGTCCGCAAGCAGGATCGCGAGCGCTGGAACGATTGGGGCATCGGCCTCCTTCTGCAAGGCGACCTCAAAGGCGCCGAATACGCCTTCAAGCGCGTCACCGAAGCCGAGCCCGGCTACGCCGATGGCTGGTTGAACGTTGCCCGCGCGCTCATCCAGGAAGGTGAAACCGAAGCGGCCAAGCCCTACATCGAACGCGCCCTCTCCATCAACCCCAAGCTCGGGCGCATTCATTTCTTCAAGGCCCTCATCCAGAAGGCGGACGGCCAGTACGATGAAGCCCTCGCTTCCCTCCAAACCTGCCTCGCCCTCTACCCGCGCGACCGCGTGGTGCTCAACCAGCTGGGCCGCATTCATTTCCTGAAGCGCGAATACCGCCAGGCCGTCGAAGCCCTCCAGCGTGTTCTCGCCGTCGACGCGGAAGACGTTCAGGCCCACTACAACCTGATGCTCGCCTATCGCGGTCTCGGCGACACCCAAAGCGCGGCCCGCGAAGAGAAACTCTTCCGCCGTTTCAAGGCCGACGAATCGGCGCAGTCCATCACCGCCAAACCCCGCATGCTCAGCCCCGAAGACAACAACGAACGCCAGCAGATCCACGATCATGACAGCGCCCCCGTCAAGGGAGCCGGCCAATGAAACTGCCGCTTCTCCTCGCCGCCGCCCTCACGGTGGAAGCCGCCGTTCAGTTCACCGATGTCACCGCCGCCGCCGGCATCCGCTTCACCCACAACAGCGGACGCGCGGGCAGGAAGTACCTGCCGGAAACCATGGGCTCCGGCTGCGCCTTCTTCGACATGGATGGCGACGGCTGGCAGGATATCCTGCTGGTCAACAGCAAGGATTGGTCGCCCCGCGGCCGCCGCTCCACCGCCGCTCTGTACCGCAACAACGGCAAGGGCGCCTTCATCGATGCCACCGCCGGCAGCGGGCTCGACGTCGAACTCTACGCCCTCGGTGTCGCGGCCGGCGACTACGACAACGACGGCCGTGAGGACCTCTACATCACCGCCCTCGAAGGCGACCGCCTCTTTCACAACGAAGGCGCCGGCAAGTTCCGCGATGCCACCACGGCCTCGGGAATCCGCAACGCCAACTTCGCCTCCAGCGCCGCCTGGTTTGACTACGACAAGGACGGCCGGCTCGATCTCGCCGTCGCCAACTACGTCCAGTGGAACGTCAAGGCCGATCTCTGGTGCTCGCTCGACGGCGCGACAAAATCTTACTGCACGCCAGAATCCTACAAGGGCACCCAGTCGCGCCTCTTCCACAACCTGGGCAGCGGCAGGTTTGAGGACGTGAGCACCCGCGCCGGCTGGCGCGACATGAACTCAAAGGCCCTCGGCATCGCCATCTTCGACTACAACAGCGACGGCTGGCCCGATGTCTTCCTGGCCAACGACACGCAGCCCAACAAGCTGTACCGCAACAACCGCAACGGCACCTTCACCGAAGAGGGAGTCGCCGCCGGCGTGGCCTTTGGAGAAGACGGCGTCGCCCGCGGAGCCATGGGAGTGGATGCCGGCGACTATGACCGCTCCGGCCGCCCCCATCTCCTGGTTGGCAACTTCTCAAACCAGATGCTCGGGCTTTACCGCAACGAAGGCAACGGCCTCTTCGTCGATGAGGCCCCGCGCTCCGCCGTCGGCCGCGCCAGCCTCTTGAGTCTCGCCTTCGGAGTCTTCTTCTTCGACTACGATTCCGACGGCTGGCTCGACCTGTTGGCCGCCAACGGCCACATCGACGAGGAGATCGGCCGCGTCCAACCCAAAGTGCAGTACCGGCAGCCGCCGCTGCTGTTTCACAACAACGGCAAAGGCCGCTTCGACGACGTCACCGCCACCATGCCCGCGCCCTTCCGCCGCTCCATTGTCGCCCGCGGCGCCGCCTACGCCGACTACGACCACGATGGCGATCTCGACGTGCTGATCTCAACCAACCACGGCCCGGCGTACCTTTACCGCAACGACGGCGGCTCGGAGTTGAACTGGCTGGCCGTGAAGCTGACGGGAACTCAATCGAACCGCAGCGCCCTGGGAGCCATCGTCCGCATCGAAAGCCCCGGAGGCAGGCAGTGGAGAACCATCCACTCGGGAAGCAGCTACTGCTCCCAAAGCGACACCACCGCCCACTTCGGCCTCGGCCGGGACACCCAGGCCACCGTACTCATCGAATGGCCCAGCGGCCGCAAGGAGCGGCATGAAAACGTGAAGTCGCGCCAGATCCTTCGCCTCGCCGAACCGAAGTAGGGAACCCCAAAAATCCCGTTCACAGCCGGACGGGAAATATTTCGCAATGATATCCCCCGCGTGATCAATCAGTTGCGGGAATTGAGCCGGCCGGAAGGCGTAACGCCCTTCGGCCAGCCGTTTACAATCGAGCCGGTGAAGGTTAGCGGCGCCTGCGCACGACAACTGCCAGGACCCCAA
Organism: Acidobacteriota bacterium; assembly: GCA_016870915.1. Classification (GTDB taxonomy): domain Bacteria; phylum Acidobacteriota; class Terriglobia; order Bryobacterales; family Bryobacteraceae; genus VFZY01. The sequence goes on along the minus strand of VFZY01000179.1, from coordinate 668 downwards.
GGCCGAGAAGCGCGAAGCTGGATGGTTCCGGCACTTTGGGTGTGAGGCTCCAGTTTTCCGGGAGGTATTCTTCGTTGAAAAATCCGTATGCGAACGAAGAGGAAGCGATGCCTACAGGGGCAAGACTTCCAGCGGGTGCGAAGTAGAAGCTTTCCACGCAAAGTCCTAGAGGCCCGGAACAGGCGAGAAAGTCGATGCCCAACCCGTCCAGGCTCACCACCGGCGGCAAGGGGCCGGGGCCAAGAAACGCTTCGACAAGCGAGTATAAGAAGGGCAGATCCGGACCGGGGTTGCCGTTGAAGGTTACCATGCTGAAGGAACTGACAACGACGGTGTTGTTGTCGCCTTGCAGTTCACCCGTCAGCATCCCTGCGAGGAGACCTTTGCTGCTCTGATAGCTGAAGTTGTAGGCCATCGGAGCGGCCGGGACAAGAGAGACGGCCAGAAGGGCCAGGATAAGAAGACGAACGGACTTCATGATAAATGATTTCTCCTTGGTGTTGCTTGATGATCACCACAACCGAGGGTCTGGCGGGAAGGCCCCTCCGTGCCAACATAGCTGAGACAACTCCCCTGGCCTTAATTACTGAGCAGGGCGAGAATAGGAATCAGCGTGAATTCTCAGACTCGCAACAAGAACGGGCTCCCTCCGGCTCCCACGGTTTTGC
>VFZY01000178.1 GCA_016870915.1 Acidobacteriota bacterium | reverse complement strand
GGCCCGCCCTCGGAAAGGGGATTCTGATCAAATCCGGCCCGGGAGTGAGGCGTTGGTGTATACTGTCGGGGTCCGGGAGGCCCAAAATGGAAATCCCGGCTGATATGTCAGCGGTTCTCACGCCGACTCAGGAGACCCAACATGCGCCCTGCCCGCCTCTTCCTGATGCCTACCCTCCTCGCGCTCCCCGCGCTGGCTCAGAACATCACCGGATCCTTCACCGGCTCCGTCACCGACCCCTCTGGCGCCTCGGTCGCCGGAGCCGAAGTCACCGCCACCAACCTTGAAACCAACCAGCCTGCCGTCGTCAAGACCAACGAAACCGGCGTCTACCAGGCCCTCTACCTGCGCCCCGGCCCCTATTCCATCAAGGTGACGGCCCCCGGTTTCAAGACCAGCCTGCGCGACAACATCCGCCTGCTGGTGGAGGATCGCGTCCGCGTCGACTTCGTGATGGAAATCGGCGAAGCCAGCACCACCATTTCGGTCAAGGAAGAGGTCCCCCTGGTCGAATCCCAGACCGCGTCTCTCGGGCAGGTCATCAGCGCCCGCAGTGTGCAGGAACTCCCCATCCGCGGACGCAACGTCTTCGATCTGGTCGGTCTGGCGCCCGGCGTCCAGACCAACATTCGCGCCTTGGGCGATGTCGCCTCCACCGGCACCAACGCCGCGCCCCTGTTCGTCTTCTCCGACATCTCGATCAACGGCGGCCGGTTCCGCAGCAATGATTTCATGCTCGACGGCGTCACCATCATGCTGCCCGAGAACAACAACTATGCCATCTCACCCACGCCCGACGGTACCCAGGAATTCAAGGTGCAAACCAACGCCTACGGCCCCGAGTTCGGGCGCAGCGGCGGTGGCGTTGTGAACGTGCTCACCCGCGGCGGCGGTAACGCCTTTCACGGGACCGTGTATGAGTTCTTCCGCAATGACCGCCTGCGCGCAAACAACTACTTCGCCAACGCCAGAAACCAGAAACGCGGCATCTTCCACTACAACCAGTTCGGCGCTGCCGCCGGTGGCGCCATCCGCAAGGACCGTACGTTCTACTTCGCCGAATACCAGGGCCACCGCGAGGATACCTCGTTCGGCGGCCGCGTCCTCACCATTCCCACCGCCGCCCAGAAAGCCGGCGACTTCAGTGGAGTCCGCGCCACCAACAATCAGCCCATCACCATCTTCGATCCCTTCTCCACGCAGCCCCAGCCCGGCGGCGGATTCCGCCGGCAGCCCTTCGCCGGCAACATCATCCCGTCGAACCGGATCGATCGCGCCGCCGCCCGAATGGCCAGCTTCCTCCCGAACCCGAATCTTCCCGGCGACGGGCCCGCCCGTGTGAACAACTGGGCCTTCGCGCCCTCCAACGCCACCGACGACGACCAGTACTCCGTCCGCATCGATCAGCGCATTTCGGACAGGCACACCATCTTCGGGCGCCTCACCCGCAACATGGGTGAAAGCAGGAACACCGGTGAATTCGGCACCATTGCCGACAATACCCTCGGCAACATCCAGAATCGCGTCGCCAACGGGGTCGTCAACGGAACGTACCTCCTCTCGCCCACTCGCATCCTCAATTACCGCGCCGGCGCCACGCGCCGCTATGAAGGCCGCCAACCCATCAACCAGGGCAAAGTCGATATTGCCGCGCTCGGCTTTCCCGCCTCCATGGCCAGTTCCTTCGATTCCAAGTTCGCCATGTTTCCCACCATCTCCACCGGCTATGCCACCTTCGGGATGGATGGCGGCGATCCCATCCGCCGCGGCAACACCATCTACACCCTCGTCGCCGACGCCTCGGAAGTCCGCGGCCGCCACACCTTCAAGCTCGGCGCCGATTTCCGCCTCTACGATCAGACCCCGCTCCAAGGCTGGCCCGTCGGCCACAGCTACAGCTTCGGACGCGGGCAAACCCAGGGTCCTGATCCGCTTCAGCAGAGCCTCACCGCCGGCGACGGCTTCGGTTCCTTCCTTACAGGATTCGGAACCGGCTTCATCCGCAACACTCCCGCGCTCGCCATCCGAAATTTCTATTGGGCCGCGTTCTTCAACGACGAAATCAAACTCGGCAAACTCACCGTCAACCTCGGCCTCCGTTATGAAGTCGAAAACCCGCGCACCGAGCGCTACAACCGCTTCGCCTCCTTCGACTTCAATAGCGCGTTTCCCATCGCCGTGCCAGGCGTGGGAAACCTTCGCGGCGTGCTCACCCGTCCGGGCCGCGCCGGACTTGCCCGCTCTCAGACCGGCACCTCGTACAACAACTGGGGCCCCCGCGTCGGCCTCGCCTACGCCATGAGCCCGCGCACCGTCATCCGCGCCGGGTACGGCATCTTTTACTCGCCTCTGTGGGGAACCACCTCCGCCGGCGGATTCGGCGTCACCGGGGAAGAGATCACCACGGACTGGCTCTCCTCCATCGATGGCGTCACCCCCGTCAACCTCCTGAGCAATCCCTTCCCCGCGGGGTTCCTCCAGCCCCTCACCACGGAGGCATTCCGCGTTCAACTCGGTCAGAACCTCAACATCATCGACCGCGGCAACAAGGCCAACGCCTACACGCAGCAGTGGAACTTCGGCATCCAGCGTGAGATCCCTGGCAACATGGTGGTGGAAGTAGCCTATGCCGCGAACAAAGGCACCAGGTTGCCCGCGGCCTTCGAGTTCAACCAACTCGATCCCCGCTTCCAGTCCCTCGGCCAGGACCTGAACACTCGCGTCCCGAATCCCTTCTTCGGCCTGGTGCCCACCGGCGCCCTTTCCGCCTCCACCGTCGCTCGCGGTCAACTTCTGCGGCCCTACCCGCATTACCTCAACGTCAGCAACAACAATCCCTCCCGCTGGCAGAACGCGGCCAACTCCATCTACCATTCGCTCACCGTACGCGCCGAAAAGCGCTTCACCCACGGCATCAATTTCGTCGCCGCATACACGCGCGGCAAGGTCATCGATGAGGCCACGGCCCGCATCTTCGGCGTGAATCTCGCCGTCACCCCCCAGAACAACTACAACCTGCGCGCGGAGCGTGCTCTTTCCGAAGGCAACGTCAAGGATCGCCTGGTCCTGAATCACACCGTCGACCTGCCGTTCGGCCGCGGCAAGAAGATCGGCGGCAACGCCCCGCGCGCGCTCGATCTGCTGCTCGGCGGCTGGTCGGCCAGCGGCCAGTTGACGCTGGTCGCCGGCTTCCCCCTGGCGCTCGCTTCCACCGGCAATAGCGGCGTCTTCAGCGGCAGGCTCCGCCCCAACACCACGGGCAGGTCCGCCGAGTTGTCCGGCCCCATCCAGCAGAGGCTGAATCGCTACTTCGATACCTCGCAATTCACCATTCCCTCCGCGTTCACGTTCGGAAACCTGGGCCGCACGCTCAACGTCCGCGGACCCGGTCTCTCGGCCTACGACATCGCTCTCTCCAAACGGTTCCTGGTCCGCGAACCGCTCGCCATCCTCTTCCGCGTCGAATCGTTCAATCTCACCAACACGCCGTTTTTCGGCGGCGCCAACACACCGTTCGGCAATCCCGGACAAACGCTGGGCAATCCCGATTTCGGCGTCATCTCGGCGGCGCGAAACGAACGCCAATTCCAGTTCTCAATGAAAGTACAGTGGTAGAACGATGGCTCAAATCCAGCCCGCCTCCCCGGTCCACGATGTCGTCGTCATCGGCTCCGGCGCGGGTGGCGGCACCGCCGTTCACACACTAACCAGACTCGGCGTCAACGTTCTCCTCCTCGAAGCCGGCGGACCCCTCAATCCCGCCAGGGACTTCAAGGAGCACATGATGCCCTGGCACGTTCCCCACCGCGGCGCTGGCGAGGACGGCCGCTACTACTTCGGCGGTATGAAGTACGGCTTCTTCGAAGCGCCCAACGGCTACTGGGAAATCCCCGGCGAACCCTACACCGTCGCGCCCGGCAACAAGTTTGACTGGTTCCGTTCCCGCATTCTCGGCGGCCGAACCAATCACTACGGCCGCATCTCCCTGCGGTTCGCTGATTACGACTTCAAGCCCTACTCCACCGACGGGCTCGGTGTCGATTGGCCCATCACCTACCAGGACCTCGCGCCCTGGTACGACAAAGCTGAATCCTTCATCGGTGTTCACGGCACGCGCGATGGCATTCCCTCGGCGCCGGACGGAATCTTCCTGCCACCCCCCGCGTTTCGGGTGCACGAAACCCTCATCCAGCGGGCCGGGGCGAAGCTCGGGCTCCCCGTGGTCGCCGCCCGCAAGGCGATGCTCACCAAAGCCCACAACGGCCGCGCCGCCTGCCACTATTGCGGCCACTGCGGGCGTGGCTGTCTCACCGCCTCGGCCTACTCTTCCAGTCAGGTCCAGATCTTTCCGGCGCTCAAGACCGGCCGCCTCAAGATCGTCCATCACGCCATGGTCCGGGAATTGATCCGGGGCGGGGAAGGCCGCGTCACCGCGGTCTCCTATGTCGACAAGACCACCCGCCAGGAAAAACGTGTCCGGTGCCGCGCCGTCGTGCTCGCCGCCAGCGCCTGCGAATCGGCCCGGATACTGCTCAACTCAAATGGCCTCGCCAACTCGTCCGGCGTCGTCGGACGCAATCTCACGGATACCGTCGGCCTCACCGTGCGCGGCCACGTCCCGGCTCTGGAAGCGCTTCCACGTTACGACACCGACGGCATCCGCGGCTCGCACGTCTACGTGCCCTGGTGGCTCTACGATCGCAAGAACAGCTTCCCCCGCGGCTACCACATAGAACTGGGGGGAACCGGATTCGCCGCCCCGCAAGTCGGCTCATTCCATGGCGTCGCGGCCAGCCGCCAGGGCTTTGGAAAAGACCTGAAGAAGCACATCCGCAACGATTACGGAACTACCGTCAGTTGCACCGGCCGCGGTGAAATGATCCCCAACGAAAAGTCCTACTGCGAAATCGACCCGTCCGTCACCGACGAATGGGGCATCCCCGTGCTGCGTTTCCACTTCGCCTGGAGCGAACACGAAATCAGGCAGTCCCAGCACATGCGCGCCACCTTCACCAGTCTCCTTGAAACCCTGGGCGCGAAATCCATCACCTCCACCAACATCACCACCGGCGGCGAGGTGATTCACGAAGTGGGTACCATCCGCATGGGCAACGATCCCCGCACCTCCGCCCTCAACGCCTTCTCCCAGGCCCACGACGTGAAGAACCTATTCGTGGCCGATGCCGGATCCTTCGCCAGCAATCCGGACAAGAATCCCACGCTCACCATCATCGCGCTCGCCTGGCGCATGTCCGAATACCTGGCCGGGGAAATGAGGAAGGGCAATGTCTAAAAACGTTTCCCGCCGCACACTCATCGGAACCGCCATCGCGGCGCCCGCGGCCGGGCAGCATCAGGGACACTCCACCGTCACACCTCCCGCTGCACCGGCGAAACATCACCTGTTTCTGGCGCCACACGAATTCGCCACACTCCGCATCCTGTGCGACCTCATCCTTCCCGCCGACGAAACCTCGCCCGCCGCCTCAGCCACCGGAGCGCCCGAATACATCGACCTCCTCTGCCGCGGCAACGCGAAAATCGCGATGATCTACCACGGAGGCCTCGCCTGGCTCGACGCCGAATGCACCAAGCTCCACGGAGCACCCTTCCGCGAAGCTTCCGAACCACAGAGAACGGCGATGCTCGAAAAGCTCGCCTATCGAGAGCAGACGCCGCCAAACTGGAGAGCCGGAGCCCAATTCTTCGACTGGGTCCGCAAAATGACCCTCGACGGCTACTACACCTCTCCCGCCGGCTATCGCGACGTCGGCTATCAGGGCGGCAAAGGCATGACTACCTATCAGGTCCCCGAAGAGGCCCTGCGCCAGGCGCTCACCCGCTGGATGCCCCCGGATTCAAGCCCCGGCGGTAAGCCCTGACCAAACTTGCCCGTTTGTGAATGCCATGCCACGACGACAACTTCCAACTTGATGAGCAAATGCACAACGCACAAACCGATTCACTGAAATCCAATGTGAGTCCGGCGGGCCAACTCTCACGCCGCGATTGCCTCGCCCTCATAACCGCCGCCCCGCTCGCCGCGGCATCCAGGGGCCCGGTCAAACTCCACCTCGGCACCTACGGAATGCAATCGCTCGAACTCGACCGCGCCATAGCCGCCATCCGCCAAATCGGCTACGACGGCGTCGAACTCTGCCTCATGCCCGGCTGGCCCAGTGAGCCCGCGAAACTCGACTCCGCCGCACGCCGCCGCATCCGCGACACCGGCTTCCCGGTCCCCACCATGATCGAAGCCTTCAACACCCTCGTTCCGGACTCCGCCCACGCCCAGACACTCCACCGCATTCGGGCCGCCGCCGCCCTCGCCCACGACATCTCACCCCGCAAACCGCCCATCCTCCAGACCGTCCTCGGCGGCAAGCCGTCCGAATGGGAAGACGTGAAGCACAAGATGGCCGCCCGGCTCGCCGATTGGGCGCGGGTCGCGGCCGAAACCAAAATCCCGCTTGCCGTCAAGTCCCACATCGGAAGTGCCTCCAACACACCGGAAAAACTGATCTGGCTGCTCGATCAGGTCAACAACCCCGCTCTCTCCGGCATCTACGACTACGGGCACTTTCAACTGCTCGATCTGCCCCTCCGCGGAACCCTCGAGACCCTCCTGCCGCGCAGTTCGTTCCTCACGGTCAAGGACGGCCGGCTCGCCAACGGCGCGCCCCAGTTCCTGCTGCCAGGCGACGGCACCATCGACTACAAGGAGTACTTCGCAATCCTCGCTGAAAAGCGATTCCAGGGGTGGATTCTCGTCGAGATCAGCCGCCAGCTCCAAACCCAGCCCGGCTACGGCCCTCTTGCGGCCGCCCGCCGGTCCTACTCCAATCTTGCCGGCCCGCTGCAACAGGCCGGACTCAGAAGAACGTAACGAAGGTAAAATTCAAACATGCGCGAGACAAGGAAGGTCTTTGCAACCGTCGTGGTCATTTGGGCCGTTGCGGCGTTGCTCCTCCCGGCCCAGCCGCCCAGGATCCGGCCGATCGATTTCCAGCGTGAGATCCGGCCCATTCTCTCCAGCAACTGCTTCGCCTGCCACGGCCCGGACAAGGGAACCCGCATGATGGACCTGCGGCTCGATACCAGGGAAGGCGCGTTCGCCGCGCGTCCCTCCGGCAAACTGATCGTTCCCGGCGATCCAGCGGCAAGCCTCGTCTATCAGCGCATGGCCGCCACGGATACCGCCCGCCTCATGCCGCCCGCGCACAGCAAGAAGTCCCTCACCGCCGCCCAGAAAGACCTCGTCAAACGCTGGATCGAACAGGGCGCGCCCTGGAAAGAGCACTGGGCCTTCGCGGCTCCCAAACGCCCCGCGCTGCCATCGGTCTCGAACACCCTCTGGTCCCGCAATCCCATCGACCGCTTTGTCCTCGCCCGCCTCGAAGCCGCTGGTCTCCAACCAGCCCCCGAAGCCAACCGCCGCGCACTCGCCCGCCGCGCCGCCCTTGACCTCACGGGCCTTCCGCCCACACCCGCCCAGGTCGAACAGTTTGTCAACGACAAATCCGCTCGCGCCTACGAAGACTACGTCGACCGCCTGCTCTCGTCCGATCAATGGGGTGAGCATCGTGCCCGCTACTGGCTTGATGCCGCCCGCTACGCCGACACCCACGGCATCCACATCGACAACTTCCGCGAGATGTGGCCCTATCGCGACTGGGTCATCGGAGCATTCAATCGCAACCTCCCGTTCGACCGTTTCGCTGTGGAACAGATCGCTGGTGACCTGCTTCCCAACCCAACGCGCGATCAGATCGTCGCCACTGGCTTTCACCGCTGCAACCCCACCACCAACGAAGACGGAGCCATCGCCGAAGAAATCGAAGCCATCTATGCCAAGGACCGCGTCGACACCACCGGCGCCGTTTTTCTCGGCCTCACCCTCGGCTGCGCCACCTGCCACGATCACAAGTTTGACCCGGTCTCCCAGCGCGACTTCTACGCCATGTCGGCCTTCTTCCGGAACACCGTGCAGGGACCCCTCGATGGCAACATCGCCGAGACCCCGCCCATCCTTGTCCTCCCCAAACCCGCCGACGAAGAGCGCTGGAACCTCATCCGCGCGGGCGAAGCCCGCCTGCGGGAACGCCTCGCCAACGCCAGCACCGCTGCCGAACCCGACTTCGCCGAGTGGCTCGATAGCAAGGGACGCAAATCCATCGATGCCCCGCTCGAACCCGCCGACGAACTGCTCGCCCTCAGCGTCCACAACGGCCAACCCCGCCTGCGCGTCAGGGGCAGGGCAACGGAGCTCAAACTCCCCGAAGGCGTCACCATCGGCGAGGCCCACATTCCGGGCCGCAAGGCCATCCATTTTTCCGGCAAGTCGTTCCTTGAACTTCCGAATCTCGATTCAATCCGCGCCGATCAGCCCTTCTCGGCGGCCATCTGGTTCTTCCTTCCCAGGAGCGAAGACAGCTTCATCGTCGCCAGCCAGACGGACCCCAAGAGCAAAGGCCGCGGCTGGAGCTTCGAACTCACCCGCCGCTCACCCACCATCCGCCTCGTCGGCCAGGCCGGACGCGCGCTGTCCATGACCAACCTCATCATCGACCGCTTCGAACCCGCCCGCTGGTATCACCTCGCCTTCAGCTACGACGGCAAACGCACCGCCGAAGGCTTCAAGATGTTCGTCAACGGCAAACAGGTGGGCACCCAGGGAAGCGGCCGTGGCGCCCCGCTCAACGGCGAACTGCGCAACTTCTCCCAGTTCCTCATCGGGAAAATGGATGACCGCTCTTTCGACGGTGGCGCCATCGCCGACCTTCGCGTCTATGCCCGCGTCCTCGCCGAATCCGATGCCGCGCTTCTCGCCCAATGGCCCGCTGTCGAACAGTCCCGCGCCAGGCCAACCGCCGAACTCACCGCCGCCGAACGCGACGGTCTGCGCCATTACTACCTCGCCCGCGAGTTCGCCGATCACATCGATCTTGCCGGCGAACTGCGCGACCTTGACGCCGAAAAGCTCGACATCATGCGCCGCGGCTCGGTCACCCACGTGCAGCATGAGCGGGCCGGCATGGCCACCGCGCAGGTTCTCCATCGCGGCATGTACGACCAGCCGCGCGACCAGGTCACCGCGAACACGCCTTCCGTTCTTCCGCCCATGCCCGCTTCACTCCCGCGCAACCGCCTCGGTCTTGCGCAGTGGCTCATCCATCCCGATCATCCTCTCACCGCCCGCGTCGCCGCGAACCGCATGTGGCAGGAACTCTTTGGCACCGGTCTCGTCAAAACCTCCGATGACTTCGGCGCCCAGGGCGAGCCGCCGTCGCATCCCGAACTGCTCGATTGGCTCGCCGTCGAGTTCCGCGAAAGCGGCTGGGACATGAAGAAGTTCTATAAGCTCATCGTCACCTCGGCCGCTTACCGGCAGGCCGCCGTCGCCACCCCCGCCAAGATCGAGAAGGATCCCGAAAACCGCCTGCTCTCCCGCGGTCCGCGGTTCCGCATGGATGCCGAAATGGTCCGCGACTACGCCCTCGCCGCCAGCGGCCTGCTCACACCCGCCATCGGCGGACCCTCAGTGAAACCCTATCAGCCGCCGGGCGTCTGGGAAGCCGTCGCCATGCTGGGGTCAAACACCCGCTTCTATCACCGCGACAGCGGCCCCGCGCTCTATCGCCGCTCGCTCTACTCGTTCTGGAAACGCAGCGCGCCGCCCGCCTCCATGGAGGTGCTCAATGCGCCAACGCGCGAAAACTGCACCATTCGCCGCGAACGCACCAACACACCGCTCCAGGCCCTCGTCACCATGAACGATGTCCAGTTCGTCGAAGCCGCGCGGAACCTCGCCCAGCGCGCCATGCTCGCCGCCCCCGGCGACGCCGCCAGACAGATTCAGCACATGGCCGGCTGGCTCATCGCCCGCCCGCTCGACGATCGCGAGTTCAGCCTCACCCGCAAGGCTCATCACGATTTCCTCCGCTACTACGACACCAATCCCGGCCAGGCCCGCAAGCTCATCGCGGAAGGAGAGTCGAAAGCCGCCGCCTCCCTTGCCCCCGCCGAACTCGCCGCCCTTACCATGACCGCGAACCAACTCCTCAACATCGACGAAGTGCTCGTGAAATAGGTGCCACCCATGTCCCTTCCACTCCCAATCCCCGTTCCAATCCCCATTCCAACCGAAGACACCGTCCTCGCGGAAACCCGCCGCCAGTTCTTCTCCCGCGGCGCCCGCGGCCTCGGCCAGATCGCGCTCGCCTCGCTCCTCCACCGCGACCTCCGCGCCGATCAGGGAGCCCTCCCCGGACTCCCCCACTTCCAGCCCCGCGCCAAACGGGCCATCTATCTCCACATGGTCGGCGCGCCCCCGCAAATCGACCTCTTCGACTACAAGCCCGGCATGAAACAGTGGTTCGACAAGGACCTCCCCGAATCCATCCGCCGCGGCCAGCGCCTCACCACCATGACCTCCGGCCAGAGCCGCTTTCCCATCGCCCCCTCGGTCTTCGCCTTTAAGCAAGCCGGCAACTCCGGTGCCTGGATCTCCGAACTTCTCCCCTGGACCTCCCGGGCCGCCGATGACATCGCCATCATCCGATCGATGCACACCGAGGCCATCAACCACGAACCCGCCATCACCTTCATCCAGACCGGCCAGCAAGTCGCGGGCCGTCCCTGCGCCGGCTCCTGGATCGCCTACGGGCTCGGTTCCATGAACGCGGATCTTCCCTCGTTCGTCGTCCTCAACGCCTCGCACACGCACCCCAAGGCCGGCGTGCAAGCCATCTCCGCCAAACTCTGGAGCTCCGGCTTCCTCTCCTCAAAATTCGCCGGCGTTGCCCTCCGCTCGGGCAGCGACCCCGTCCTCTTCCTCCGCAACCCCGAAGGCGTCCCTCAGGACATCCGCCGCCGCATGCTCGACGCCGTCGGCGAAATGAACCAGATCCAGCACGAGAAGTCCGGCGATCCCGAAACCCGCGCCCGCATCGCCCAGTATGAGATGGCCTTCCGCATGCAATCCTCCGTGCCCGAACTCACCGATCTTTCGAAAGAGCCCGAAAGCACCTGGAAGCTCTACGGCAGCGACGCCCGCAAAGGCGGTTCGTTCGCCCACACCTGCCTCATGGCCCGCCGCCTCGCCGAACGCGGCGTGCGATTCATCCAGGTCTACCAGCGCGGCTGGGACGTCCACCGCGACCTCCCCGAAGTCCTCCCCGCCATGTGCAAAGACGTCGACCAGGCCTGCTACGCCCTGCTCACCGACCTCAAGTCCCGCGGCATGCTCGACGACACGCTTGTCATCTTCGGCGGCGAGTTCGGCCGCACCATCTATTCACAAGGCAAACTCACCGCCACCGACTACGGCCGCGATCACCATCCTCGCTGCTTCTCCATCTGGGCCGCCGGCGGCGGCATCAAAGGCGGCGTCGTCCACGGCGAAACCGACGAGTTCTCCTACAACATCGTGAAGGACCCCGTACACGTCCGCGACTTCCAGGCCACCCTCCTCCACTGCTTCGGCATCGATCACGATCGGTTCACCTACCGCCATCAGGGCCTCGAAGCCCGCCTCACCGGAGTCGAGCCCGCCCACCCCATCAAAGCTATCCTCACCTGAACCCCGCGCCCGCCCGGGCTCTATCGCAGAGGTTTCCATCGCACAACTTCATCGCCGCCGGTATTGATCCCCGCCGCCGCGCCGATAAGCGTCATGCGACCGATATGAGCGAAAACTCCCAAACCACCACTGCCCCCCAGGGGGAAGCCCTCCAGCGTGTACTCGCCGGCTGCTATCAGTCCGCCGTCCAGTCCATCGGCGAATACGCCGTCGAACTCGACCCCGCCGCCACCGACCAATTCCGCCGCAGACTCTACGACCTCTCCGCCCGCATCCGGGCCGCCGAAGACGCCGCCGGCTACGTCGAAAGCCGCACCGAACTTCGCGCCTGCCTCCGCGAATACACCACGCTCTCCACCCGCCGCCTCGAAGATCTCCGGCACGAACTCGCCGCCGCCGTCCAGGCCTTCGAACAGGTGGCGTCCACCGCCCAAACCGCCTCCAGCCGATCCGCCGCCGGCCTCGAAAATCAACTCGCCGAACTCCGCAGCCTCTCCCACGTCGCCGATTTCGAACGCGTCCGCCGAGGCCTCGATGAAAGCATCGCATGCCTCACCACCTGCATCGATCAGATGAAACGCGACAACCGTCTCGTCGTCGCCCAGTTACTCGATGAGATCCGCGCCCTCCAGGACCGCCTCGACCGCGAACGCGACAACCGCCCCACTGCCGCCTCCCAGGTCCAACTCCTCGACCCCGAACAACTCGCCGTCCGCGCCGCCGCCCGCCTCGACAGCTACGACGCCGTCTGCCTCCTCCTCATCGATTGTCAACTCGATGCCTCCCTCGCCCTCTCCAGCGACGAAGCCGAATCGATCGTCTCCCAGGTCGCCCTCGACTTCCGCGTCAACGCCGGCGGTGCCTGCGAACTGGGCTGGTGGTCGGAATCCCGCCTCATCGCCCTCACCTCCCTCGAACACGAACAGGCCGTCCGCCGCGCCCGAATCGTGGAAATGGAACTCAGCCGGGCCTACAAACTCAGCCCCAACCGCACCGTCCCTCTCAAGGTCAAAGTCACTCCCGTCGATGCCCTCGCCGGCGACACCAGTGGCACACTCTTCGGACGCGCGGCCCGGATCGCCCCTTGACTACGGCACCAACACGCACCAATCCTTGTGGCCCACGGCCAATGCCCGGTCAAGCGTAACCAGCTTGCCGCCATTGGCCGCTGCTAACGCCACCAGATAAAAATTTGTCACCTGTTGGTGCCCCCGCAATCCTCGCTCCGGAAGCTCGGTGTACGGAATATCGTCCGGCCAGAATTCATATCGCGGATGCTGTTGCAAGCCCGCAAGAATCTGTTTGGCCACCCGGACTCCATGGGAATTGTCCAGCCGTGCAAAGAACCGTACCAGAGCGCCCTGCGTAGTCGGACAACTGGCGAATCGTGGCTTCTCCGCCTGCATCCACTCCCGCACTTTGCCGTTCGCCACGTGCCTGCCATCGGCCAGCGCGATCAGCACATTGGAGTCCAACAGATGGACCGGCCTACTCGCCTTCATCGATCATCGCCCGCACATCCTCGCTAGTCACCATCGGGCCCATGTCGACCATCGGCAGTCCATCCACCAGACGGACTTCAGGCCCACCGGACCTCGCGGGAGTCACCGAACGCATGATCAACTCGCTCACCGTCCGGCCGAGCCCGGTGTCGTTTTCCTTGGCGATGGCCTTGGCCACGGAGTAGGCTTCATCGGTTAGGTCAAGTGTGGTCCGCACAACTCGCATCTGGCTCCATTCGACCGGCTCCACGATGCTCAATGCGCTCGCGCACGGCAAGTGCCCGAGTGAAGGCTCGCCGGGCGAGGGTAAGGTCGTTGGCCGCAAAGTAGGCCTCGCCCCAAGCCTGAGCAGCATCCGCCTCGCCCCATGCGTAGCCGCAGTCCGGGTGACTCGCAAGGTCCAGAGCCTCACGGGCAGCCTGAATAGCAGCCGGAGCATCCGGCCAAGCGAGCCGTATGCGCGAGATCACGATCAGCAGTTCGATGCGAAGGAGTCCATACCCGCAGGCCACGGCATGGAGCAATCCCGCGTCGGCTTCTCCAAGAGCGGCTTGCGTATCGCCGCGAGCCAGCAGGTGTTGCGCGGCAAGAAGGTGCGCCTCAATGATCCACTGCATATCGCCGGTACGCGAGGTCCAGGCCCGAATCTTGTCGAGGTGACGTGTAGGATCCTTGCCCTCGGCTAGGTCGATGCGCGCCAGCAACGCGTGAAACCATGAGAACTCGTCGTTCCAGTTGTTCTTGCGAGCCGTTGCCAAGCCGTGGTCAGCCAGGGCGCGCGCCGCGGCCAGATCGCCCAGGTCCAGCAGATGGCGGCCGTGTTTAAAGCCAGAAAGCGAATAAACCCACATTTCCGTTTTGAGCCGCGCGTGCGAATCTCCTGGATGCTCGTCCGCATCAATATCGATAGGGGTTTGAAGGCAGCGAAGACCCCTGCGGAGGACAGCACCCAATGGGTGACAAACAAAACCAGCCCTTTCAGCTCTCGTTCAACGGCCTTCTCAAGATCGACTTCCAGGGATCGCGCGTTACTTCCGATGGTGGTCTGATCCTGGTGCGTGAGTTGGATGAACGGCTGGGCTTCGGTGCTCTCATTGCCCAACACCTGACTGACTCACGGCGCGGCAAGAATACCCAGCTTCCGCTGGCGGACCTACTGCGCCAGTCCGTCTACAGCCGGATTGCCGGCTACGAGGATGTCAACGATGCCGAGCGGCTCTCGCAGGATCCAACCTTCCGGCTGA
>VFZY01000177.1 GCA_016870915.1 Acidobacteriota bacterium | reverse complement strand
TCAGCCGGAAGGTTGGATCCTGCGAGAGCCGCTCGGCATCGTTGACATCCTCGTAGCCGGCAATCCGGCTGTAGACGGACTGGCGCAGTAGGTCCGCCAGCGGAAGCTGGGTATTCTTGCCGCGCCGTGAGTCAGTCAGGTGTTGGGCAATGAGAGCACCGAAGCCCAGCCGTTCATCCAACTCACGCACCAGGATCAGACCACCATCGGAAGTAACGCGCGATCCCTGGAAGTCGATCTTGAGAAGGCCGTTGAACGAGAGCTGAAAGGGCTGGTTTTGTTTGTCACCCATTGGGTGCTGTCCTCCGCAGGGGTCTTCGCTGCCTTCAAACCCCTATCGATATTGATGCGGACGAGCATCCAGGAGATTCGCACGCGCGGCTCAAAACGGAAATGTGGGCTAACCGGTACTTGAACCTGGGAGCGTTCGCCGCGCCCGCTCCGTTCACGTTCGGCAATGTCCGGACAATTCCCAACGTCCGCGATTGTCCGGTGCTGAACGAAAACCTCTCGGCCCAAAAGAATTTCAGAATCTCGGAAGCCGTTCGCGTGCAGTTCGGGGCCGAGATCTTCAACCTGCTCAATCGCCATCAATGGTTCGGCCTCAATCAGGACACAGGCAACACGGCTGCGTTCGGGACTTTCGCATCCGCCAGCGATCCGCGCACGATTCAACTTCACTTGAAACTGGAGTTCTGACCGCCGCGACCGGGTTAAGTTTCCGAGCAGGAACATCCGCACAGCTTTCTTGAACGTCGATGCCATGTCTGGTAATCTCAACAGTTCGGCTGCAAGGAATAGGAGGGTGATGGACAACGCAATCCGTTTTCGAGAGATGATCCGTCGCGGTGAGATTCCCCTTGGCACGATTGTCTCCTTCAACGATCCCGCAATCAGCGAGGCGCTTTGCCCTGATCTCGACTTTATCTGGATCGACGCCGAGCACGGCTCCATGTCGTTGCCGATCATTCAGGGACACGTCATGGCGCTCAAGGGTAGTCATGCGGCAGCGATCGTACGCGTACCCTGGAATGATCCGGTTCTAATCAAGCCCATCCTCCTAGGTTATGTTACTCGTGACGGCAAATTGATCAATGGGTACCCGTACCGCGAAGGCTCCTATTTTTCGGGAGGTTTCGCCGCGGTGGTCAAGGGAGACCGCAAGCCCGCGGTGATCGACCGCACGGGACGGATTACCGCCGGGCCCGGGGATGAGTTTTCGGCCATCGCGATGTTCTCGGGCGGTTTGGCCGCGGCCATCCCAAAGGGTGGCTCGAAGTGGGGGTTCATCAACCCGAAGGGTGAGTTTGTCATTGCCGCCCAGTTTGATCAGGCGGAAGCGTTCTCCGAAGGGTTGGCCAAGATCAAGAAGGGTGAGCTTACCGGCTTCATCGATACCACGGGCAAGATGGTGATTGAACCGAAGTTCCATGAGGCCCAGCGATTCTCGAACGGGTTGGCGCCAGTGCGGATGGGTTCCCAGTGGGGCTATGCCGACCGCACCGGCAAGCTGGTGATTCCCCTAGGGTATAGCCAGGCAAACGTTTTCCGGGCCGGGCTTGCTCTCATCCGCCAGGGTGGAACAGCGCGCTACATCAATGCGAGCGGCCGCTTTGTGGGTCCAGCGGGGGAGTAGCGGCAGGCCGGGAATAGAACGGCGGCGCGGGCTGATACACTGGTCGCCATGGTGCGTCTGATTCTACAATTCACAGCGGTTGCGGGATTGCTGCGGGCGGCGGCCGGGGGCGAGTTTCCTTCTCCCGCGGTGGATGTTCCCGCGGCCGCGGGCAAACAGATCGCGGTGCTGGCAGGCGGCTGCTTCTGGTGCACGGAAGCGGTGTTTGAACACGTGAAAGGTGTGACCAAAGTGGTGTCGGGCTATTCGGGAGGCGACGCGGCGACGGCCCATTACCGGATGGTGGCCGATGGGCGGACGAGCCACGCCGAGTCGATTGAGGTGACGTTTGAGGCGGACAAGATCACCTATGGGCAGATCCTGCGAATCTTCTTCAGCGTGGCGCATGATCCCACCACGTTGAACCGGCAGGGTCCGGACTGGGGCAAGCAGTATCGTAGCGCGATTTTCCACGCCAATGAGGATCAGAAGCGGGTGGCGGAGGCGTACATCGCGCAGTTGGACAAGGCCGGGCTTTTCCCGCAGCGGATTGTGACGCAGGTAGTGCCGCTTGAAAAGTTCTACCCGGCCGAAAGCTATCACCAGGACTTTGTGGCCGCGAATCCGTTTCATCCGTATGTGCAGGTGAATTCGGTGCCCAAGGTGGCCAAGCTGAAGAAGCTCTACCCGGAGGTTTACCGCAAATGATGGACCGCCGCCAGATTTTCGCGTTGTTGACGAGCACGGCATTCGCCGCCAAAGGACCCCGCAAAGTGCGTATCGCCGAATTCGACCCGAGTGGAAAGAAGACCCAGGCCCTGGAAGTGGATCGCGTGGAGAAGACCGAAGCCGAGTGGCGCGCCCAGCTCACGCCGGAGCAGTTCTACGTCACCCGGAAAGAAGGGACGGAGAGGGCGTTCACGGGGAAGTATCACGATCATCACGGGGACGGGCTCTACAAGTGCGTGGGCTGTTCAACCGTTCTGTTCGATTCCCGGACGAAGTTCGAATCGGGAACGGGGTGGCCCAGCTTTTACCAGCCGGCGGCGAAGGAGAACGTTCGTGAGGTGACTGACAACAGCCACGGCATGCAGCGGGTGGAAGTGGAGTGTGCGCGTTGCGGGGGGCACCTGGGGCACGTGTTTCCGGATGGTCCGCGGCCGACAGGTTTACGGTACTGCATGAACTCGGCGTCGATGACGTTCAGCGCGCGGGGCAAGTGAGCCCGGCGGGGCGCCGTGCGATCTGTTGCCGGATTCCTGTCACCGGAAGTTTTCGAGCAGCATCAGATCGTTGACCTGCTGGTCTGTCCGGACCGTGAGTAAGGTCTTGCCGTCCGGGGAGAGTGCCACCGGGCCAACCCAGCTGGCTTTTTCCTGCCATGCCTGTAAAGGAGAAACACGGCCTGTGGCGAAGTGGAAGTACCGGATGGGATACAGATTTTCCGCCTGAGTGGCTGATGCGAAGTAGATTCCGGTTCCGATGACGCCCCAGGCGCGTCCAATTCGGTCATAGGATTCCATGTGCGCCACGGGGTGTTCGGGACCGCCCCCGGCTGGCACCTGCCAGACGGGAGCGCCTCCCGTCTTCTTGGTGTAGTAGACGGTCTGTCCGTCGGATGAAGCGAGCGGTTCGCGGGCTCCGTGCCAGGTGATCTGTTCAAACCGCCTGCCGTCGGCCGTGACGCGCCAGATCTCGTAGGGCCCGGAGCGGTTTGAGTTGAAATAGACCCAGGCGCCATCGGGTGACCATGCGGGTTTTCCGCTGTTGCCCGGACCGGAGGTAAGCCGGTGGGGGGACCCGCCGCCCGCGCCGATCAACCAGATGTCGGTTCGCCCCTGAGACATGGAGTCGAAAGCGATCGAGCGGCCGTCGGGCGACCAGCGGGGCGTACCGGTAAAGCCGTTGAAGTGAGTCAACTGGGTTTCGCCGTGCCCATCGCCGTTGGCGGTCCAGATCTCGGAATGGCCGCTGCGGTTCGATACGAAGGCGATGCGGTTTCCGCCGGGAGAGAAGCTTGGGCTGTGGTCCTCTCGCGAGGAGGCGATCAACTTTTGCCCTTCCCTCAAAGCGCCGATGCTCCCGTTTGCGGAGATACCCGGTCCGCGCGATACGTAGATGTTGGTATCGAGCCAGTTTTCGGTGAAGGCTACGCGGGTTCCATCCGGAGAGACGCTGGGATTTCCGGCAAACGGGAGGATGCCATCGAGCGGCCGCGGGGCGCCGCCGGCGGCCGGTACGCGCCACAGGCCCGCGCCGCCATACTCACGCATCATGGAATAGAGGATTTCGCCGTCGCCGGGCGTCCAGGAGAGGCCCGGCAGTTTGGGTTTTGCGTCCGATGTCAGTTGGACCGCGTTGCCGCCGGCGGAAGGAACCACGAAGAGTTCCCGCTCCGTCAGTTCGCGCATGAAAGCGATCGACCGGCCGTTGCGGGAAAAGACAGGGTAGCCATCGTGGGAGTTGAGGGGGGCTGTCAACTGCCGCCGTTCGCCGGTCTCAAGAGAAAGCAGGATCAGCCCGCCGGAGCCCTTGGGAGGCCGTTCGGCGGCCACCGCGAGATGTTTGCCATCCGGCGACCACGACACGCCTTCGCCGCCCACCCACACCCTTTGTTCGTCCCCCCCGTTGGCCGGAACCACGTAGACGGCCCTTGAACCGTCTGGCATCCGGCGAACGAACGCCACCCGTCCGCCATCGCGGGACCAGGCGGGCCATGTGTCGTCGGCCGGCCCGGAGGTGAGCTGGACCTGCGCCCTGGAGGCCACTGCCTTTAGATAGATATGACGGTTGGCGCCGCCGGCCCCGCTCCATGAAAACGCGATGCGCGACCCATCCGGCGAGAAGGCCGCGAAATCCTTGCTGCCGGGCGAACTGGTGAGGGGCACCAGCCGGAGCGCGGGTCCCGGAGCCCGCGATCTCGACGACCATGCCCACCATCCCACTGCCGCCGCGAGCGCGGCACAGGCGGTGAGGGTCCCCCACAAGCGCCGGTTCCCTTTCGCGGGCAGGCTGTCCAGGGCTGAGGCGATCTGGGCGGCGGTTGGCCGCTCCTCCGGGCGCTTGGCGAGCATGCGAAGGATCAGGGAATCAAGGCCCGGGATGCGGGTGGTCCGCTCGGCGAGGCCATCCGGTTCCCGGAAATGCATGGCGTGCACGGTCTCCCAGGAGTGGGCGGCTTCGAACGGGTGCCGTCCTGTCGCGAGCTCATACAAGGCCACGCCGAGTGAGAAGATGTCGCTGGCCGGGGTCACGCCGCCGCCGAGCATCTGTTCCGGCGACATGTACCGTGGGGTGCCGGCCATGGCGCTGAGCGTGCTGTCCGGTGTTCCCGCGGCGCCGGGGGCTTGCGTCAGGTCCCGTGCCAGCCCGAAGTCGAGAACCTTGATATAGCCGTCTTCACGGAGCATCAGATTTTCGGGTTTGAGGTCGCGGTGGACAATCCCTTCACGATGGGCCGCCGCCAACGCCGATGCGATTTGCCGCGCCCAATCCATGAGCCTGGACGAGGGAACGGGGCTTCCGCGAAACGCGCTCAACGGCCTTCCGCGCACAAGCTCCGTGGCAAGCGCAAAGCCGCCCTCAATCGGGATCACTTCAAAAACGGTGAGGATGTTCGGATGATTGAGCGCCGAGATGGTCCGGGCTTCACGCACGAAACGTTGAACGGTGGCGCGGCCGCCGGCCGCTTCCGGTAGCAGAAACTTGATGGCCACCTGACGGCCGAGGTCGAGGTCACGGGCTTCAAACACTTCACCCATACCTCCCCGGCCGATGCGCCGGCCCACTTCGTACCGGCCGATGCGGGACCCCACGCGCTCCGGAGTGTCCGGCGGCGCCGGTTCCGGTTCCTCGCGAAGTTCGAGCATTTCGAGCACTTCCCGGGTCACTTCGGAATCGCCGGTGCTTTCAGTCCGGACAAAGGCCAGCCTTTCGGTTTCGGGTTTGTCCAGCGCGGAGTTATAGAGGCGCAGGACCGTTTGCCACTGCCGGTCCGTCATTGTTCGCGTCCCGCCGCCCACTCCTTGCGAAGCCACTGCCGGGCCACATTCCAGTAGTTGGCGACTGAGCGGGGAGAACATTCGAGCCGAGCCGCGATTTCATCGACGGTGAGGCCCTCAAGGACCTTCATCTCGACCACGGTACGGAGCTTGGGGTCCACGGCCGCGAGGCCGGCGAGGGCGTCCTCCACTTCGTGCATGGCGTGGGGGTCGCCTCCGGGAGTATCGCTGACAGCGACGCGCTCCACGCGGCGGTACAACGGCCGCGCATGATGAATGAGCAGGCGCCGCATCATGTGGCCGGCGAGGGCGAAGAACGCGGCGCGTTCATTCTCCTCGCTTTCGCCCACGGGCCGTGCCAGGTTGCGCGCTTTGACGAGTTCCAGGTAGAGTTCGTGAACCAGGGCGGTGGGTTGCCAGGTGTGTTCCTGACGCTCCCGTACCATTTTCGCGCCCGCCATGCGGCGAAGTTCGCGGTAGCACAACTCCACCAATTCGCTCCCGGCTTGGCGATCGCCACCGCGGAACGACCCCATCAGACGGAAAAAGTGCTCACTGTCCGGAAGCAAACAAAAAAATTCTAGCATGCGTTGCAGTATCCGGCCCCCTGCTCGCCCACTGTTGAATGGCAAGGGAAGCGCGTCTTAAATGCCCCGCAGTCCCAGCCACCAAGGAGACCGAATGCAACGCAATACCGAATTCATGCAACGCCCGGGGCCAGCGCGCCAGACGCTCCTGCTACCCATCCTGCTTGCCTGCTGGGCGAATGTAGCCGTGGCGGCCCCCGCCGGGAGCACCTGTTACCCAGCAGAACTCGCCGCGGGCGCCGCGTGCTTCGGCCGGAGTTCGCGGCTGGGCGGTGCGAACCGCGAAGTCGAAGCCGAAGCCGAAGGCACCCCGGTTGGCCAGCAGCCCGCGATCGGTGATCCGGGCCTCAAGATGGTCTGTCGCCATCAACCGGACCGTGGATGGCTTCAGGATTCTGACGCCATCGAGTTCACCTTCCCCGAGCAGCATGCGGGCAAAACGCATGTAGTCGTCAAGTGTGGAGGCGAGCCCATGGCCTCCCGGGGTGAGGCGGTTGGCGGCAAAGTTGAGGCTGCTGGCTGTGGCATCGTCGATCCGCGCGAGCTTGCCTTGCGACTTTCGGTACGCGGCGGCAAAACGGGGGAGCCTGTCCTCGGGCTGGCGCCATGCCGTGTCGCGCATGCCGAGCGGCTGGAGAATGTGCTGCTGAACGTAGGCCGCGAAGGGAACACCGGCGAGTTTTTCCACCAGCAGGGCCTGGACATCGACGGCGATGCTGTACCCCCAGCGCGTGCCCGGGTCAAACAGGAGCGGTACCCTGGCCAGGCGGCGTCCCATTTCGGCCAGATCGATGTCGAGCGCCAGCGGGTTGGCCGCGACGAATGCCTTGTGAGCCGGCGTCGCGCCCGGGCCATAGGCAAATCCGGCGGTATGGCGAAGGATGTCGCGTACGGAGATGGGCCGTGTGGGGGCCCGGTAGCTGGGCGCTCCAGAGGCGTCGTTACCGGCGTAGACCTGGGTGGCCTGGAACTCGGGCAGGTAGGCGGCAAGCGGGTCGTCCAGTGAAAACTTGCCCTGTTCCCAAAGCTGCATGAGGGCAACGCCGGTGACGGGTTTGGTCATGGAGTAGATCTGCGCGATGGTGTCGCGGGACATGGCGCGGGCGCCTTCCCGGTCGGCGAAACCGGCGGCGCCATAATAGGCTTCACCTCCGTCCTTCCAGATGAGGAGGGAGGTTCCAGCGGCGCGGCCCGCGGTGGTCATTTGCGCCAGGGCGGCTTCGATGCGCTTACGGTCCAGGGTGAGGGTTGGATCGGCGGGGGCTCGGGCGGGGAGCACCTGGGCGGAGAGCGTAATGGAAGCAAGGAAGAGAGGCAGCAGGATGGGCAGTCGCATGGGGGGGTTGCTCCTTGGTTAGAGCTTCAGACTAGCACGCGCTACGACCGGCGGCGGAGCACGCAGAGGATGGCCCCGAAGGCAATTGTGAGCCAGGTTGCCGGCTCCGGCGTATTCAGGGCGATGAGCATGTTCACGCCGTTGAGCTTGCTGAGTTTGGGCAGGCTTGAGGCGCTCAGGACCGGGAAGCCGTCGTCTTTCCAATCGAGCCAGGTGAAGCTGAGGCCGCCGTCAAACCAGCTGACGCCACCGGCGGCGCCCTGCTTGTTGTCGTCCTGCAGAATCACGAAGTGGCGGCCCAGAATCACCCCGCCGCCGCGGACCGTGGCGATATGGCGGTTGGCGTAGTTGAGGCCGAGAGCGGAGCCGCGGTCGAGTTCGGCGATGAGCCAGGCCAGGGTATCGGTATCGGTGCGGTCGCGGGAGACGCCACCCTGGGTGGCGGTGAAATCGCCCTTGTCGATCTGGGTGAGTTCGGGGACGATCCGATGATGGGTCATCGAAAGGCTGAGCTTGTTACCGGCAATGTAGTTGAGTGTTCCGTTGAACGTCTGGAGGAACTTCGAACCTTCGCCGGCGCCGCGGCCGCCGGCCGGCGTCCCATCGGGCTTGATCCACGCCTTGTCGAGCGCGGCCACCAATGAGTTCTGCGTATTCGCCGCGCCCGTGCCGGGGTTGTTGGGCAGCGGCAATTTGGTTCCGTAACGGTTGTGGAGGTAGGTGAGATTGCGGGCGATGGTGCCCGGCGCACATTGATTCTCCGCCTCCTCGAGCGTGGTGTGGCCGGGCTGCCAGATGAAGCGGAAGCCAAGCCCGGCAAACAGCGCCGCATTGCCGGCTTCGGGTGGCGGGCCCACCTCCGTCACGGGGTCCTCCTGGCCCTGGCCGTTGAACAGCACCGGCGCGGGCGCGAACTGATAGGCCTGGCCCGGCGTTGCCGGGGCGAAGTTCTGGGTGGGCCCAGAGCTGAAATCGACGTGAGCGCTGGTGAACCCTGAGGATCCGGCGTCAAAGAGCACGGAGAGACCCGGCAAGCCGGAGCTGGCATCGACGGGCAGATTCTGCACCACCCAACCGCGATCCGTGGCGACGTTCAGGAACCCCATGGTATGGCCGGCCGCGGCGAGAGCGGCGAAATCGGCCGAGAACTGGCCGTACCCCGCCGGACTCGAGGCACCCGGATAGGCGAACTCGACGCGCGAAAAGGTGAACCCCGTGGTGATTTCGCTGGCTGCCAGAGGCAGCACGAGAACCAGGAACGGGGCGAGGCGGGTCATTGTTTGGGGATGGTCCAGAGGAAGAGACGGCGGGAGAGGAAGGAGTCCTCATCGTCGCGCAGACCGACGGTGAACTCTTTCTCGGGCTTCCAGTCGCCCATGTCGAACGTATTGGAAACGATGCGGGTGCCGGGCTTGAGATCGCGCATCAGCTTGGGTTTGAGTTTGAGGTTGATGTGGGAGAGAAGGAACAGGGAGACGACAGTGGCTTCCTTGATATCGGCCTCAAAAAGGTCCTTTTCAACGAAGCGCACCAGGTGTTCCACGCCGTTGCGCTTGGCGTTTTCCTGGGCTTCCTTGATGCGTACCGGGTTGATATCGATGCCGACACCGCGGGCGCCGAACTTCCTGGCGGCGGTGACGACGATGCGGCCATCGCCGCAGCCCAAGTCATAGACAATATCGTTCTTCTGGACGCCGGCCAGATCGAGCATCGCCGCCACGGCTTCATCCGTGGTGGGAACGTAGGGGACGTCGGGCTCTTTCTTTGGTGTTTGGCCAAGAACACAGCCCGCTGTCAGCAGCGGCGCAAGGAACAGAATCAGGGCGCGGCGAGAATAGAAATCGTGCATGGACACCTCGTTCCATCAACAGTAGCGCATTGACCGGGCAGGTGTGCCGCACGCTGCCGCTGCTACCAGCCCACGGGGTTGCCTTTGTTCTGTTCGTCGAGCCAGGCTTTGAGAGGAGCGAAGTAGTCGAGCATCGCGGTGGCATCCATTTGCCGGCTGCCGGTGAGTGCCTGGAGCGCGTCCTGCCAGGGCCGGCTGGCGCCCATTTCGAGCATGGCGGCAAGGCGGCGCCCCGCCTCTTTGTCGGCGTAGATGGAGCAGCGATGCAGAGGCCCGGTGCATCCGGCGGCGCGCGCCAGGGCGCGATGGAACTGGAACTGCAGGACGTGAGCCAGGAAGTAGCGCGTATAGGGAACGTTGGCGGAGACGTGGTACTTGGCGGCGGGGTCGAATTCGGTTTCGCCGCGTTCGCCGGCCGGGGCGACGCCCTGGTACTTGCGCTTCAACTCCCACCAGCTTGCGTTGTAGCGATCGGGTTTGATCTCGCCGGCGAAGACCTTCCAGCGCCACTGATCGATGAGCAGGCCAAACGGGAGGAAAGCCACCTTTTCAAGCGCCCGGCCCATGAGCAGGCCGATGTCGCGCGAGGCATCAGGCGCCTTGTCGAGCAGGCCGATTTTCACCAGATACTCGGGTGTCACGCTTAAGGCGATGGTGTCGCCGACGGCTTCATGGAAGCCATCGTTGGCCGAATCGCGGAAGAGGAAGGGCTGCTTGCGGTAGGCGCGCTGATAGATGTTGTGGCCGAGTTCATGATGGATGACGGCAAACTCCTCGGCGGTGATCTGAATGCACATCTTGATGCGCAGATCCAGGTCATTGTCCACATCCCAGGCGCTGGCGTGGCAGACGACATCGCGGTCAGCCGGTTTGCGGAAAAGCGAGCGGTCCCAGAAGGTCTTCGGAAGCTGCTCGAAGCCGAGCGAGGTGAAGAAGCGTTCGGCGCCGCGCACCATTTCGGTCTCATCGTACTTGCGTTCGCGAAGGATCTTGGTCAGGTCGTAGCCAGAGCCACCGCCGGCTGGGGCGACCAGGTCTTCGACATTCTCCCAGCTTTGCTGCCAGAGGTTGCCGAGCAGGTGCGCCGGGATGGGGCCGCCGGCGGGCACCACGGCATCACCGTACCTGGCACGCAGGCGGCCGCGGACGTAGGCGTGAAGGCTGACATAGAGCGGGCGCACCTGCTCCCACAGGCGGTCGAGTTCGCGGGCAAAGGCGTCGGGAGGCATGTCGTACTTGGCGCGCCACATGGCGCCGCTATCGGCAAAGCCCATCTGGCGCGCGCCTTTGTTGGCGAGTTCGACGAAGCGCGAATAATCGTTACGGAGCGGGCGGGCGATGGAATGCCAGCCTTGCCAGACATCGAGCAGTTCCCTGGGGTCGCGGCTTTCGGCGAGGATGCGCTCGATGCGGGTGATGTCGAGACATTGGCCTTTGTCGGCCGGGTTGTCGCGGCAGTACTTGCCACGGCCGTAGGCGCCTTCCATGCCGGTCATCAGGCGGGTGAGTTCGGTGGACTCCGCGGGATTCGAGGGCGTGACGACGATCAGCGAATTCTTGAGCAGGTTCATCTTACGGCGCATGTCCGCCGGCAGTTGAACCTTGTCGTAACCGGCGGCGGTGCGCGCGAGTTCCTTACCCAGATTGATGAGTGCTTCGTTGGTATCGGCAGCCAGCGCTTCGGTGTCGGAGGTGATGTAGGTGGATTGGATCCAGCCGGCGCGGCCGGCCGCGTTCGCCAGCTTGAGCAGCCGGGTTTCAGCCGACTCAAGAAACTTCGCGGCATCGGCCTGGGTTTGGGCGGCGGCGCAGGCGGTTACGGCAAGAGAGAGGAGAAAGGGTCGCACAGTGCCATTATGACCGGGATATACTGGATCGCGGAATCGGTTCGCGGAGGAGAGAATTGCGCTCAGTCCTGCTGGTACTTGTGGCTGCCCCGTGCGGATGGGCAGCATTGATGACTTCGGCCAACATTGCCGGGGCTTATGGAACGAAAGGCTTTGCGCCGGTGGTCTGTTCCACCGCGAACTGCTTTGATTCAAGCACCGGCGCGATCATTGACCTGACCGGCGGGCTGTCGGACCCGGGTCACTGGTCGTTCAGTGCCAGAGCCATGGCGGAGACGCCGTCGAGCACGCTGCAGAGGGCGTTTGCCTCGTTGACGCTCGACTACATGGATGCGGGCACCTTGTTGTTTCCGGACCGCATCAGCGTGTACGGCAGTTCTTCCATCAGTGAATCGCGGACGCTTTTGCCCGCGGAGGCCACGCTGTTAGGGACGACCGTGGCGTTCGATTTCGTGTTCCGGTACGACGCGACTGTCACTGGCGGAGCCGTGGGTACCGGCGCGACGGCGGGAGCCCGCATTGTGACGGCGATCGGCTTTTCCCAAGGTCAGTGCGAGCCCAGTGCTCCGGGATTTTGCACGGTAACAGCGGATGTGACGTTTGGTGATCCGTTCGATTACTTCACCGCGCTCTATGCCGAAATCGGGATCGTGCAGAGCGGCCCGGGTCCGGCCAGCGCCTCAATCATCGTGGACGCTTTCCACACGCTGGAACTGGTGGGTGGGATTGCGCGGACTTCGAAAGGGCAGGTGATCGACGGGTGGTCCCTGCAGGGGCCGGCGGGTAGGATTCTCGCAAGCCAGGCGGTGCCGGAGCCGGGGGCGATGTGGCTGGGGCTGGCGGGGTTGGCGGTGCTGTTGAGGCGGAGAGTCTGACTCTGGCGGCGGTGCTGGCCTTAGGCGCGGTCTGGGTGGCGGGCCAGGTGAATCAAGGGCGTCATGACACCGTGGCGGCTGCGTGCGCTTTCCCGGGGCCTGACTGCTGGGGAGAGGTTCTGAGTCAGGAAACACCGGAACCTTCCTGGTGGGTTGAGATTCGGTACCAGGGGCGCACGGAGTGGGTGAAACCCGGCGGGGACGTTCACGGGTCCTAACCGGTGCGGGTAGCTAATGTCCGTTTGCTCCAGGAGATTGCAGGTTCAACGTGTTTTGGATCTCCTGAACGATTGTCCCCATTACCCGCTCGCGTGATTGCGCCGTCAGCGAATCCATGGGTTTATGGCGTTCGAAATCGGTTGTGGGACCCGTTCTGAGTTTGAGTCCAATACTTAGATCGGTGGGTGGGCCCAGGCTGGCACCAACCGCTCAACCCTCATGAGGGTCATCATCAGGTCTTTATGGGCGTGGAACAGTTTTGGGCTCATGAACGGGACCATAAGATCGAAGCCACGATCGACGTTGTACTCCTGCGAGCGCCATTCGGGATCCGGGTCGAGGTCCTTGACGACCCGGATATGCCCGGCCTGCTCCAGGGGCTTCAGACGCTCCGCCAATTCGTCCCGATAAAGAGTGTCCTCAGAATCCGCCAGCAGGAGAACCCGGTGCGGACCACGGGCCTGTTTGATCAGCAGTTGAACGTTTTCGCCGATTGCCTCTACCGCAGACAGCTTCAACCGGATCAACGCCGCGAGTGCTCCAAGGCTATGGCCGACGTCCTGCGGATCGACCGTCCCGCGCTCAATGGCCGGCAGCCCTTCGCCAAAACTCCAGTACGGGATGTAAGGAATTCGAGTCTGGTTCAAAACCTCCTTGGCCGGCCATCCAGTCCAGTCGGCGTAGAAGGGCTCCAGCTGTCTGGCGAACTTGCTCAGCCAATCTTGGGTTCGCTCATACTCCGCGCTCAAATCGAACCGTGCGGCCACCGGCAGCACCTGGAGCCGGTAGCGATCAAAGGGAAGCCGATCCCGTTCTTTGATCACCCGGTTGGTAAAGTCCGCCACCCCTTCAAGGTTCTGGTCGTTCGCGGTGAAGAGCAGCACTAACGTGTCGGGAAGGGCGACAGTGCAGATGCCGCCAATATCGGTGATGCCGGTCCGGCTATCGACCAAAATGAAGTCGTAGGCGTCGATCCACTCGCCCCGCATCGTCTCAAGAAAGTTCCCAAAACGGTGCTTGTCGTACAGCGCCTGCCAGTCGACCTCCTGGACTCTCCGGACATAACTGTCGTCGCGGCGGCCCGCCGTAATCAGATCGAGATTCCGCACCCCATTCGGAAGCCGAACGTCTGTGAGGTACCTTCGCCAGTCCACTGAACCTGCGCTCCTGAAAGCCTCCACTAGATCGAGCAGACCATCGGCATTTTTCTGGTCCATGAGGCCGCGGAAATAGATGTGCAGTCCGGGCGCTTCCAGATCCCAGTCAACGCAGAGAACCTTGTAGCCCCACGAGGCAATGAGTGCCCCGGCGTTGGCGAGGGCCATGGTCCGGCCGACGCCGCCCTTATAGGAGTAGAAGGTGACAACGTGACCGTTCATTGAACCCTCGGCATTCTCACCACCGGAACCTCTCCGGCGATTGGAGGTTGGAGGACTGGCCAATCAGCCTTCCACTCCGGAGCTCTTTGAATCGCACCTGCCAGAGTTTGGCACAATCCGGCAATTCTGCGTTCAAAAATGGCCAACTTCTCCGGAACGAGTGTTCTCTGTGCGAAATCTCGGAAGTCGACAAGCTGCAGCGAGCCGGTTAACTCAGGAGGGTAATGCTCGCCGTCACAAAATTGGATCGGAATGATCCTGCCACCTGGACGTGCGGCCATCGTGTTGAACTCTTCAACACACCAAGCGGAACGAAGATATGATGGGCACAGGACCGCGACCATGCACCGGGATCCATTCAAGGCCTGCCGAAGGCGGTGCGGCCAAGGATCCCCAGCCTCTATACCAGTGCGGTCCAAGAACACGGCTGGTTCATGAGGTAGCGTCTCCTCGAGATGCGACTCTAATGTCGGCGCGAAGTGCTCGAGTGTCCATTCGCGAGACAACTGTTTGCACGAGTATTAATCAGACCGTTGGTTAGTAGACATTGAGTTCAACCTGCGGCGTACACGGTGTCCTTGGTCAGGAAGAACATTTTGATAGTCCAGGGCAGGCGTTGCAGGGATCGTAGGCGCGCCAGGACGGCGCACTTGAGGTCGTCCGCTTGGCGCAGCAACATCCGCCCGATTCCGTGGTTCTTCACGTAGTTCCACACCTGCTCA
>VFZY01000176.1 GCA_016870915.1 Acidobacteriota bacterium | reverse complement strand
TCTGATTGGCTACACTCTGTCATAGGGGAAAGCCGCTCCTCTCTTCGCACAACTTTTACTAGAAAAATCAGTTATGCCAGAGAATGCGGCTTTCCGCTACACTTCCCGTGAGAAAAACGGGCTAGCGGCAGCGCAAGAACGAGGAATTACACCAAAGCGGAGGTCGACGTCTTGCTCAGCGATCCAAACAGCTCCACAGGCGTCGCCATCTTCGCGGGGTACGAACGAGGTGGTCTGCCGCCGTTCAACTCCGACGTGAACGCCTTCAAGATCGGCATACGTATCCAGGCGCAAGGCTGGAGCGCCGGTGTGCGTTGAGACCAGTAGCTCGCACGCCAGCGTGAGCCAGGCGAACCTGAAGCGGCCTTTAGCGTTCACCCCTCCGCAATGCAAAGCACGGAGGTGGGTCTAACCTACCGAAGACGACCCAGCAGGTCGGCGTCAAAATGCGCCGCTCGGATACTTGGGCTGCACACGCAAGTTGACGGAAAGCCCAGGCGGTCAGATTGAACCGGTTTACGCGCCTCCTCCAACTTCCGATCTCGCTGGGCGTGGTTCTCAGCCTGACGCCCGGCGAGCATGTCCGTCGGCTTGATGGAGCCGATTGCGTTGTTCAAGCGGACGTTGTTGGAGTACTCCAAGTAGCCCTCCACCAGACGCCGGGCATCATCCAGCGATAGTGGCGTTCAGGGCCAGATGCACTCTCCTTTGAGCGATTCGTGCCAACGTTCGATTTTCCCGTTCGATTGTGGATAGTACGGTGAGGTTCTGCCTGCGTCATGCCCGAGATCCGAATGAACTCCTTGAAGTCTTTCGCGATGAACCGCGGCCCGTTGTCCGAGATGATCCGGGGTCGCGCCTCCGGCGTGCTTCTCCCTGGCTCCCTGTTAAGATGATTCCGATGCCGGCCTCGGCCATCGACTCCCGGATGTCCCAGTTCATGATGTGCCGGCTGAAGCCATTCAGGATACTGCACAGGTGGTAGAACGGCCCGCCGATGTTGAGGTAGTGCAAAGCCTTTGCCCTTTTCGACGGCTTTCCGTTCCATTTCGACAAGAGGCCGGCCTGGCCGAGCACCCGCCACACACTGGATGGGCTGACCGCCACGATAACGGCATCGAGCATCATGAAAATCAGCCAGCGGTAGCCCTCCAGTAGGTTCTTCAGGTGGAACCCGACGATGGCCAGCTTCTCCCACTTCTCCAACCAGAAATCGGGGGGGAACCCAGCCGTCATGCTCGTTCACCTTGCCGTAGCGTTCTCGCTAGTCGTAGAACTTGCTGGCGGTGATGTCGAGCCACTCGACGAACCGCCCGGCGCCGATCCCGGTCTTCTGCGGCCAGCGCGGGACGAAATCCACGATCTGGTCCCGCGTGTCGTGAGGAACCCAGACCCGGGTCTGAGTTCCCCAAGCGTTTTTTTGGGGAGCAACATGTTCGGCCGTCAGTTCGGCCAGAACCTCGTCCTTCGTCTGGATCTTTTTCTCCAGG
Organism: Acidobacteriota bacterium; assembly: GCA_016870915.1. Lineage (GTDB taxonomy): Bacteria > Acidobacteriota > Terriglobia > Bryobacterales > Bryobacteraceae > VFZY01. The sequence continues at coordinate 12,966 of VFZY01000176.1, read as the reverse complement.
CAGGCGATTCGCTCCTGGTCGGCTGAGTGGTTCGGTCGCGCCTACTGCCGCCTGAGGATGGCGCCCTTCTCTCAGGGCGGGTAGTGCTTCCGTGGCTGCTTCATGCGTTCTCTCCTTGTGCCTTACTGGGAGAACGCCTTCTCGATTTCCAACTGAACCGGAACAAACCAAAGATCAACATTCTCTCTACCGGCCCGTATAGAGCGTTGAGTTGTAGAGATACGGCTTGTGCCAAAGAGCGGCGTTGGTGTAGATGTACAGGGCCCGGCTGTTGAAGACGACGATCTCCTCGCGTTCGTCTCCCAGGCAGCTGAGATGCTGGGCGCCTTCGCTGTCGTAGAGATCCTTGCCATCCGGCCCTACGTCTTTTGCGCGGATTCCTGGGGGAAAGGGAAAGGTCGCGATTTCGCGGCCGTGGCCGTCCAAGAGGGCGGGCGGAGCCCATCCGCGGTTGAAGGCGAGAATGAAGTTTTCGTTGGGGTTCCCGGTCCAGTTCCGGACTAGCGCTACATTGAGTCCACCCGCGCCTTCCTGCACGGCTATGTTGTCGGTACTTTTGACCAGGAGTTCGCCCGCTTTGGAATAGACGCTGAGGATGGAGGCCCCAGGAACAGTTTTGTCGGTGTTTTTCATCATTTTCACCGCCCCCACATCGACGAAGCAGACCTGCTTGCCGGGGAGGCCGGGGCGGAACTTGCCAATCAGGGCGTGCTGGCAGTGCACCCCCTCCATTTGGAAGAGAGTCTTGCCGGCGGCGTCGAGGAGGATGCCGTCTTTGCTGGTTGCGATGGCGATTTCGGCCCTTCCGTCGCCGTCCATGTCGTCGATGTGGACCGCGTCGTTGTGGGACTCGGCTACCGCGGTCCGATCGGCGGACGCGCGGTAGAGTACGGGCAATTTGGTCAGTTCCGGCCGGCTCCAGATGACACGCCCGTCGTGACCGTAGAGCGAGTATCCCATCAGCAGTTCGTCGCGCCCATCCCCGTCGAAGTCGTAGTTCATGGGGTAGTGACCGGTGTAGCGCACGTCGAGCTTCGACCAGAGGGGCTTGAAGTGATTGGCCGCGTCGAAGACCCAGAAGTTCCACATGCGGTCCTTCACCACCATGTCCTGCGGGAAGCCACGACCGGAAAAGTCAGCGAAGAGAAGGTTGTCCCAGCCTACGACCAGTTGGAACTGTTTCTTGATGGCTCCGTTCGAGCCGTTCAGTACCGTGAAAGTGAGGGGGCCCGGCTTGGCCGGCGGTCCCGGTTTGCCCCGGTTGTCCTCGCTGGAGATGTAGATGACCTCGTTGCGGCCATCCCGGTCGACGTCGAAGATCTGAATGGGTATGTCGCTTCCGACGTGGGTATTCCGGATGTCCGGAGTGCCGACCTGCCAGAGCTTTCGCCCGTCCAGATTGAGGGCCGTTAGGCAACTGATGGTGCGGATCCCGGTGCTGCGCAGCTGCGCGATCAGGATGTCGGGGATGCCGTCTCCATCGAGATCCCCGAACCTCATGTGTCCGCTGCCAAAATTCTCGAGGTCGATGGTTCGCACGAGGCGCGGCAGCGAGTCGGGGCGCGACACCCGCCTGGGCGTATCCGCGGCGAGGAGTGGAGCCACTGAAGAAAAGGCGGTGAGCCCGGCCGCCGCCAGGCACAGTGCTGAAGGTGTCAACGCGATCATGGATACTCCGTTCAAGAGAGTCTGTTGAAGGGCCGCACGAAGCGGCCGGCACCGCAGTTTCATCAACGCACCACGTTGATTCGTACCGGCACACGCGCCATCAGGTTGCGATTGGGCCCGATGTGCAGGTTGACAATCTCCACATTCAGCTCGATGCGATGTTCGCCGGGCGGTGCGTCCGAAGCGATGCTCATGGCGTGGGAGTACATGCCTTCCGCCCGCACTTCGCCCATGCCGCCGTGCAACCAGGAGGGCGGGTTGCGCACCTGAATCTGGAAAGGGATCGCGGAGTGGTTTTGGAAGCGGACGCGCACTGATCCGCCGGGCGGCCGCGAGACGATCGGCGCCGGGTCGACTTTCACGGCGCCTTCCCAGAGTCCCTTCAGCAACTCCTCCGGGCCCCAGAGTGAATTGCCCCACCAGGCCGCGGTGCGGCGGGCGAACAGGGCCTCGCGGACTCCCTCCTCGTCGGCCGTGCGGACAAAGAGGAGCGTGATGGGGCGCCGGCGGGACTCGGTGGCGGGCGGCATCGCCATGTGCATGTCGCTGTTGGCAAAGACGGTGAGCTTCTTCTCTTCCACCAACGAGTAGATTTCCGGATAGAAGGTCTCCTCGTTGACGAGTTCCACGCCGTGGATGAGCCCCTCCGCGTGCACGGCAGCGATTTCGGGGATCCAGCGGACGGGACCATCGCCCCCGGGATGATTCCAGAAAATGAACGCGCCCTGAGCGCGCATCCGGCGCAGGGCCGGGAGAAGATCCGGGCCTGGCGCCTGGTTGGCGTCTTTCACAAACAGCGCGTTGCAGTGGATGGCGCCGGGCGATATTTCGACCCCGGGGATGAGAATGATCCCGTGCCGTTCGGCTTGCATGCGAGCCAGTTGGTGCGGCAGGTTGAGGTCTGGTTTCAGGATGTCCTTGTTCGGCGGCGTGGCGTCCGCATGGTCGGTGAGGGCGATGACATCCAATCCGTCGCGCCATGCTTCGAGCACGCGGAGCGGCGGCCAGACGAGGCCGTCGGAAAAGACCGTGTGCAGATGGAAGTCACCCTTCAGGGTGCGGTACCCGCCGACATCCGGCACGGGAAGCGGCGAGCGCGCCTGATAGTGCCTCATCTGCGGCGGTTGCGCCGCAGCCGAACACACCAGCAGCAGGGAGAGTGGAAGGCAGTTCAGCGCGGCGATGCGATCATGGCTCCGCATTCGCTTGTTCTTTCGTCCGCGCATCGAACACGCGCCGGGTGGCGGAGTGCCATTCGCCCATCGCCTTCGAGTAGGCGAGGCGTGCTGACTCCGGATTCCCCGCTTTGATGGCATCGAGCAGGGGCAGATGAGACTGGGCGTCGCGAAGGAGGTCGAACGGCGCTCCGGAAACCAGGCGATCGGCGCAGGAGGCAATCATTGGCAGCACCAGGCGGGTGAGGGCGTTGGTGAGGTAGGGGTTTCGGACGCTTTTCCAGATCTGCTCGTGGAAGGCGAAGTCGCGGCGCATGAAGACCCGTTTGTCGGCGGTGCGCGCGGCTTCCAACAGGTCGAAGAAGCGCTCTTCCATCAGCCGGATGTCGGATGGGCTGGCCATGATCGCGGCCTGCTCCACGGCCCCGGCCTCGAGCATTCCGCGGACATCGAAAACCTCCTCGATGTCTTCGGGGGTCAGTCGCTTGACGTGGGTGGAGGCGTTGGGTTTCTTGGTGACGTAGCCCTCGGTCTCGAGTTCGATCAGGGCCTCGCGAACCGCGGTCAGGCTTGCGTTGAACTGGCCTGCCAGTTTGCGCTCGACGATCCGTTCGCCTTCATGCAAGGAGCCTTCGAGAATCGCGAGACGGATTCGCCCTGCGATCTGGGTGCGCAAGGAGTGCGCGGCAACCTCTTCGAACTTGAAGTCCTCCTTTGTGTGGGGCAGCGCTGTTGTCACATGATCGATCATAATTCGGTTCGATCTGCGCGTCAAGGTTCGAATGCAAAGGCATTTGACCGGGTCCGGAGCGGCATGATATATCTTATGATCGTTTATCGACCCAGGAGGTCTTCCATGCGTTTCGCTACGTTCGAGCGGCTTTTCGGCAATGCACCCGTCCTCGGTTTCCTCCTGCTTGCCGCTGCTCCGTCCGCGTATTCCCAACTGGTTTTCGGATCGCTGGTGGGCAACGTTACCGATCCCACCGATGCGGCTGTCCCGGGCGCCAGGGTGGAAGCCACGCACGCCGGCTTCAGCCGCTCCTGGGAAACGACGACGAATGCCGCGGGGACGTTCTCGTTCACGAGCATTCCCACGGGGACGTACAAGATCAAGATTGTGGCGACGGGCTTCCGGTCGTTCACCCAGGCCAACGTCATCGTCTCGAACAACAGCGTGGTTCGCGCCAATGCCCGGCTCGAACTGGGCACGGTCAGCGAAACGACCCAGGTGACAGCGGACGCCGTGACCCTGCAGACCGACACTGCCGACGTCCGCAACGAGATCCGGACCGAGGACCTTCAGAACATCCCGGTGCCGTTCGCGCGCAACTTTCAAAACCTGCTGGTGACGGTTCCCGGATTCAGCCCTCCGGCCAATGCCCACTCGATCTCGGCGAATCCTTCCCGTTCGCTGCAGACGCAGGCCATGGGCACGACGGCGGCTTCGATCGCGGTTCGGGTGGATGGCGCAACGGCGGGCCACCCCTGGCTGCCGCACATCGCCGGTTACATTCCCTCGCTTGATTCGATCGAGACGGTGAACATCGTCACGGGCAACTTCGATGCGGACAACGGTTTCGCGGGCGGCGCCTCGATCAACGTGCAGATCAAGAGCGGCACGAACTCATTCCATGGATCCGGCTACGAGTATCACAACAATCAGAAGCTGAAAGCGCGGCCGTATTTTCTGCCGGCCAACCGGAAGATGGAGAAGCGGATTCTGAATCAGTATGGCGGGACTTTGGGCGGTCCGATTATCAAGAACCGGCTTTTCTTTTTCGGCGCGTATGAAGCGACGCCGGATCGCGAATCGGCATTCGTGATCGCCAACTCGCCGACCGCCAGAATGCGCACCGGCGACTTCTCCGAGTCCGCGCTGCCCATCTTCGATCCTCTCACCGGCAATGCGAACGGCACGGGCCGTCAACGATTCGAGGGGAACCGGATTCCCGCGAGCCGGATCAGCCCGATCATTCAGAAGATCGTCGCTCTCACGCCCGCGCCGAATCTCGGCAATCCGGCCAGCCCCGGACAGAACTATTTCGCGAGCGGGGCCTTTGCCTATGACCGGCGCACCATCGACACGAAGTTCACTTTTCAGGCCACCGACCGGTTGAATCTGAACGCTCGCGTGAGCTGGCTGCGGTTTGAGTTCTCCAATCCTCCTCTGTACGGAGAGTTAGGTGGTCAGGGTATCGCATCCCGCGGCCTGTATGACGGCCGCGGATACGGTGACACGCTCAGCATGACGTACTCGGCCGTCTACACCCTGACTCCGAACATCGTGTTGGACGGGTACGTCGGCTACACGATGCTGGATAACAACGTGGAGCCGATACGGCTTGGCGAAAAGCTGGGAACAGATTTCCTGGGCATCCCCGGAACGAACGGATCCACGCGGGCGACGGGCGGATGGCCTTCTTTCGCCGTGGATGGGCTGAATGTCTTCGGCAGAAGCTCGCTGGGCGTGCCGTTTTATCACCACAATCCTCAAGCTCAATACGTTGGAAGCGCCTCCTGGACCAAGGGGCGGCACAACATCCGGTTCGGATACGATTCACTGTTCGTCTCGATGAACGCGTACGAGCCGGCCGGTACACCGGGCAGGTTCAGCTTCGCGGGGGGAGTGACTGGAACGCCGGGCACGGCGGTGAACGAGTTCAACTCGTACGCGAGTTTCCTGCTGGGCCTGCCGGCCACGCTGCAGCAGCAGGGAATCTGGGGAGTGCCGAGCAGCCGGACGTGGGCGCACAGCTTCTACGTTCGCGACCGGTTCCAGGTGACCCCGCGATTGACGATCTCCACGGGGTTGCGTTGGGACTACTTCGCCCCAGCCACGCGCGGCGACGGCCGCGGCATGGAGATTTACGACTTCGACAACAACACTCTGAAGGTTTGCGGCGCCGGGAGGCTACCGGTTAACTGCGGGTTCAACGCGAGCAAGAAATACTTCTCACCCCGCGTCGGCTTGGCCTACCGGTTGACGGACACTGCCGTGGTCCGGACCGGCTACGGAATCACGTGGGATCCGGTGAACACCGCGCGCAACTCCCTGCACAACTATCCCACCGAAACCAGCGCCATCTGGATCGGGGCGAACAACTTCCAGTTCGCCAGCCGGATTGCAAGCGGCATTCCCCTGCTCTCCGCTCCGGACACCGGCAACGGAACCATTGCCGTGCCGAATGAAGTCTCGGTGAGCATGCCGGATCCCAACTTTCGCCGCAGCTATCTACAGTCGTGGAATCTGATGGTGGAGAAGGAACTGGGCGGCGACTGGATTGCTGAGACCGGTTACGTCGCCAACCGAGGCCTCCGTTTGGGTGGACAGTGGGAAACCAACTACGGATTCATTGGCGGAGGGACGGCCAGTATGGTTTTGAACCGGAGGTTCGGGCGGACCGCGGGAACCTCGATGTTCTCCGACGCGGGCGGGTTCCGCAGTCAATACGACGCGCTTCAGACCACGGTGCAAAAGCGCTTTTCGGCGGGGTACATGTTGAAGTTCGCGCATACCTGGTCAAAAGCGATCGGCCCCGCCGGCAATCCGCTGGGCATCAACGGTTGGGCGATCCAGACGCCGGCCTATTGGGGCTTGATCCGGAGCATGCCCCGCGATTGGGACAGGACTCACATGTTCACCGCGACGTCCGCCGCGGAGTTGCCGTTCGGCAAAGGCAAGCAATGGGCCACCAGCGGCGCCGGGTCGAAACTGCTGGGAGGCTGGCAGATCAACGGCATGCTGACCGGGTATACGGGACCTCCGTACACGATCTTCGCGCCGACGGCATCTTTGAATGCGCCCGGGAACACTCAAACGGCGGACCAGATCAAGCCGAACGTCGAAAGGATCGGAACGCGGGCGCGCTGGTTTGATACGACGGCTTATGCTCCGGTGACTGCCGCCCGCTTCGGAACGTCGGGGTGGAATCAGTTGCGCGGACCAGGCCTGTGGAATCTCGATCTCGGCATCTTCCGGAACTTCCAGGTCACCGAGCGGGTGAACATCCAGTTCCGGGCCGAAGTGTTCAACGCCACGAACACGCCGCACTTTGCCACACCTTCGAGCAACGTGACCGCCGCCACCTTCGGAACGATCACCAGTGTGCAGAATACGGGGCGCGAAGGTTTTGACGAACGGATGTTCCGCTTCGGATTGCGCTTCGCTTTCTAAGGTCGCATGGACGCCGCCGTTCGCGGATTCGCGGCCCTGTTCGTTTCGCTGTTGACTGCGGACGCGCTGTGGGCTCGAAGCCTGGCCGGATCGCATACGGTGAGGATCAGTGGCCCGTTGACGAATCCGCAGGAAGCCCTGGTCATCGGAAACGGGGACATGGCTGCGCTGGTCACGGTGCTGCACCACGAGATGGTGTTCCAGTTCGGCAAGAACGACATCTGGGATTCGCGGCACGACAATGTCGCCGCGGACGTTGTTCTCAAGCACGACGATCTCATCCGCTACGAACGAGACTATGGCTTCCGTTGGGACGGCGCTCTGCACGCGAGGCCTACCTGGCTCAACAAGCCGGCGGGTATGCGGGACTTCACCGAGCAGCCGCCTTCGTATCACAACCGGACGGAGCGGTCGCTACAGGCCTATTCGGGGCCGGCGCCGAAAGTGGCGGGGCGAGTCCGGTTGGTGCACCGCGGGCTTAGTTCAACGACGATTGAGACGAGCCTCGACATCGCGCGCGGTGTTCTGAAGACGCGTTTCGGGTTCCGGAACGGAGCACTCACCGTGGAGGCGTTCGTGCAGCGCGATGCGAACGTGTTCCGGCTTCGATACGCGGTGGAGGGCGGCGCGCCCACCCCGATGCTGATCCTGGAAAAGCAGCCGGACCGGGTGGATCCGGCGATGCCGCATCCCGAGGTTCGGGCGGCGGATGACTTCCACGCCACCATCACGCAGACGATTCCCGCCGGATTCGACGTGCCACGGTTTGCCTGGCACCTGGCGGGCTCGTTTCCGCGGCAGCAGCTCAACGGGATTGGGGAACAGGCGATCAAGCCGCTCGCCTACGAGGTGCAGCAGCCGCAGGGAGCACTTCAATCCGGGACTCGCGAGTTTTCCCTGGGAATCGCCACGGACCGCGATAGCACCGGCGAGGCGCGCCAGCGGGCCATTGATCTTGCCGGGCCCGACCCGGCCAGGGACTACGATTCGGCGCTCGAAGCACACGAGCGGGCATGGGAAGAGTTCTGGTCCGCTTCCGACATTGAACTGGGCGACAAGGAGATCGAGGCTGTCTGGTATCGCCAGATGTATCTTTGGGCTTGTCACGTTGCTCCCCATGCGCAGGCGCCCGGGCTGGGGGCCAACGTCACGCTTTGGGACGCGATGCCCTGGCATGGCGACTATCACTGGAACATGAATGTGCAGAAGAATTATCTCCACTGGCTTCCGGCCAACCACGCCAAGTGGATGGATTCCTATGCGCGCCTGATCCAGCAGACGATGCCCACCTTCGAGTATCTGGCCAAGCTGACGTTCGGGCTTGATGGAGCGTACTGTGAGTTGGTGACGATTCCGTTTGTTCCACCGCACCGCGCCCATGTGCACAATCGCTGGGGCCGGGACCTGGGAATGACGGGCTGGGTGGGGCAAGCGCTCTGGTGGCACTGGGAGTTCACGCGGGACCGGGATTGGCTGGCACGGAACTCCTACCCTTATTTGAAAAAGGCTGCGCAGTTCTATTGGGGCTACCTGAACAAGTATCAGGGCAAGGATGGCGGCATCTTCCCATCGATTCTGTCCGAGACGCCGGGGTGGAACGCGGGCTTCAAGGGGAACCGCAATGTGATCACGAACCTGGTGATGTTCCGCAAGGCATTCCAGTGGGCGATCGAGGCGTCCACGGCACTGAACGTGGATGCGGATTGGCGGGCGAAGTGGAAGGACGGCCTGGCGCGCGTACCCGAAGTGCAGTTCGGCTGGACCGGCGACCGCGCCTGGGTGCTGCCGGACAAAGACTTTCCCAAGGAGAAAGCCGGCAATCGCGCGCGCACCTGGTGGGCTCGCTGGGCGGTGTTTCCGGGAGAACACGTGGACGGGGACGAGGACGATGGCTTGGCGGCCGCGGTTCGGAACATTGCCGGCGACGTGAGCAAGCATGGCTCGGAAGGCAACCTCTCCGGCGTCGAGAACATCATCCCCTGGCTGCGGTTGAAGCCACCCGGCGCGTTCGAGGGGGTTCGTGATGTGATGCTGCGGCACCGCTTGCCGAACGATCTCGCCCACACGTTCGGCCGCGAGGCGGGATACTCCGAGCGCCTGCAATGGCGCGTGGTGGAAGACAACTATCTTGGTGTGTTCGGAACCATGGAAATGCTGCTGCAGAGCCAGGGCGGTGTTCTGCGCCTGTTCCCGGTCTGGCCCAAAAATCTCGCGGCGAAGTTCCGGTTGGCCGCTCGCGGGGGCTTTTTCGTAACCGCTGAATGGCATCCTGGCGAGGGGTTGAAGGCCGTCATCCGAAGCAACGCGGGGCTTCCTTGCCGCATCCGATGGACGGAGGCGGCGGCGCCCGGTGTCACGGCCGGCGGGCAAGCGGTCGCCATTCGGCGATCGGGCCGGGAGATCGAGTTTGACACGAGGCAGGGAGTGGACTACGAGGTGACGTCCTTGAAGCCCGAGGTCCGTTAGCCGCAGCCAGGTGGTTAAAAGTAGAGCTTCAGCGCCAACTGGATTTGCCGCGACGTCCGCTGGAACGTGAGCGGCGCCCCGGCTGAGCGGATTGTTGCCGCACCGGGCGCGCCGACGGTGGAGTTCGGGTTGTTGAACTGGGGCGTGTTGGTGAGATTGAAGAACTCGGTGCGGAACTGAATGCGCCGCGCGCTGTCGCTTGAAAAGCCGAAGTCCTTAAACACCGAAAAATCCACCTGTTTGGTGCCCGGGCCGCGCAGAATGTTGCGGCCTCCGTTGCCGAACAGTTGCGGGCCGGGGGGCGCGAAGGCCGCGATGTCGAACCAGCGGTCGATGTTGCGGCCGTCCTTGGGCAAGGCTCCGTTGCGTAAGCGATCGGCCCGCGTTCCGGAACCGATGTTGAGCGAGTTGGTGGCCGAGGCGACGGAGAACGGCAGGCCGTCGTAGAGGCTGAGAATTCCGTTCGTCTGCCAGCCGCCGAACACGTGGTTGAGCGGGCCGCGCGGGTGGACCGGCAACTGCCATGTCCAACTGAGCGCCAGGCGCTGGCGAACGTCGAAGTCGGCGTTGCCGCGGTCGCGGCGGAAGTCGCGCACGTCCATGGGAGTGTTTAACGGTCCCGAGTTTTCGTCGATGGCGTGCGAATAGGTGTAGGCCGCCAGCAGACTGAGGCCGCGTGACACCCTGCGTTCCATGCTCACCTGGAGGCCGTGATAGATGGAGCTTTGGCGGTGCTGCACTTCCTGAATCGACGTGAACCGGGGATAGGGCCGGCGCTGCGCGACCGGCGTCGTGCCGGGAACCGGCCGGTTGATGTCTGGCTGCGCATTGAGTTTGGCGCCTTTGGTGCCCACATAGGCCGTGGTGAGGCTCCAGGCGCCGGGGAGTTGGCGTTGGATGGAGAAGTTCCACTGCTGGGTGTAGGGCATGCGCAAGCCGGGTTGAATGGAGTTGAGGGTGGCGCCGTTCAACTGACCGGCCGCGGGGCGGTCGAACCCGGCCGAAGCGGCGCGCGCGGCGGCGAAATTGAACTGGTCGTTCAGAAACTCGAAGACCACGAACTCGGGTGGATTGGCGGCGAGGTTGCGCGTGATATCGAGCGTCGGCGCCGAGTAGTAGACGCCATAGCCGGAGCGGATGACGGTGCTGTTGTCCAAACGGTACGCCCAGCCGAATCGCGGACCGAGGTTGTTGTGGTCGCCGGCAATTCCGGCGCGCGCGAAGGCTCCGCTGCCCACGCGCGCCACGTCCTGGGTGCCGGGCACGAAGGCGTACATGCGGTTGTTGACCTCGGTCCAGGGCCAGCCGAAGTAGTCCTCCCACCGTAAACCGAAATTGAGGGTCAGGCGATTGGTCACCTTGTAGTCATCCTGCGCGTAGAGCGACAGTTCCGTGCGGCGGAACCCGCGTGTGCCCGAGAGGAAGCGGATGGAGCCGCTGGTGGGCCTGCCCAGCAATGCCTCAGCCGCGCCGAGCCCGGTGCCCGCCGGCGCCAGGGGATTCAAGGTGTAGTTGGTGCCGAACGTCATGGTGCCGCGAAGAACGTTCGACTGGAAGGCGTTGTAGCGCCTGCGCTGCAACTCACCGCCAAACTTCACGGTATGCTTGCCGCGGACCAGGGTTACGTTGTCGTTCCACTGCAGGTTCTCGCTGACGATGACCGCGGGCGAAAAGCCGTTGTCGCCCAGCCCCTGCAGCCCGCCGATGGAGAAGATGGTGAGGCCCGAGGTGAGATTGTCACCGGCGACGTTGGCGCCACGGACGCCGATCTCCTCTGAGACATTTCGCCCGAAGTTCGCGTTGAACGAACGGAGGTTCAGCCGCGTGAATCCGAACCGGGCTTCATTGAACGCGTTCGGGGAAAAGGTGTGCGTCTCGGAGAGCACGGCTTGCAGCACGGGTTGGGTGTTCAGACCGGGTACGCCCGGCCCGTTGCCCACAGCCGGGGCGGGCAGGAAGCTTGGTTCATCCAGATCGTTGTTGCCCCAGCTCAGGCGAAACCAGCCGAGGTCGCCGGGGGTGAACTGATGGTCCAGCTTGACGTCCACGGCGTTGTCACTTTGGGCGCGGACCGGGTTGAACAGGAAGTTGTTCGCCTGTCCGCCCAGGTTTGGCGCGGGATAGAGGTTGAGGATGTTCTAGCCGGTGCGGTCGATGCGGGCGGCCGGTATGCGGTTGCCGGGAAACTGGTCGCGCTCGAAGCGGCCGTCGGCGAGGCGGCGCTGCGTCAAAGGGTCAAACACGCGTTGTGCCGCCGTGGAAAAGTCGCCGGTCCGGAATACCGCGATGGGCACATTGCTGACGTAGCTTTGGGCCTGGCGGATGCGCCCTCCCTGGTAGTCGGCGAAGAAGAAGGTTTTCGGGTCTTTGGCGCGCGGATTCAGACGGCCGCCGACGAAGCCGCCGAACTGGTTGAGCTTGAACGGCGGTTTTCGAACGGCGGCGCCGTCGAAGAAGTTGCGGGCGTCGAAGGCTGAGTTGCGGAGGAAGTGAAAGAGGCCGCCATGGTAGTCACGGGTGCCGGACTTGAAGGTGAGGTTCACGGTGCCGCCACCACCGCGCCCGAACTGTGCGTTGGCCACGGAGCTCTCGATGCGGAACTCCTCGATGGCTTCGATGGGCGGAAAGATCAGGATTCCCAGGCCGTTGTGGTTCTCGTTGTTGTTGATGCCATCGAGCAGGAAATTGTTGTCCTGAAATCGTTGGCCGTTCAACGCGAATCCGGTGACGCCGCGCTTCATGGTGATGGGCGAGCCGAGCGTCTGTGTCAGCGCCGGCATGGCGCCGGGGGCGAGGCCGATGAGATTGGCGAAATTGCGGCCGTTCAGCGGAAGATCCTTGATTTGCCGCTCGCCACGCAGATTCGAAAGCGTTGCCGACTCGGTCTGGAGCACGGCCGCGGCGGCCTGGACGTCGACCGATGTGGCGACGGACCCGAGCTTCAATTCGAATTCGAGACTGACGCGCTGGCTTACGGTCAAGGTCAGGCTGCGGGCCGATTGTTCGAACCCGGCGGCTGTCACCTGCACGACGTATTCGCCAGACCGTAGCGGCGGCGACACGAAGATCCCGTCTCCGTTCGAGGCGACTTCCCAGGTGATACCGGTGCCGGTGTTGCGCACTTCGACCTTGGCACGGGGAATCACTGCTCCGGCCGCGTCGCGGACTGTCCCGCCGATGATCCCTGTGTCTACCTGGGCGAGCAGAGCCGGCACCAAAGCGAGAATTAGCCGTCTCATGCGTGCGAGCGTAGCATGGCATCCGGCGCGTGTCAACAACTGTCGCGGCCACGTGAAAAGTTCCTAATCGAGCCAAGTAGAAAGTTCCTCTTGACAGCCTTTAATGGCAGAAGAATGGAACGAATAGCGATGAGCCAGAGGGAGCGAGACGAACTGCACTGGTTAAAGCAGGCGCAGCAGAGAACGGTGACCCAGCAGGAAGCAGCCCAGCGGATCGGTGTGAGCGAGCGGTGGGTACGGA
>VFZY01000175.1 GCA_016870915.1 Acidobacteriota bacterium | reverse complement strand
CATGTTGTCAGTTTTCGTTTTTGTGCGATGGTCGAAAGAAGCCATCCGCAGGCACTGGCCCGCCCTCGGAAAGGGGATTCTGATCAAATCCGGCACGGGAGTGAGGCGTTGGTGTATACTGTTGGGGTCCGGGAGACCCAAAATGGAAATCCCGGCTTCCACCCGGGCGATCGCGGTCTGATAGTATCGAACCGCCCGATGAGAACGGCGTCCGCGGCGAATCACCCCGTCGTGCCAGACAGCCGCTACAACGAACGCGAGGCCGGCCGCAAGCAGGCTCCAGGCCGAAAGCAGCCACCAGCCGGCAAGTCCGGCGGCGGCAATCGCCAGGCGGACGTTTCCCATCCTCACATGCGCCGCATCCCATCGCGCGGCGGCGGTGCGGCGATCTGAAAGCCGTGTGGCGTACTCTTCCATTGTCTTCAAGCCACTGTCTTCAAGCCACCGTCTTCAAGCTACCGGCTGGGGGCTGAGAAGTTCCAGAAAGCCACGCACCGCCGGCGTGAATATCTTGCGTTTCGAATGGATGATGCCAAGCGGCCGGATCAGTTCCGGCCGCAGCGGCACCGCCACCAGCCGGCCACTGTCCACCTCACCCTTCAACACGCGCGCGGGCACAATGCTGACACCAAAGCCGTCAGCAACCACGGAAAGGATGCTCGGCAGGTTGTCGAAATGGTGCGTCACATCCACCCCCACCCTGTGACGCCGCAAGTAGCGGTCAATCTCGCGCCGGATGGGAAGGCCCTCATCGAAGGTGATGAACTGCGCGCCGGCCAGTTCAGACACATTCACTTCCGCCCGGGCAGCCAGGGCGTGCCCCGGCGCCACCGCCACCGCCATCTCCTCATCGCGCCAGTGGACCGCGGTGACCTCACGCGTCGAATAGGCATAGCTCACCAGGCCCAGATCGAACCGCTCCGCGGTCACCAACTCATAAACCCGTTCCGGCCGGAAGTACTCCACCGCCAGTTCCGCTTCGGGGTATCGCCGCTTGAATTCGTCCTCAAGCTGGGTCATCTCCGAGAGCCGAATCGAATAGATGGCGGCGACGCTCACCGTGCCTCGCACCACGCCATGGGACTGGTTCAGTGACGACTCGAACTCCTCCCACCGGCGGATGAGATCGCGGCACGTGTCCAGGTACAATTGCCCCGCCTCGGTCACCACCAGCGGGCGCTTTGTGGTGTCGATCAGATCGCAGCCGAACTGCCGTTCCAACTCCAGCACATGCTGGCTTGCCGCTGACTGCGCCACGGCGTTTGCCTGCGCCCCCCGGCTGACACTGCGGAACGCGGCAATGTCCCGGAACAGCTTCCAGTGCGTGATGTTCACCGGAAACCAAACTATCACGAAAATCGATACTACGCAAGAGGCAATTATCGTATTGAATAATATTAGGCATTCGTTATACACTCGAATTCTCAGGATCCCCAGGAAGGAGAACTCCATGCAACCCGACTATCCACTCGGCTTTCCGCCCCCGCAGGGCCTCTACGACCCCCGGAACGAAAAGGACGCATGCGGCATTGGGTTCGTGGTGAACACGCGCGGCGACAAGTCGCATGAGATCATCCGCAAGGGCGTCCAGATCCTGATCAACCTCACGCACCGCGGCGCCTGTGGCTGCGACCCGCAGACCGGCGACGGCGCCGGCGTCCTCATCCAGATCCCGCACCAGTTCTTCCAACGGATCTGCGCCGAACTCGAGCAGCCGTTCACTCTGCCGCCGGCCGGCGAATACGGCGTGGGCATGTGTTTCCTGCCGGTGCAGCGGCAGCCCCGCCGTCAGGTGGAAGGCATCCTTGAGAGGATCGCCTCCGAAGAGGGTCTGGAAGTGATCGGCTGGCGCGACACGCCCGTCGATGGCGACGCCATCGGACGCCTGGCGCGCGATTCGCAACCTTACATCGAGCAGGTCTTCATCCGCGGCGCCAGCAGCATGCCCAAGGATCAACTGGAGCGGAAGCTCTACGTGGTCCGCAAGCGTGCCGAGCAGGAGATTCTGCAGTCGGACATCCGCGACAAGGGCTTCTTCTACATGCCCTCGCTCAGCACCCGGACCATCGTTTATAAAGGTCTGCTGCTGGCCCCGCAGATGGAGCAGTTCTACCGCGATCTCACGGATCCCGACGCGGTGAGCGCCTTCTGCCTGGTGCACCAGCGTTTCTCCACCAACACCTTCCCCACCTGGCAGCTTGCGCATCCTTACCGCATGCTCTGCCATAACGGCGAAATCAATACAGTGCGCGGCAACGTCAACTGGATGACGGCCCGGGAAGCCGTTCTGGCGTCGCCCTACTTTGAGGACTTCTCGCGCCTGCTGCCCATCACGCATATGTCGCAGAGCGACTCCGCGTGCCTGGACAATGCGCTGGAGCTTCTGGTGCATTCCGGCCGCAGCGTGGCGCACGCCATGGCGATGCTGATCCCCGAAGCCTGGGATGCCGACCCAGCCATGCCCGCGGCGAAGAAGGCCTTCTACGAATATCACGCTTCTCTGATGGAGCCCTGGGATGGCCCGGCGGCGGTGGCCTTCACCGATGGGCGGCAGATTGGCGCCACGCTCGATCGCAACGGCCTGCGCCCGGCCCGCTATCTGATCACGCGGGACGACCTGCTGATCATGGCCTCGGAAACCGGCGTTCTGCCGGTGAAGCCGGAAGATGTGCGGTTCAAGGGCCGCCTGCAGCCGGGCAGGATGCTGCTGGTGGATCTGGAGCAGGGCCGCATTGTGCCGGATGAGGAGATCAAGGAGTCGCTTGCCTCCGCGCAGCCTTATGGCGAGTGGCTGGCCCAGAACCAGATCACGCTCGATCAGCTTCCGGCGCCGCGCTTCGTGCATTCCACCGATCATGAAACCATCCGGATGCGGCAGCGCTCCTTCGGCTATACCGATGAAGACCTGCGCTTCCTGATGACACCGATGGCGGCCAACGGCGAAGAAGCCGTGGGCAGCATGGGTACCGACACACCGCTTGCCTGCCTCTCCGACCGGCCGCAGCCGCTGTTCAACTACTTCAAGCAGCTCTTCGCACAGGTGACGAACCCCGCCATCGACCCCATTCGGGAAGAGTTGGTGATGTCGCTCAAGAGCTACATCGGCACCGAGCGTAATATCCTCGAAGCGACGCCGCGGCACTGCCACACGCTCAAGCTCGATCAGCCCATTCTCACCAACTACGACCTGGAAAAGCTCCGCCGCGTTTCCCAGGGCGATTTCCTGGCCACCACGCTGCCCGCGCTCTTCCGCGTCAATGGCGGCGAGACGGAACTCGAACGCGCCATTGAGGGGCTGTGCCGCCGGGCGTCGCTCGCCATCAAGTCCGGCTACACGCTGATCATTCTCTCGGATCGTGGTGTCGACCAGGAGCATGCGCCCATTCCCTGCCTCATGGCCCTCAGCGCCGTGCACCACCATCTCATCCGCGAAGGCAGCCGCACCCAGTGCGCGCTGGTGGTGGAGTCCGGCGAACCGCGCGAAGTGCACCACTTCTGCCTGCTCATCGGTTACGGCGCCAGCGCGGTGAACCCCTATCTGGCCATCGAAACGCTGGAAGACCTGGACCGCCGGAACCAGTTGCCCGCCGGCGTCAACTTCGCCACGGCGCTCAAGAACTACAAGAAGGCCGTGAACAAGGGCTTGCTCAAGGTGTTCTCAAAGATGGGAATCTCCACCCTGCAGAGCTATCGCGGTGCGCAGGTGTTTGAAGCCATCGGTCTGAACACCGGCCTGGTTACCCGTTACTTCACCGGCACGCCGTCGCGCATCGAAGGCGTGGGGCTTGAAGTGCTGGCGGCCGAAGCGCGCCGCAAGCACGAACATGCCTTCCAGCCGCTGCGTGAAGAGGACGTGGAACTGGCCGTGGGCGGCAGCTATCAGTACCGGGTGCGTGGTGAACACCACCTGATCAACCCGGCGTCCGTTGCCAAGATGCAGCACGCGGTGAAGCTGAACAGCCAGCAGCAGTTCGATGAGTACGCCCGGATGATCGACGATCAGTCGCGGCAGCTCTGCACTCTGCGCGGTCTGCTCGACCTTAAGTACGCCGCCAAGCCGGTGCCGCTTGAGGAAGTGGAGCCGGCCTCCGACATCGTCAGGCGGTTCGCCACCGGGGCCATGTCTTATGGCTCCATTTCGAAGGAAGCCCATGAGACGCTGGCCATCGCGATGAATCGCATTGGCGGGCGCTCCAACACCGGCGAGGGCGGCGAAGACGAGGACCGCTTTGATCGCGACCCTAACGGCGACTGGCGCCGCAGCTCTATCAAACAGGTGGCCTCCGGCCGCTTCGGCGTCACCACCAACTATCTGGTGAACGCCGACGAACTGCAGATCAAGGTGGCGCAGGGTGCCAAGCCCGGCGAGGGCGGCCAGCTTCCCGGCCACAAGGTGGACGAGAACATCGCCCGCACGCGCCACTCCATTCCCGGCGTGGGTCTCATCTCGCCGCCGCCGCATCACGACATCTATTCCATCGAAGATCTGGCGCAGTTGATCTACGATTTGAAGAACTCCAACCCCGAAGCCCGCATCTCCGTGAAGCTGGTGTCGGAGGTGGGTGTCGGCACGGTGGCCGCGGGTGTGGCCAAGGCGCATGCCGATGTCGTGCTCATCAGCGGTGATACCGGCGGAACCGGCGCTTCGCCGCTCACTTCCATCAAGCATGCGGGCATCCCCTGGGAACTCGGCCTGGCCGAAACCCAGCAGGTGCTGGTGCTGAATGACCTGCGGTCGCGCATCATCGTGCAGACCGACGGCAAGCTGCAGACCGGCCGCGACGTTGTGGTGGCCGCGCTGCTGGGCGCCGAGGAGTTCGGCTTCTCCACCATGCCGCTCATCGCCATCGGCTGCATCATGATGCGCAAGTGCCATCTGAACACCTGTCCGGTGGGCATCGCCACCCAGGACCCTGTGCTGCGCAAGAAGTTCAACGGCACGCCGGAAGACGTCATCAACTTCTTCTTCCTCCTGGCTGAACAGGTGCGGCAGCACATGGCCAAGCTCGGCTTCCGCCGGTTTGAGGAGATGGTGGGCCGGGTGGACAAGCTGGATTCACGCGCCGCCATCGATCACTGGAAGGGCCGCGGACTCGATTTCTCAGCCATCCTCTACAATCCCGAAGTGCCCAAGCGTGTGGGCCGCCGCTGCACCATCGCCCAGGATCACGGGCTCAATCAGGCTCTTGACTACAAGCTGATCGACCTTGCCGCGGACGCCATCGCCAGCGGTCAACCCGTCGATTTCAAGCTGCCCGTGCGCAACGTACACCGCACCGTGGGCGCCATGCTCAGCGGCCGCATCGCCAGGAAGTACGGATCCAAGGGACTGCCCGACAACACCATACGGTTCAACCTGAACGGTTCGGCGGGCCAGAGCTTCGGGGCGTTCCTCGCCAGGGGCGTGACCCTTACCCTCGAAGGCGACGCCAATGACTACGTCGGTAAGGGCATGTCGGGCGGCCGGCTGATCGTCTATCCGCCGCGTGTGTCTTCTTTCCAGCCGGAAGACAACATTCTCATCGGCAACGTGGTCCTGTACGGGGCAACCAGTGGCGAGGCCTTCTTCAACGGCCGAGCCGGGGAACGGTTCGCCGTCCGCAATTCCGGCGCCCGGACCGTCGTCGAAGGCGTGGGCGACCACGGCTGCGAATACATGACCAAGGGCCTGGTGGTGGTGCTGGGCGCCACCGGAAAGAACTTCGCCGCCGGCATGAGCGGCGGCCTCGCCTACGTGCTGGATGAAACCGGCGAGTTCACCAAGGTGCTCTGCAACAAGACCGGCGTCGATCTCCACCCGCTCGATCAGGAACTCGATATCCGGGCCGTGCACAGCATGGTCACCGCGCATGTGGAGGCCACCGGCAGCCGCCGCGGCCGCTGGGTTCTCGATCACTGGGGCGATGTGCTGCCCAAGTTCGTCAAGGTGTTCCCGCATGAGTACAAGCGCGTGCTTTGCATTCCGCGCGCTACGCAGGAGATGTCGCCGGGGGTGCTGCCTCCGGAAGCCCAGATTCCGATGGAAGTGAGGAGCTTCGTTCATGGGTAAGGTCACCGGATTCATCGAGTACAAGCGGGAAACGCCGCCGTACCGGCCGGTACCCGAGCGTGTGAATGACTGGTTCGAGGTCTACCAGCCGTGGCCGGAAGAGAACGTGCGCCAGCAGGCTTCGCGCTGCATGGATTGCGGTGTGCCCTTCTGCCACACCGGCTGTCCGGTCAACAACATCATTCCGGATTGGAACGATCTGGTCTATCAGAACCGGTGGCGTGAAGCCATCCGCGTTCTGCACGCCACCAACAACTTTCCGGAGTTCACCGGACGCATCTGCCCGGCGCCCTGCGAGGCGGCCTGCGTGCTCGGCATCACCGACCCTCCGGTGGCCATCAAGCTGGTGGAGAAGAACATCGTCGATCACGCCTGGAAGGCCGGCTGGATTCGCCCCGAACCGGCCGATCGCAAGACCGGCAAGCGTGTCGCCGTGATTGGATCGGGACCGGCGGGCCTGGCCGCGGCGCAGCAACTGGCGCGCGCCGGCCACGCTGTCACCGTCTACGAGAAGTGGGACCGCATCGGCGGCCTTCTTCGCTACGGCATCCCCGATTTCAAGATGGAAAAGCACATCATCGACCGGCGTCTTGACCAGATGCGGGAAGAGGGTGTGGAGTTCGTCACCAATGCCAATGTCGGCGTGAACGTGGACGCCCAGGAACTTCGCCGCAACTTCAACGCCGTCCTTCTGGCGGGCGGCGCCGAACATCCCCGCGATCTCAACATCCCGGGCCGCGAGTTGAAGGGCATCCATTACGCCATGGACTTCCTGCCGCAGCAGAACAAGCGCGTGGCGGGCGACCAAGTGGCCACCGAAGGCTCCATCCTGGCCACCGGCAAGAATGTCGTGATCATCGGCGGCGGCGACACCGGCGCCGACTGCCTGGGCACCTCGCATCGCCACAAGGCGGCCAACATCGTGCAGCTTGAGATCATGCAGCGGCCCCCCGATGAGCGGTCGCCGTCGACGCCTTGGCCCCTCTGGCCGCTTCAGTTCCGCGTGGAAAGCGCGCACGATGAAGGCGACCCGCGCGTCTTCGGCGTCCTCACCCGCGGCTTTGAAGGCGATGCCGAAGGCAACGTGAGGAAGCTCAACGTGGTGAAGGTTGACGCCCGGTTCCAGCCAATCCCGGGCTCAGAGTTCGCCATCGATGCCGACCTGGTGCTGCTGGCCATGGGCTTCACCGGCCCGGTCAAAGGCGGCCTGCTCGAACAGCTGGACGTGCGCATCGACACCAAACCGAACGGCACCTGGTCCGTGTGGGCCTCGGAGAATTACATGACCTCGCAGGACGGCGTCTTCGCCGCCGGCGACGTCCGCCGGGGACAGTCGCTGGTGGTCTGGGCCATCCACGAAGGCCGCCGCGCGGCGCGGGCCATCGATGTCTATCTCACCGGGTCCAGCAGCCTGGCCGGATAGCGCCTCGCGCAATTGACCTGATAAGCTGGCAGAATGTTCGCCCGTCTGCTTCTGGCTGCGCTGCCTTTGGGCGCCGCGCAGGTCCAGACCCTGCTCATTCTCCACAAAGCCGCCAGTTCCCTCGGCTTCTACACCGCGGCAGGCGTGCAGGAAGCTGCGGTGCCCGTCGGCCGCCACCCCCATGAAATGGCGTTCTCCGCCGACGGCCGCTTCGCCTACACCACCGACAACGGCACCATGAGCATTGAGCAGGCAGGCACCGGCGGCAACTCCATTTCCATCATCGATCTCAAGGATCGCAAGCGCGCCGCCACCGTCGCCCTGGGCCGGTTCCGCCGCCCGCACGGTATCGATGTCCACCCCACGACGGGACATGTCTTTGTAAGCTGCGAACTGCCCGACCAACTCCTTGAAATCGACCCGGCGAAGCGCGCCATCGTTCGCACCTGGGACACCGGCGGCAAGACCGCCCACATGGTCGTGCTCGATCACCCCGGCCTATGGGCCTACGTCAGCCATTCGAACTCAAGCAACGTCGGTGCCCTCAATCTGGCAACCGGCAAGGTGAAGCTCATCCCCACCGGCGGCCGGCCCGAAGGCAGCGTGCTCTCGCGCGACGGACGATACGTCTATGTGGCGAATCGCGAAGGCGCGCAGGTCACCATCATCGACACCGCTACGCAGTCCGCCGTGGGCTCCATCCCGACCGGCAAGGGACCGGTGCGAATCCAGGTGACGCCCGACGGCAAAACCCTGGTCTACGCCCTCATCCACGAACCCGCCATCGAGTTCGCCGACACCGCCACACGCAAAGTCACCGGCCGCGTCCCGGTGAAGCTGCATAAGGAACTGGTCTCGCTCAACCTTTCCGCGGACGGCCGCGAAGCCTTCGCCGCGGACCAGGATGGCGACACCGTCTTCGTCGTCTCCGTGCCCGATCGGAAACTCGCGCGCCAGTTTAAGGTGCCGGCGGGCAGTGGGCCGGACCCGGTGATCCCCATGAGGCGTCCGTGATCAGAGCGCTGGCCGGGCTCCTGCTGGCGGCTGCCGCCAACGCCCAGTCCGATAGCGTGCCCGCGCTGCTCACCCAACGCTGCGGCTCCTGCCACGATGCGAAGAATCGCGCCGGGGGCCTTGTGCTCTCCGGGCGCCAGGCGCTTCTTGAAGGCGGCAACCGCGGCCCGGCGATTGTCCCCGGCGACCCCGCCTCGAGCCTCCTGCTGAATGCCCTCCGCCGCACCGGTGATCTGAAGATGCCGCCAGGCGCCCCGTTGCCCGCCGCGGAACTCTCACGAATCGAATCCTGGGTCGCCGCCGGCGCCCCCTGGGCCGATTCCGCCCCACTTCCGACCAAACCCGTGCCGTGGTCTTTCCGCAAACTCACGCGCCCACCCCTGCCCGAGGTTCGCCAAGCGCCCTGGGTGCGGTCGCCGATCGACCGCTTCATCCTGCAGCGGCTGGAACGCGCCGGCATCCAGCCCGCGCCGGAAGCTGAGCCGGTTACGCTGGCCCGCCGGCTGGCGCTTGATCTGACCGGTTTGCCGCCCACGCCCGATCAGTTGTCCGCTTTTCTCAACGACCGTTCGCCCCAGGCCTACGAGCGCCTCGCAGATTCGCTGCTCGCCAGCCCGCACTTCGGCGAGCGCTGGGGCAGGCATTGGCTCGATCAGGCTCGCTACGCCGATTCCGACGGCGGCTCCCGCGATGAACCCCGCCACATCTGGCGCTATCGCCAATGGGTGATCGGCGCCCTCAACCGCGACCTCCCCTTCGACCAGTTCATCATCGAGCAGATCGCCGGCGACCTCCTTCCCAACCCCACCACCGATCAACTCATCGCCACCGGCTTCCATCGCAATTCGCCGCTGCAGATCGAAGCGGGCACCGATCGGGAGCAGTACCGCGCCGAAGCCGTGGCGGACCGCGTGGATACCACTGGCACCGTCTTCCTCGGTCTCTCCCTGGGCTGCGCCCGCTGTCACGATCACAAGTACGATCCCATCACGCAGAAGGAGTATTACCAGCTCTACGCCTTCTTCAATAACCTGGACGAATACGGCCCCGCCCTGCCCCCGTTCTCCGAAACCAACGATCTCGACATCACCCACGCCCCGCTGCAGCCCCTGGGCCCCCGCGACGTCAACGACAAGTGGACCGCGCTGCGTGCCCAACTCCTCGCCTTGCACAAGGAACGGTTCGCCTATCGGGGCGGTGAGCTGTCCGGCCGCGCCAAGAACGCAGGCGATGAAGTCCGCACGGCGACCATCACCGCGTTGCGCAAGCAGTTGCCGCCGGTGGAACTCGTCATGGTGATGCGCGAAATGGAGACGCCCCGGGAGACCTTCATTCAACTTGGCGGTGACTATCTGCGGCATGGCCAGAAGGTGGCCGCCGGGCTTCCGGCGGCATTGGTGCCGGCGCCGTCCCAGGGGCCCCTCAATCGTCTCCACCTTGCCCGCTGGCTGGCCAACCCGGACAATCCCCTGGTGTCGCGTGTCGCCGTCAATCGCATCTGGCAGCAGTACTTCGGGCGCGGTCTCGTCGACACGGAAAACGACTTCGGCGCCCAGGGAGCCAAGCCCTCCCACCCCGAACTGCTCGATTGGCTGGCCACCGAATTCCAGGCCCGCGGCTGGAGCCAGAAAACGCTCCACAAGACCATCGTGATGTCGGCGGCGTACCGCCAATCCTCAGCCGCCCGGCCGGATATCGAAGAGCGCGACCCCGCCAATGAGCTGCTGGCCCGCCAGACCCGCCTTCGCCTGGAAGCGGAGATCGTGCGCGATTCCGCCCTGGCCGCCAGCGGCCTGCTCCACCGCGCCGTGGGCGGCCGCAGCGTCTATCCGCCCCAGCCCGCCGGCGTCATGGAGACCGGCCAGGTGAAGCAGACCTGGAACACCAGCACCGGGGCCGATCGCTACCGCCGCGGCCTCTACACCTTCCATTACCGCAACACGCCCAACCCCGCCATGAAGGTCTTCGACGCGGCCAATGGCCTGGCGCCCTGCACGCGCCGGCCGCGCACCACCACGCCGCTTCAGGCCCTCACCCTGCTGAATGACCCGAACTTCCACGAAATGGCGGTGGCGCTGGCGCGCAACATTGTGGAAGCACCGGCCGCCGAACGCATTCACCGGGCCTACCGCCTCACCGTGGCCCGTCACCCTTCCGCGCGGGAAGCCGCGCGCATCGGCGAGCTTCTTCAGGCCGAACGCGACGCGTTTCTCACCCGGCCCGCCGAAGCCGAACAACTGGCGGGCAAGGGAGCCTCGGCCGATCTGGCCGCCTGGGCCGCCGTGGCCCGCGTACTGCTCAACACGGACGAATTCATCACCAGGGAATAGGACACATGAACCCGGCTCGGCGGCACTTTCTGGAACAATGCGGCGTAGGCCTGGGGCGCGCCGCGCTGGCATCGCTGCTGGCCGCGGACGGGCGGCTCAGCGGGGCGCAAACCTCTCCGCGCCAACCCCACTTCCCTCCGCGCGCCCGCAGCATCATCTATCTCTTCATGGAAGGCGGGCCCAGCCAACTCGACCTCTTCCAGCACAAGCCCAAGCTCAAGGCCATGGATGGCCAGCCCACCCCGGCGTCCCTGCTGGCGGGCAAGAAGTTCGCCTTCATGGAACGGATGAACGCGCCCAAGCTGCTCGCCACGCCGCGCGAGTTCCGGCAACACGGCCAGAGCGGCCACACGTTCTCGAACCTCTTACCCCGCCTGGCCACCGTGGCCGACGACCTGTCGTTCATCCACACGATGAAGACGCCGAACGTCAACCACTCACCGGCCATGATCATGGCCCACACAGGAGCCATGGTCGCCGGCCGGCCCAGCCTGGGCGCCTGGCTGCTCTACGGACTTGGCTCCGAAACCCAGGACCTTCCCGCGTTCATCGCCATGACCAGCGGCCCCCGCGGACCCCGCAACGGCAACGACATCTGGGGCAGCGGTTTCCTGCCCACCCAGTACCAGGGCGTGCCCTTCCTGAACGCCCCCTCGCCCATTTACTATCTGGATAACCCCGGCGGCGTCACCGCCGACCGGCAGCGCCGGGCCGTGGCCGCGCTCGGCGACCTCAATCGCGAGCGCCTGCAAACCACCGGCGACCGCGAAATCGAAGCCCGCATCGCGTCCTACGAGATGGCGTTCCGCATGCAATCCAGCGCGCCGGATCTGATGGACCTGACCCGCGAACGCCCCGAAACCCTGGCCCTCTACGGCGCAACGCCCGGCAAACCGGGCTTCGCCACAAACTGCCTGCTGGCGCGGCGTCTGGTGGAACGCGGCGTCCGCTGCGTGCAGGTCTATCACACCGATTGGGACCACCACAACAACATCAACGCCTCGCTCGACCGCATCTGCCCCGACGTGGACCGCGCTTCAGCAGCCCTCATCCTCGACCTGAAGCAGCGGGGACTGCTCGACCAGACTCTTGTTGTCTGGGGCGGCGAGTTCGGGCGCACGCCCATGACGGAAGGCGACGGCAAGAACCCGGGCCGCAACCACCTGGTGGAAGGCTACTCAACTTGGGTGGCGGGCGGAGGCATCAAGCCGGGAGTGGCCATTGGCCAGACCGACGAACTCGGCTTCGGCATCGCCGAAAACCCGGTCCCGGTCCACGACCTCCACGCCACGCTGCTCCACCAGTTCGGCTTCGACCACAAGCGCCTCACCCACCGCTCCCAGGGCCGCGACTTCCGCCTCACCGATGTCCACGGGGAAGTGCTCCGCCAGTTGACCTGACCGCAACATAACCGAGCCACCACCGCCAAGAAGCGCGTAACTCGTCCTCCTGTATACTTACTCATGCATGGCCACCCGCGTCTTCTGTTCCTACCGCTCCACGGACAAAGCGCGAGTCCTCGACATCGCCCGCCAGCTTCGCGCCAACGGCATCGACGTCTGGATCGACGAATGGGAGATCACACCCGGAGACGACTTCGTCGCAAGCATCAACCAGGGGCTTGAGCGCTGTGACATCGGGCTGGTGTTCTTCTCCCTTGCCTCCATCGATGGGCAGTGGCAGCAGGCGGAGATCAACGCTCTCACGGTGCTGGCCATTGAGGAAAGCCGTCGGGTCATTCCCATTCTGCTCGATCCCGGCGTGCGGATCCCACCCCTTCTACGCCCCAGATCCTATGTCGGCGCCGCCGACCTCGACCGCCTCCTCGACGCCATCCGCCGCCACGGAGCCCCAGCCGGCACTCCGCCGGACGCCCGCACCCTTCGAATCCGCCGCTTCACCATCCACTTGCAGCCGGGCGCAAGCGAATCGCTGAACGTCTCCCACACCCTGGACGGCGTAAGTTCCCCATCCGTTCCCGTGCCGCGCACCAGAGCGTTCAACGAAGCCCTCCAGTGCTGGACCGGGCGCTGGCCCCCACCGAAACGCCCGGACTGCCCGCGGTTCCCGTCACCGGACCAGTCCCGCGGCTTCCGGTGGGCCGGCTGATCGGGCGGCGCGCCGAAGTGCGGGAGATCGTTCGCGAGTTGACCCGTGGAACATCGGCGGGCTGCCAGATCCTGGGGATGGGCGGCGTCGGGAAGAGCTCCGTGGCCGGGCGGGTCATTGAGCGGCTGGCGCCCTCCCACGCAATTGTCGAAGTGAGCGGGCCGGTGAGCGCGGACACGTTGGGTAAGGAAGCTTCGCGGGTTGTTGAGGGCTTCACCCTCTCGGACGATCCCGTGCGTAGTCTCGAGGATCTATTGCGGTCGCAGCGGGTTCTGCTGGTTCTCGACAATTTCGAGGACAACCTGGATGGCCATCACCAGTTTCGCGACCCCGCCACCCAGGCGCTCATGCGGAGCCTGTGCGAGGCAGCGGGCAAAGGCAGGCTTCTCATCACCTCCCGTTACCCGGTGCCTGAGGCGGAAGATTGGCTCCGTGTGCACCGGCTCGGTCCGCTCACCGGGGCGCAGTTGCGAAAGCTGCTGCTGCGGCACCCGAGGCTCCAGGCCATGGAGCCGGAAGCCCGCCAGACGGTCGCGCGGACCATTGGCGGCCATCCGCGGGCCATCGAGTATCTGGACGCCATCCTCAACCAGGGGCGCGCGGAACTGCCGCGGGTCACCGGGCGGCTTCAGGACTTGGCCCGCCGGCATGGGCTTGAGACCCGGGCCCGGGATCTTTCGGCCGCCGTCGATCAGACGGTGGCGGCAGCGGCGGCCGACGTGCTGCTCGATACGCTGCTTGAGTTGGTGGGCCCGGAGGCTCGTGCTTTCCTGGACCGTGTCTCGGTGTACCCGGTCCCGGTGGTGGAAAAGAATGACGCTGTGGAACGGCTGGCGGATCTGTCGCTGCTGGCGGCCGGTCCGCAGGGCGTGTTGGTCCATCGTTGGACGGCGGAGGCGTTACGCACCCGCATGGAGCCCGGGTTCCATCGCCAGGCGTGTGTCGAGGCGGGCCGGCGGTTGCTGGTGGAGCGGGATTGGCTGAACGCGGTCCGTCTGTTGCTGCAGGGGCAGAAGTGGGAGGAAGCGGTCCCGTTGGCGTGGGCCATTGCGGGAGTTCAGCGCCGAAATAATCAGACCAGCGCGGCGGCCGCATTCTGCCGGGAGGTCTCGGACGCGTTGCCGGAGTCGTCCGCGGATCGGTTCCGGTTCCGGCACGAAGAGGTCGATTGTCTGCGCGGCCTCGGCCTCATTGAACAGGCTTTCGCGGCGGTTACGGCAGCTCGCGACGGACTCCAGCGGCTGGTGGACCAGGAGCCCGATCGCGCTGACTACCTCCGCGATCTCTCGGTCTCGTTCAACAAGCTCGGCGATCTGATGAGGGCGCTGGGGCAGGGGGCGGAAGCCCGGCGGTACTACGAACAGGATCTCGCCATCAGCCAGCGGCTGGTGGACCAGGAGCCCGATCGCGCTGACTACCTCCGCGATCTCTCGGTCTCGTTCGAAAGGCTCGGCGATCTGATGAGTGCGCTGGGGCAGGGGGCGGAAGCCCGGCGGTACTACGAACAGGCGCTCGCCATCAGCCAGCGGCTGGTGGACCAGGAGCCCGATCGCGCTGACTACCTCCGCGATCTCTCGGTCTCGTTCAACAAGCTCGGCGATCTGATGAGTGCGCTGGGGCAGGGGGCGGAAGCCCGGCGGTACTACGAACAGGCGCTCGCCATCCGCCAGCGGCTGGTGGACCAGGAGCCCGATCGCGCTGACTACCTCCGCGATCTCTCGGTC
>VFZY01000174.1 GCA_016870915.1 Acidobacteriota bacterium | reverse complement strand
TCAGCCGGAAGGTTGGATCCTGCGAGAGCCGCTCGGCATCGTTGACATCCTCGTAGCCGGCAATCCGGCTGTAGACGGACTGGCGCAGTAGGTCCGCCAGCGGAAGCTGGGTATTCTTGCCGCGCCGTGAGTCAGTCAGGTGTTGGGCAATGAGAGCACCGAAGCCCAGCCGTTCATCCAACTCACGCACCAGGATCAGACCACCATCGGAAGTAACGCGCGATCCCTGGAAGTCGATCTTGAGAAGGCCGTTGAACGAGAGCTGAAAGGGCTGGTTTTGTTTGTCACCCATTGGGTGCTGTCCTCCGCAGGGGTCTTCGCTGCCTTCAAACCCCTATCGATATTGATGCGGACGAGCATCCAGGAGATTCGCACGCGCGGCTCAAAACGGAAATGTGGGACTACAACTCGCTACAGATCAAGAGCGAACATCGCGGCTTCCATGGACTGACGATGCTCAACTCCTACACGTGGAGTAAGTCGATTGACACGGGCACCGAAATCCGCGCGGGCGGTACCGCGCAGCAGACTATCAACAACTGGAACCTCGACGGCGAAAACCGCGGCCGCTCCACCTTCGACATGCGCCATCGCTTCACGACCGGCCTCGTCTACGAGCTTCCCTACGGAAAGGGCAAGAAGTACGGTTCTTCGAACAGCGCCGTCACCTGGATTCTGGGCAACTGGCAGCTCAACAGCATCGCCAGCCTCAACACGGGACTTCCCATCACGGTCGTCTCCGGCGTCGACACCGCGAATAGCGGCGTCGGGAGCCTGGTTCGGCCCGATGTCGTGAGCGGCGTCAATCCGATTCCCTCCACGCAGACCGCGGACCGCTGGTTCAACACCGGCGCCTTCCGCAACGCGCCGGACTGCCGCAACGCCGCGGTCTTCGCAACGCTGCAGAATCCGCTCGTCTGCTTCGGCAACGCGGGCCGCAACATCATCTCCGCTCCCGGACTCGTCAACTTCGACCTCGCGCTGATGAAGCGATTCGCCATCCGCGAAGGCCACGAACTCCAGTTCCGGAGCGAAATCTTCAACGCGTTCAACACACCGGCGCTCGGGTTCCCAGTGGGCAATCTGTCGGCCGCCACCGTGGGCAGAATCTTCTCCGCCGGCCCGTCGCGGCAGATCCAGTTCTCGTTGCGATACTCTTTCTGATGTCTCGCCCATGCGATCCAAATGGACGGTCCTGGCCCTCTTCGTCTGCATTGGCGGGCTGAACTATGCGGATCGCACGGCAATCTCGTCCCTGTTTCCCCTGCTGCGAACCGGTCTGGACCTCACCGATGTCGGCATGGCGCTGACCGGTTCGCTGTTCCTGTGGAGCTACGCGGCCGGATCACCATTCGCCGGACGCATCGCCGACCGCTTCAACAGGCGCAAGCTCGTGATCGGCAGTCTCGCCGCGTGGAGCGCGGTCACCGCACTCTCCGGACTCGTCACGGCTGCGTGGCAACTGCAAGCCCTCCGGCTCTTTCTCGGGCTGACGGAATGCCTCTATCTTCCAGCCGCGATCGCGCTCCTCGCCGAGTTCCATGACCACGATACCCGCGCCACGGCCATCGGCATCCATTCCGCTGGCCTCAGTCTCGGAATGGTCGCGGGCGGCACGCTCGCCGGATACCTCGGTGACCTCTACGGCTGGCGCCCGGCGTTCTTCGCGCTCGGTGGCGCGGGCATCGTTCTCGCCGTCATCGCGAGCTTCCTCTTGCCGGACGCCACTCCAGCGCAATCAGCGCGACGCTTGGCGGAGCCGGTTTCGGGCACGCTGCAATCGATCTTCCGCACGCCCCTCTATCGTGTGATTCTCACCGAGGCAGCGCTGATCGCGATCGGCAACTGGATCTTCTCGAACTGGCTGCCGCTCTATTTCACCGAAGTCCACGGCCTCACGCTCGCCGCGGCCGGTTTCTCCGGAACGGCGGCCCTGACAGCCGGCGGGACAGCCGGGGCAGCACTCGGCGGTATGTTCTCCGACCGCTTCGCGGGTTCCGACACGTCGCGGCGCCTGCTGCTGCAGGGCACAAGCTATCTGCTCGCCGGGCCGTTGTTGCTGATCTTCGCGGTGAACGCGCCCCTGGCCACGATCGGCGTTACGATCTTCCTGCACGGGATGATTCGCTCCGCCGGCGGAGCCAACCAGATGCCCGTGCTTTGCGACGTGCTCCCCGCCGGTCGCCGCTCCACCGCCATCGGTATCATGAATGCGATGAATACGTTCACGGGCGGCCTGGCGATTCTCGTCTCCGGGTTCCTCAAGCCGAACTTCGACTTGAGCTCTGTCTTCGCGGCCAATTCGATCATCGTGATGGCCGCCGGACTCGTTTGTCTGTGGGGCCGCCGGATCCAGCTCCACCACTCGGCGCTCGCCGCCAAGGCCTGACATGAAACGCACACTTCTCACCAACGCTACTATCGTCGACGGAACGGGCGCCGCGGCTTACGCCGGATCGCTACTGATCGAGGGCGACCGGATCGCCGCCGCGGGCGCAATCGATACCTCCGTCGAAGCGGAGCGGGTCGACTGTTCGGGCCTGCACATCGCGCCCGGCTTCATCGACGTTCACAGCCACGCAGACATGGAAGTGCTCGCGCGGAAGCCGAACAAACTGCTGCAGGGCGTGACTACCGAGGTCATTGGCAACTGTGGATTCTCGCTCTATCCGACACTGCCGAATATGCCGAAGATCACCGGCGAGATCTTCGATGGCGAGCCCGTCGAGGGAATGGCGTCGGCGGCCAACTACTTCGACGCACTCGAGAAGGCGCAACCGGTGCTGAATGTCGCCGCTCTCACCGGACATTCGGCTCTGCGCGTCTACGCAATGCGCATGCGGGGTGACCTGCCATCGGAAGGGGACTTTGCCGTGATGGAGAAGGCGCTCCACGCCTCGCTCGAGGCCGGGTCACTCGGATTCTCCACGGGGCTCAATTGCGGCGCCGCCAGCTTTTCGAACACCGATGAGATCGTGCGCTTGTGCGGACCGGTGCGTGAGCACGGCGCCTACTATACGACGCACATGCGCGACTACAAGTTCAAGGTGATCGAAGCGGTGGAGGAGTCGATCGAAGTGGGGCGCCGCGCGGGCGTGCCCGTCCAGATCTCGCACATGCAGGTGGTGGGGCAGAAGAACTGGCACCGGCTCGATGCCGCGCTCGAACGGATCGAGGCGGCGCATCGCTCCGGCCTCGACATCAACATGGATGCGTATCCGTACCTCGCGGGCTCGTGTTCGCTTCTGCAGTTCCTGCCCAAGTGGTGCCAGGACGGCGGAGCCGCGGGCTTGCTTCGCGAACTCTCCGATCCGCAAAAGTTCGACCGGATCGCGAAAGAGACGGACGAGGGCCTGGCGAACACTTGGGACGACATCATCATCTGCGGCGTCAGACACGATAGCGCGCGCGGGCTGATCGGGAAGTCGATCCAGCGGATCGCGGAAGACCGCGGGCTCACGCCACCCATCGCGGCGATGACGATCATTCAGGAGCAGGATGGTGACGTCTTCATCATCTCGTTCAACAACAACGAGGACAATCTGCGCAAGGTCCTCACGCATCCGCTCAACTCGGTCATCACCGATGGATTCGTCCTGGACGACGGACTATCGCATCCGCGCGCATTTGGAACCTACCCGAAGTTTCTCGGCGAATACGTGCGTGACAAGCGTTGGCTGCCCCTGGAAGCCGCGATCGTCAAGACGAGTGCGCAAGCAGCGCGACGGTTCCGATTCCAGGATCGCGGCGTCATCGCACCGGGCAAGTTCGCCGATCTGGCCGTGTTCGATTATGCCAGCATCGGCACGCTGGCGGACTACTCCGATCCGGCTCGCGATCCCGAAGGAATCCGTCACGTAATCGTCAACGGGAAGTTCGGCGTGCGCGACGGGAGACTCACCGGCGAAGCGGCGGGGCGCGGTTTGCGTCATCATGCTTGAAACAACCGCGCAGGGGTTCGTACTGCGAACCCCGTTCGCCTGCGGACCGCGCTGCCTCGCTCAACCGGATGGGTCACTGCTCGCTTCGTTCATGGTCCAGTCTGGACTCGGGATCAACGATTTCGTCCCGATGCTCTCGCGGTCGCGGGACAGCGGCATCACGTGGTCCGATCCCGTACCCGCATTTCCGGACCTCCGCACAACCGGCTCGATTTTCTGCTCGATCGGCCCAGGCCCGTTTCTGTTCGGAATCCGCATGAACATCGGCCGGCCGGGCGAATCCTTCTGGTCGGACGCAACGCAGGGCATGATGCAAAACGATCTGGTGTGGTCGCGCTCGCACGATGCCGGCGCCACATGGTCCGCGCCCGCGGTGGTTCCGATGGATGGTCCTGGATCCGCCGAGGCACCCTGTCCGCTGTGTGTGACCTCGAAGGGCCGTTGGATCGCGACCTATTCTCCGTACAACAACTTCGATCCGGAAACGAAGGTCGACCGGCGGCGCGTGGTGGTCTGCGTCTCCGATGATCGGGGCGCGGCCTGGCGGCATCGGAATGCGCTTCGATTCGATTCCGAACATTCAGGCGGAGCCGAAGCCTGGACGATCGAGCTGTCCGATGGACGGCTGCTGTGCGCGGGCTGGCATGTCGACCACGCAAGCAACCACGACTATCCGAACGCCTATGCGATTTCCAGCGACGGCGGCGACACGTGGAGCGCCACCGGGAATACGGAAACCATGGGCCAGTCGGTCGCGCTGACGGCATTACCGGCCGGGCGGGTCCTGATGACGTACAACCAGCGGAAGTTCGGCGAACCCGGGGTCTGGATTGCTCGGGCCAAACCCACCGCCACCAGCTTCGGACTCGAGACCAACGAACTCGCATGGAGCGCGAAAACCGTGACGCAACACGGCACCTCTGCGGGGCATGCCGAGTGGACGGACTTCTCCTTTGGGGAACCTTCGGTCACCCTGCTGCCGGATGGATCGATGCTGCTGTTGCTCTGGTGCATTCAGCCGGACGGTAGCGGAATCCGATACGTGAAGCTGCGGTCGTGCTGATACGGCGAACACATGGATCACCGGTTGCGTGTGTTTGCCGGCTAAAAGTAGATCTTGGCCGCGAACTGAATAATGCGCGGGTCGCGCGCGCTTGAGAACTCACCGAAGAACTGCCCCATCGGAGCCGCGCTTCCCGCCGGGCGCAGATTGTTGGTGATCTTCAACTCAGACGCCCCTACATCGAACACCCGCGTGCCCAGTTCCCCGCGTGGACCCACAAGCTGCGTGGCCGCATTGATCCCGTTGAACTGCGTGCTGTTGAGGAAATTGAACATCTCCACGCGAAGCTGCAGCTTGCGCACGCTGTCCGCGCCAAGCGGAATGTTCTTGAAGATGGCCAGATCGTGGTTGATGAACCACGGGTTCCGCAGGTACGTGCGCGGGTAGGGCCCAAGATCGCCGATCGCCGGCACCACGTAGGCATCCGGGTTGATCTCAAGCCCATTGGCCTTGCCCGCCGCGCCGCCTCGCCGCAACGGGCGCACCGGCAGGTTGTATGACCCCACAATCCTCTGCGCCGCATTCACCCCTTGGATGCCCAGGCCCAGTTCAAACGGCTCCCCGGTGTAGAACTGCGAAACGCCGGAAGCCTGCCAGCCGCCCAGAAGCAGCCGCATCCGCTTCGGTGCCGGAATCTCGTAGATGTAGTTGGCCACCAGCGTATGCGTCCGGTCGAACTCCGCCACCGAATAGTCGTAGGCCCGCGTGTTGTACGGATGCACGCCTTCAAAATCGATATCGCTCACGCTCATCGCGCGCGACCACGTGTAAGCCAGCTCAATCCCCAGCGATCCGGCGAAGCGGCGATTCAACGCCACCTGCAGCGAATGATAGTTCGAGGAGCCGGAGAACTCGCGGTAATTCAACTCGGCGAAGCCCGGAAACGGCCGCAGAAAGTTCAGCGGCAGCGCGTTCTGGCCGCTGAACCGGTGGCCGGCCGCCCGGTAGACGGCAGGCAGACCAGGCTCTTCCGCGGGCACTGTGCCGCCGGTCCGTGTTGGGTCCTGCGCGGCGGCGCTGAACGTCGTGAAGTACGGAACGGCATTGAGATTCCGCTGCTGAACCAGATGCCTTGAAAGCGTGCCAACGTAGGAAACATCCAGAATCGCACCGCCACCCAACTGGTGCTGCACGCCAATCGACTGGCTGTAGATGTTCGGCACCTTCCCCTCCCTGGGATAGCCAACATGATTCGTGGGCGCCAGCGCGCCGGAGCCGCCGCCCAGCTCCGCCAGCCGTCCATAGAACAGGCGCGGCGTCAGCAGCGTGGGCGGGGTGTTCACCTGCGCCAGCAGCACGTTGCCCTGCACGCGTTCATAGGAGATTCCAAACCCGCCCCGGATCACCGTCCGTGAACCGAAAGGCGAGTACGCAAAGCCCAGCCGAGGCCCCCACTGCGGACCGCGCGCATCGAACCCGCCCCGTGGATAGCCGTCGCGAACGCGAGTCACACCGTTCAGCGGATCGCCGGAACCCGGCACCAGCAGCCCCACGAATGCCGCCGGCAGCGTGTTGGCCGCCGTCAGCGCGGCCGGCCGGTTGGCCGGGTCCACCGCGCGCTGGGCGCCCGCCACCAGCACCGGATGATAAAGCCTCGGCGCCTTCGTGCGATCCCACGTGTCGGGCCGGAAGATGTTGTTGTTGATATTCTCATCGCCGGCCGGGCCCATGTAAGAGATGCGCAGACCCAGATCCAGCGTCAGCCGCCGCGACACCTTCCACGTGTCCTGAAGGAAGCCCTCCGTCGTGTAGTATCGCGGGCGTCCCTCCGGCTGCGCGTTGGCCTGCGCGAACTGCGAATAAACGCCAAGCAGCGCGTTCGAGAAAGGGTGCCCCGTGTTCAGCGGGTTGTTGGCGTCGTTGTTGAAGTTGATGTCACCGCTCACCGTGCTGCGTCCCGTAAAGAAAAAGCGGTTGCGTTGAAAGAAAAACCCTGTTTTGAAGGAATGCTTGCCCAGGAACTTCGACAGGTTGTTCGTAATCGTGAGGTTCGCATCGCCCGAATAGCGCGGAAGCACGCCCACATCGGCCGTCGGCATCGCCTGGTTCGCGATGCCGCCAAACTGGAACGACGGAATCACCTCGCTGCCCGGAAGGTTGCCGAAAGGCAGCGGAAACGTAAGGCCATACGTGCCTCTCAGGAACCGGTCGCTCGATGTCACACAGGACGTCCGGCTCCGGCTGGGCGCCACCGTCAATTCATTGATCAGCGTTGGCGTGAACGAGTGCACCAGATTGAACGACGCATTCTGGGGCGCCTGCGTCGAGGTCAGATCCGCCAGCGGAAACGCATAGGCAATGTTGTTGCATCCGCCGTACCGCTGCACGGTTCGCTCCGTGTTCTGGATATAGCGCGCCGCCAGCCGCGTCCGTGAGGATATGTTGTAGTCCACGCGAATGATGTCTTCACGGCGCGGCGTTCTGTTCGAAAACTGCGAACTGTGGTTGTATCGAGCCCCCCCCGCCGTGTCGTTCGGAAGCGGCAGAATGCCCAGAATCGATTGGCCGTCCCGGAAAATGCGGGAAGCCGGAACAACGTTGCCGGCAAAGCATCCCGCGCGGTTGGCCGCCGTGCACGGAAGCCCGGTGTTCGGATCGCGAATCAGCACCAGGTTGCCGTTGCCGTCCGTGGTCTGCGAGAAATCCCCTCGCCGCTCCGCCTCCGTGGGCATCCGTAGCGTGCGGGCTCCACCGGGAATCACCTGCCGGTAGAACTCCTGATTCCAGAAAAAGAACAGCTTGTCGCGATTCCGGTTGAAGCGGGTGCCCGGCAGCAGCACCGGGCCGCCAATGTCATATCCGGAATAGTTGTAGCGATAGATCTGGCGCGGAAAGCCGCGCGCGTTCGAAAAAAAGTTGTTGGCGTTCAGGCTGTCGTGCCGCCGGAAGTAGCGCACACCCCCATGGAACTGTGCCGTGCCGGACCGCGTGGTGTACTGAATGAACCCGCCCGCGGTCTTCCCGAACTCAGCCTGATAGTTCGACGTCAGGATCTTCACTTCCTGAATCGCATCGGGGTTCAGTGTCACATGCACGCGCTGATTCGCTCCCGAAATCACGTTCGAGGAGCCGTCAATCGAGATCTCCTTCTGGGTCCCCCGCGCTCCATTGATGTTGAAATTGCGCACCCCGCCGTCATTCGACACCTGGCCGCTCACGTTCGACACAACACCCGGGATCACCTTCATCAGGTCCAGAATGTTGCGGCCGTTCAACGCCAGATCGCGGATCTGCCGGTTCGTGATGATATCGGACCGCTCGCCCGACTCCGTTTTCAACTGCAGCGTCGCCGCGTCCGCCGAAACCGTCACTGAAGCCCCCGTGGAGTCCACCTTCAACTCGATATCCAGCGCCGTCCGAGCACCCACATCCAGCACCACATTGCTGATGCTCACCGTCGCGAAACCCGCGTGCTTGGCCGTCACCGTATACCTGCCCGGAGGCAGCAGCGCAAACGTATAGTCGCCTGTCGCGCTCGCCGTGGTTGTCAGGGTCAGATTGTTCAGCGCCTGCGCCGCCGTCACTTTGGCCTCGGGAATCACGGCTCCCGAAGGGTCCAATACCCGGCCTGTCAGTGTTGAGTGGACCGTCTGGGCCTGTGCCAGCGCGGCGGCCGCGAGTGCAAACCAGAGTCTGTGAAGCATGATGGTGGAAATTGTAACTCGTCAGGCCAGCGAAAACACAACGTTCGGGCGCAGCAGGAACGGCGCCACCAGACCGAACATGTTCGAAAGCGGCAGATGCTCCTCCGCCATGGGCAATCCCAACGTCCGCCGCGCGAACTCGCGCCGCGCCTCCATGCGGGCGAATGCGGCCGGATACCCCGCTGCCAGTTCCGCCCGCAAAGCCGCATCGGCAATCGCCAGACCATCCTCCATGCGCGTCGAAAAGTAGACGCTGTTCGAAGGAATCACATCGGTCTGAAACACCATGCCCGATCGGATGGGCAAATCCGACCCCCGGTAAACCGGCGAACTCAGCCACTCATCGTAATGAATCAGGTGGCCTTCGTTGAGAAAAATGTGGAACGTGTCGAACGGCAGCCGCTCCTGGATCAACTCGGAAAGCCGGCCGCCCGGCACGCCCGGCCGCAACTCCTCAAGCCACGCGGCCATCGCTTCGTAGTAAGGCCCCGCGAATGCATCAACGTAGTCCCGAGCCGCAACGGGCAGGTCCCCCGCCGACTCCGCCACCCAGTTCGCCCGGCAGATATTCGACCCCCAGTACGCCACGTTGGCTGACCACGGGTAACCACGCTCCACCCGCGCCCCGCTTGGGCTCGCCAGGCTGATCCGGTTCCGCCCCGTCTTGAGCGTCATGTGGCACGATAGCGGCGTGCCGTCGTATCTCGCCTCGGCCAGCAGTTCGAAATCCGTCATCCCCTCGCGAGCCTGGAAGAAGATCCGGCGCATCGCTTCCGATGCCTTCCAGTTCGACTCCTCAAACAACGCGATCTCCGCCGCCGAACACCGCGCGCGAAGACCACGGCCGGGATGCATCATCAGATCCGTGGCATCGCTCACCGCCCCCGCCGCGCCGCGCAACTCGTCCGCGATGTAAGCCGGCACATCCATCCGCCCGGGCCCCGCGTAGTATTTCCATCCCACCACGCCCACCACGGCTGCCCCACCAATGCCTTCCGATTGGAAGATGGCGGCCAAGGTACGGCTCGCATCACGAGGCTGGTCCAGCAGCGAAAACGGCTGGTACACCTCGGAGCGCAGCGCCCCCGCGCGATGAAGCGGGCTTACCGGCAAGTAGGCCGAACACTCATTGCCGGTCAGCAGCAGCGGCGGCTGGCCCTCTTCCGCACCCACAATCAGCAGCGCCTCCTCAAAACGAGGATCAAAGTGCACCGCCCAAAGCAAGTTCGCCGAATGTTCCCGGTCCCCATAAAGCACCAGATGCGTCAGACCGCGGTCGCGCATCGCCGCACGAAGCACGGAAAGCCGTGCTACATACTCGCTCAGCGGAATCTCCACACGCGAAGGCTCCGGGCCGAACGAGGGCCAGGGAATGTCAATAAGATGGTGTCGTCGCACGGTTCCCTGATCCTACCAGCCCCATGACGCCTCACTCCGCCTGATCGCCCGCACGGCCCGGGCCCACCGCCATCTCCCGGCCGGAGTAAGGCCCCCGTCCACCACCGCCGCGCGCGGAGCACTGTCCGGGAAGAGTAGAATAGGAATCGGCTCCGTGCGACTCCTGCTGCTCATCCCCGCCGCCCTCGCGCCCTCCCTGGCGCAGGACCCCCTCCATCCCACCGAACACATCGATCAGGCGCACCGGTCCATCGTCCAGCCCGCTCCCGCCCGTTCCAAAGCCGCCAGTCAGGCCACGGCCAGACTCCGCCAGGCGCCCGCCGCCGCCGGCTCACCCAAAGCCCCTCTCAACACCTTCATCGACGAACACATCTTCGGGCGCATGCGCCGCGATGGCGTGCCCCACGCCCCGCTCGCCTCCGACGAGGAGTTTGCCCGGCGCGTCTGGCTCGACACCACTGGCCGCATCCCGCCCGTCGATGAACTCCAGGCTTTCCTCGACAGCAAGCACCCCGGGAAGCGCGATCAATTAATCGACCGCCTCCTGGCCAGCGAAGCCTTCATCGACCGCTGGACCTACTACTTCGAAGACCTCTTCCGGGCCGGCGGCCGCATGGGCTCCGGCCTCAACCTCTTCCACTTCTGGCTGCGTGAATGGCTCACGCTCGACCGGCCCTATAACGAGGTTGTGACCGACCTCCTCACCGGCGCCGGCAAGAGCAGCTTCAGCGTACCCGCGGGCCTCTACTATCAGCGCGACTTCGTCAAAGCCAAGGACGACCCCGCCACCATGGACGCCCATGACCTGGTGAATCAGCCCGATACCGTGGACGAGTTCACCGTCACCTACTCCAAGGTCTTCCTCGGCATCAACCTTGCCTGCATCTCCTGCCACGACGGCGCGCGCCACCTGGAAAAGGTCAACGCATTCCTCACCGCCAGGACGCGCGATCAGTTCTTCCAGCAGGCGGCATTCTTCGGCAAGACACGCCAGATCATGAACTGGGAGAACGGCTATCAGGCCAACACGGAATACACCGTGGACGATCTGGCGCCGGGCTATGACCGCAAGGCGGAAAGCATCGTTCGTGTTCCCCGCACCGGCAAAGGCATCGCCGAACCGCGCTTCATCCTCACCGGCGAAGCCCCCGCCGCCGGTGTCAATGCCCGCGACGAAC
The DNA here is from genome assembly GCA_016870915.1 of Acidobacteriota bacterium. Taxonomy (GTDB): domain Bacteria; phylum Acidobacteriota; class Terriglobia; order Bryobacterales; family Bryobacteraceae; genus VFZY01. Next base: position 3,426 of record VFZY01000174.1, on the reverse strand, counting down.
TGGCCCGCATGATGACCGGCCACATCCAGTTCGCCCGTGCCTTCACCAATCGCATCTGGGGCGAACTGATGGGCTTCGGCATCGTCGAGCCGGTCGATGAATTCGACCTCGCCCGCTACGATCGCGCAAAGGTCGCGCCAGGCTTCACACTCCAGCCCTCGAACCCGGAACTGCTCGACGCCATGGCGCGCGATTTCCAGAAGAACAACTACAGCTTCCGCCACGTCGTTCGCACCATCCTCCGGTCCAGCGCCTATCAGCTCTCCTCGAATTTCGCGGGCGCCTGGCGCGACCAGTACGCCGGCTACTACGCGCGCAAGTTCGTGCGCATGCTGTCCGCGCCGGAACTGCACGACGCCATCACGCTCGCCACGGCGCGGCCCGCCAAACTCGCCTCGGGCGAATCCAAGGTGCCCATGGCCATGCAGATGTCGGAGCCCAAGAAGGCCGACGGCGCCACCCAAAGCTTCATGCGGGTCTTCGGCCAGTCCAACCGGGACGACATGCCGAAGAAGACGCCGCCTTCCTCGCTCCAGGCCATGATCCTCATGCAGTCCAGGCTGGTGAATGACCGTGTGGCCGCTCGCGACAACAGCCGCGTCGAACAGCTTCTCAAGGATGCCGCCGATGACCGCGCCCTCATCGATGGGCTCTACACCGGCACGCTCTCGCGCAAGCCCACCGCGGCGGAAATGGAGACCGCGCTCGGGGCCCTCAAGGGCGATCGCAAACGCGGTGCCGAAAATCTCCAGTGGGCGCTGATCAACAGCCCCGAGTTTATCTTTAACTACTAGGAAACGGCGATGGAACGGCGAGTAGGCGAACTGTTGGCATCCCGGCGCGATCTGCTCCGGATGGGCGGCCATGGATTGCTCGGCGCCTTTGCCAGCCAGGCCCTCGCGCCAGTCCAGGCGCGCGCCGCGGGCCATGCCAAGGTGCGCGGGTCAGCCCGCTTCTGCGTCGTCATCGAACTCGCCGGCGCCATCAGCCACATCGACACCTTCGACTTCAAGGAAAACGAAGGCACCCAGAAAGACTTCGACGTCCGGGAAGTGAAGCCCGGGCTCTTCCTGCCTTACCGTCTTCTGCCGGAACTGTCGAAGGAAATGGACCGCATCGCCGTCGTGCGCTCCATGAAAAGCCATGAGGTTGTGCATTTCCGCGGCCAATACTACAACCAGTCCGGCCGCCCTCTCAATCCACCCATCGCGCCGGAAATCCCCTCGGTCGGTTCCGTCGTCGCCCACGAACTCGAAAAGAAGCGGCGCCCGTCGGATACCTTTCCCACCTATGTCGGCTGCAACCTCGACACCTCGGGCTGCGGCGCTCTCTCCACCGGATTCCTGCACCCCCGGCACTCCGTACTCGACATCAACCTGAAAACCGAAGGCGCGGGCTCCACCGGCGGCCTCGCCATGGAACTGCTCGAAGAACGCTACCGCCTGCTCAAGGAACTGGAGAAAGCCACGGCCCCGCGCCGCGCCGGCCGCGACCGCAACTTCAGCGGCTTCGGCAGCTTCCAGGACAGTGCATTCCAGATCCTCGGCGACCCCCGTTGGCCCAAAGCCTTCGCCATGGAACCCGAAGAGAAGAAGCGCTACGGCGACAATCTCGTGGGGCTCGGCTGCCTGCTCGCGCGCAATCTCATTCAAGCCGATGCCGGCACGCGCTACATCCACATCACGCATCCGGATTGGGACCACCATCGCGATATCTACAATCACCAGAAATCGTCGAACCACTACGTCCGCTGCAACGAATTCGACCGCGCGCTGGCCAATCTGCTGCGCGATCTCGCCGCTGCCCCCTCACCACGGCAGCCCGGCAAAACCCTGCTCGATGAGACTCTGATTTCCGTCAACACCGAGTTCGGCCGCGTCCCGGGCGCCCTCAACGGCATCGCCGGCCGCCACCACTACAATGAGGCGTACCTCGCCCTCTTTGCCGGCGGCGGAGTCAAGGGCGGGCGCATCATCGGACGCACCGATGCCGCCGGCGAGAAAGTGCTGGAGACCGGCTGGAAGTATCGCCGCATGCAGCCCAAGACCGAAAACCTCTACGCCACCATCTATTCCTCACTCGGCATCGACTGGACCACCGAGATCACCAGCACTCCCTCCAAGCGCGCCTACCGTTACGTTGATGTTCTCGGCGCCACCGAGTTCTGCATGGACGACGAGATCGTCGACCTGTTCGTCTGATGGCGATCCTGCCGCGGACCATCCTTCTGTTCGCCCTGCCCCTGTGGGCGCAGGACGACATGGCCGTCATCCCCGCCGGTTCCTTCACCATGGGCCGCGTCAAGTCCACTTCGGACGACAAAACCAACATGCGGCCCCACGTGCTTCTGGATGACCGCCCCGTGCGCGCCGTCCAAATGCCCGAGTTTCGCCTCGATCGCCGCGAGACCACGCAGGCGGACTATGCCCGCTTCGCCGCCGCCACCGGCCGCGCCGTGCCGCGCCATTGGCCCGGCGGCAAGGTCCCCGCGGGCACGGAACAATACCCGGTCTATAACGTCGATTGGCACGATGCCGCCGCCTACTGCGCCTGGGCCGGCAAACGCCTGCCCACCGAAGCCGAATGGGAACGCGCCGCGCGAGGCGGCCTGGAAGGCAAGGACTATCCCAACGGCGACAAACTGGCCGCCGCCGATGCCCTGTTCAACGTGCAGACCGGTCCCGGTCCCGTGGGACGCTTCGCCCCGAACGCCTTCGGCCTCCACGACATGGCCGGCTCCGTCGCCGAGTGGACCGCCGACTGGTTTGACCGCGACTACTACGGCAGCGGCGAAGACACCAATCCGCGAGGGCCCAGGACCGGGCAGTATCGCGTCATCCGTGGCGGTGCCTGGTCCGACCAGGCCCGCCGAGTCACCGTCTTCTACCGCAACTGGGTCCGCGACACCCAGAAGACACCAAACCTGGGCTTCCGCTGCGCCCGCTGATTCGTCGTCCCCACCACGTTGCCGAAGGCATCGCATCCCAGCACCACTCCGGGCTTGGTCTCGTCGCTTTCCTCCACCAGGCCATCGATCAGCCGAATGCTCAAACCCATCTGCTAGACTAACTAAGTCAAAGGAGTCGAACGCAAATGAATAAACTGGTTCTGCTTGTGCTATCAGCAGGTCTTGGCTCCGGCGCTTTCGCCGGACAGATTCTCACCCGCCCGGACCTCCAAACCATCCTCGGCGGAGCAGGGACGCTGGAGAACTTTGAAGGTTACGCACCGCCCCCTGGTGGTGTGGATTTTTTTCCCGGCTCCAGTTGCTTGTTATTAATGAGTGCATAAGTAGGTAGACATCTGGTAAAATGGATCATGCCCAAGCGAGATGCCCGATCTCTTGATCACAAGACCTTGGAAGAGATCCGCATCCGCGCCGTCGAGCGAGTGCAAGCGGGCGAGAGTCCAGAGGTGGTGATCCAG